>DATAQW010000151.1:0-4803 GCA_036264445.1 Pseudacidobacterium sp.
TGCTTGTACAAGCGGGAACATCCTGGAAGGCGGAGCACCGTCAAATTTCGGATATTTGTCGGGATGTAACGGTTCAGCGGCTTGCATGCATATCCCGAATAAAGTCACCGCTGACAGAACAGTCGCTCGCATGGATATAGCCATTGCTCCTCCTTTCCGCGCTGTTCTCCCTAGGAACATAGGCTATCGAAATTGATCTCCTTGTTTTCGTTCACCCCTTTAGGAATGGGGTTTAAGACGCTCCAACCGTTTCTGGACAATTTGAGCGAAGGAATACTAACAGTGCATTTATCGGTGGACAACGTGAGCTTATATTCACCAGGGGGAAGGCTTAGGGTATCCATGTCTCTGACAGTGCAGAAGATCGCTTTATTTTTCGACCCTGGTTTAACCTTGCAGTCGAGTTCATCAAGGAGTCTTCTGTCCAGGAATTCATTGCCAAATAGTCCTTCAATGCTTGCGTGTGCCTCGCCGGTTGACGTAGTGGCAATCTGATAGAGGGGATCGAGTTGCAGGCTGGGGTGGCCAAAGATTCCTTCTAGAGTGCCCATTACGACTCGGCGCCATCCTATGTAAGGTTTGAATGGCATAGAGTTCTTGCTTGTATCATCCTTAACGACAATGCGATAAGAACTCCGAAGATCTGGAGGTGTGACTCGATAGTTTCCTGGGTCGTCCGAGCTTGGGCTGATCCGAACAAGTGGTTGCTTCTCTTTGTTTTGGTTTTGGTCTTTGTCAGAGACCGACTCATCCTTGTAGGGTTCCAGGCTGACCTGATCCTTGACATGGACGATGAGCGAAAATATGGGCTGCCGGATGATGAGCATGGGCAGGGCTACCAGGATCGCTATCGCTGCCACTATTTTGCTCTTGCATTTTGCAAGTATCCATTCGCGCACTTTGTCGGAATATGCAAACGCAGTAGCTCCAAGCAGCCAGGGTAGGACTTTAAGAGCAAACTCGAAAAGCGGATGATCGAACCAGTTCTTAAACTGGTCGTAAAAAAGTACGATATCCAGAACCACCACGAGAAGAACCACAGCCTGAAAGACGCTAATCTTCCCCGAAGCCTGCTTTTCTTCCTGCTCTCCAGACTCCCGGTGGATAAACTTGCGCAGTGCTTCCACGAGCGCTGCTTCGGGCGATTGTGGTTTCTCAGACGCATTTTCCTGCTGTGCGTCGGGCTCCTCAGATTCAATGAGCGATTTGTCTTCTTCCGCCGCTTGCGTCACAGATACGCTGCTCCATTGCCGGAGTCATCGCCAGAACTGGAGGAATTGTCGCGCTGCTCCCAGCATTACTGAAATCTACAGAGAAAGATCCTGCCTATCGCGCAAGGTCAATCTTGATTCAGTGGATCGGAACCTTCCACACCGCTAGGGGAGTGACGAGGTGGGAACTGACCGCAAGTATTGTGATTCCGGTTCTATATGGAAGTCAAGATGTTTTGTGGGGATTCTCGAGGGGGGTCTGTGACTTTATGGCGCGCCCAGAAGGATTCGAACCTCCGACCTATTGATTCGTAGTCAATCGCTCTATCCAACTGAGCTATGGGCGCGCAAAAAAGACAGCGAACTCTTTTTAAGATATCAATTTATCGATGATGACGCAATAAGCGCACCGCCCAAACGATGCGTTGAACAGAAATGCAAAATACTTGTATTTCTATTACATTGGCCACAAAGCTTTTCGGGCACCTATTTCGTCTGCACATGCCAGAGAACCGAAACAATTTCATATTTGATTTGTTGCAGTCGAGAAAAAGGGAGTGGAGATAAATGTCAAGCAGTAACGGTGCATCATGGAAATCAAGGCTTTATAACTCTTATATTTCCAGTGAGCAGGCAGCTGCTGATGTAAAGGATACGGCCGACGAGATGTTTCGTCCGCGAAAGGCCTTTATTAACTCGATCATAGCGAAACACCTTCCACATGACCGGAGCGTAAGAATTCTTGATCTGGGATGCGGGCATGGAGCTTTTTTGTATTTTCTATCGCAGGCTGGCTACAAAAACATTTACGGAATTGATATCTCACAAGAACAGGTAGAACTGGCGCACCAGTTAGGCATTTCTGAGGCTCGGCATGGCACGCTTGAGGAGGTCTTAAGCGAGGAAAAGGATGGGTGCGTCGATGTGGTACTAGTCATGGATGTGCTGGAGCACTTGATCAAAGACGACTTGTTCCACATTCTTGATGAGATTCGCCGGGTATTAAAGCATAACGGCATGTGCATCGCTCATGTGCCCAACGCGGAAGGGCTATATGGCATGCGCATTCGTTATGGCGACATGACTCATGAGCAGGCCTTTACTCCGACGTCGGCACGACAGGTTTTTCGCACAATCGGGTTCAGCAAAGTTGCCTGTTATGAGGACAAACCTGTGGTCCATGGAATGAAAAGCCTGGTCAGGCGCGTAATCTGGGACACAGGGACGTTTTATCATCGCCTGATGCTGATAGCTGAAACCGGAAGCCCATCTGCTGTCTTGTCGCAGAATATGCTGGTGAAAGCGGTAATGTAAACCTGGTGATTACTTCAGCTGGGACGGCGTAACTGCTGTTTCAATGACAGGCTGCGGTGGAACCAGAGAAATATCTTCGGTGATGTTGATTCCTGCGCGGCGCAGCAATTGCTCAACGATGGCCTTATTCAGGCGCGTTGCGTCATATTCGACAAGGATAGTCTTTTCGTCTTCTTTCAGCTGAATGCGGCGAATGCCGTAAACCTCGCCCATATTGCCGAGCGCCAACATTGCGGCTTCGGTTGGATGCTGTTCGTATCGAAAGAGAACGTCTATCGTAGTCATGAAATCATGATAACAGCGCGCTACGTATTACCCACATCTCTTCGAGATTGGAGGCAGCCAAACTGTTTTTGATGTGTTGACTGCTTCGAGATCGCGAACTCTTATAGGTTCTTCAGGTAGTTCGTGATTTCGGGGCTGGTCCAGTTTTGCGGCCCGATGAACTTCCGACGAATCATGCCACGCTGGTCGATGATATAGGTCTCAGGCGGTCGCTTTGTTCCAAAAGCGAAATTGCTGGCCTGGGACTCATCATGGATAGTCAACAGGTCGACGTGATTGTCAGAGAGGAACTGGTGGTACGATGCTAAGTCATCATTGAAGTCCACCCCGAGGACGACGATCTGCGGCATCTGCTTCTGCAAGTTGATGAGTGACGGCAGTTCCTCAAGGCAGGGAGCGCACCAGGAGGCCCAGAAATTCAGCACGACGATTTTGCCGCGGTAATCACTAAGACGGATAGTTTCAGTGCTGTCAGTGATCGTGAAGTCCGGAGCCAGTGTGGCAACTTGTGAGGGGTGTGAACCACGGTCGCATCCGGCAAAAACGAGGAGCAGGGAAGTCAGCAGACTTGCTGTCAGATTTCGAATCAACCTCACATTTCTATAATACGGTCTTGTACCTGTTGGAGCCGATTTGGAACTGACTGTCATTATCCCCGCACGAAACGAAGAGGATTGTCTGGGCACGTGCCTGGAGTCGCTGGTTACTCAGTCGGATGATACCTGGAAATTGGGCCGCGATTGGGAACTGCTTGTCGTCGATGATGGTTCGACTGACCGCACACGGGAAATTGCTTCTGGTTTTACCGGAGTCAAGATGTTGAATGCCGCAGCTCCTCCGAAGGGATGGACGGGGAAAGCCAATGCGATCTGGACCGCTGCAAAACAAGCGCAAGGTGAGTGGCTGTTGTTTACGGATGCTGATACAGTGCATGAGCCTGGCGACTTGCGGCACGCTCTGCACGAAGCAGAAAAACATGCTGTGGCAATGCTCTCGTATTCGCCACGGCAGATTGTGTCGGGATTCTGGCAGCGCGCTCTGATGCCTCTGGTCTTTAGCGAACTGGCGCTGGCATATCCGCCGGCGAAGGTTTCTGATCCGGAATCGCGGCTGGCCGCGGCAAACGGGCAATTTCTGCTGATAAAGCGCGATGCTTATTTCAAGATTGGCGGGCATGAGGCGGTTGCGCAATCAGTGCTGGAGGACGTTGAACTTGCCTATCTGGTGAAGCGAAGCAAGATGGGATTGCGTTTCCGTTATGCTCCCGATGCGGTGGGCGCGCGCATGTATCGCAGCTTTGGGCAAATGTGCGAGGGATGGACGAAGAATCTTGCGCTGCTCTTTGGGAATACATTGACGACGGCTGCATGGAAGGTGCTTGATGTGTTGTTACTTGTCGGCTTGCCGGTGCTGGCGTGGTATTTCCGCTGGCCGATCAGCGTGACGACACCATGGATCACCGCCCGGCTGCTGATTCTGCTGGTATGGGTGCGTACATTGTGGCGTTTTTATCGCCGAGTGATGAAGTCGAACTTTCCCTTCGAGGATTGTCTGCTCAGCGTATTTGGACTGCCATTGTTTATCTGGCTGCTGTGGCAGAGCTGGTTCGACCATACAGTGACAAAACGCGTAGTCTGGAAGGGTAGGGAGTATGCGGGTGGTCGGTAAATGATTTTATTAACCAGGAAAGCAGAATTTTCTGCGTCACATTATTACTGGAACGAAGTATGGTCGCAGGGAGAAAATGAGCGCGTTTTTGGCAAATGCGCCAACAAGAATGGGCATGGGCACAACTACACACTTGAAGTGACGGTTGCCGGTAATGTGGATGCCCTATCGGGATTTGTCGTCGATCTGAAGCAGCTCAAAGATGTAATGGATCGCGAGGTTGTGAGTGTCTATGACCACCGGCACTTGAACAAGGAAGTTCCGGAGTTTGAAAAGACGATTCCGACAACAGAGAATATCGCTATTGCTGTTTGGAAGCGGCTCG
>DATAQW010000169.1:0-4267 GCA_036264445.1 Pseudacidobacterium sp.
GCGACCATCCAATATGGCAGCGGAGGCTTCTCCAGATAGCGTATGCCATTCACATAGAGTGTGACCCAGTCGCCGGCCTTCGCCATGTGCATCGCGGCATTGGCGTGGGTGGCATCTGCGTCGTCTAATAAGGAAGGCGAAAAAAGCGCGGCAAAATGCACTGCGAGAAAAACCAGCAGAAGCAGCGCCCAGCTTTTGGCCGGGGATGAAAGAAGAGCAGGTTTGCGAGGATCGATTCCAGGCAAGATTGATTCAGCCATGATAGTTCTAAATACCGTTCCGAACTTTTAGGATATCAGTTAAGTGCTTCTCTCTTCGACTGATAAAGAGTTGCTCGTGGAACCGGTTCCCCATCGCGCGTGAGTTTCGTGCGATGGGGTGTTATAACACGAATTTATAAATCATGGACGCATCTCTCGAACACCTGCGGCAACTCACAGCGACACTGCGCAGCAATGTGGAAAAGTGTGCCGCTAATCCCGACATTGATCCGGTGCATGATCTGCGCACGGGCACGCGCCGCGTGCAGGCGATGGTCGAATCTATGCTGCGCGAACGCGGAGATGATTCACTGAACGAACCCGCGGGCCGCTGGCTTAACATGCTTAAGAAACTGCGGCGCGCCGCCGCCGCTGCGCGTGACCTCGATGTGCATCGCAAACTGCTTCACAAACTGGTAAAGATCAGTGATCAAAACAAAAATATCGAGGCGACTTCGGGAAACAATGGCGCAGGTAATGTCGCCCAACCGTCTACAGACGTGGTTGAATCTACGGCAACCACACAGCCAAGAACTCCCATAGAGCGTCAGGCCGATGATCTCGATGCATGGCTACGTCACGCGCGCCAGCACCATGCCGCTTCGCTCAAGAAAAAAACCGCAAAGTGGCTCTCGAGGTTTGACGAAGAAGCCGCCGCATTCGAATCAGCCATTGCTCAAGCCACACGAACGCGACGCCGCCCCCGCAGCGCAGCCATCGTTGCGCTCGACGCCTTTGCATGTCTTGCACATGAAATGCACCAACTGGACACCGGCAATCTGCACGACTTCCGCAAGGGAGCAAAAAAGGCGCGCTATATTGCCGAATCAGTCGCTGAGGATCCGCACGCGCAAGCAGTAGGCAAAACGCTAAAAAAACTACAGGACGATATCGGAGACTGGCATGACTGGCTGGTGCTCGCCGAAGAAGCCCGCACTGCCCTGGATGACGATGGCCGTGACCTGATCACCCTCCTTGATGCTGAGCGTGACCGTCATTATGCTCTCGCCATGAAAACAGTAGACCGTTTGCGCGGAAAGCTAATGGGTGAATGGGTAGCGGCATCAAATGTAAGGCGAAGAAATAATGAAGTGATTAGGAATTAGGATTTGACCTTCATCCTTCCATCTGCCCTCATTCTTAACGCACATCGTGTATCTTTCTTCGAGAGCAAAGATTTCCTCTAAACACATCTTAAAAAGCATGCAGACATTTGCCGCCATCGACATCGGTTCCAATTCCTGCCGTCTGAAGATTGCACGCGACGTTCAGCACCGTCTCAAAGTCCTGCATGAAGACCGCGAAGTAACGCGGCTGGGTGGCAGTGTATTTGAAACAGGACTGGTTTCTCCTGAGGCCATGTCTGCCACACTCAGCGCGCTGAAGCGATTCCAACGCGCAGTGCAGATGCACGGAGCAGACAAGGTCCGGGCCGTTGCTACGGCAGCCATGCGCGATGCCCGCAACGCGCGCGCCTTTCTTGCCTGGGTGCGCGATGAAACCGGGTGGGACGTCGAAATTATTTCCGGACTCGAAGAAGGCCGTCTCATTCATCGCGGCATCATGAATAATGAACCCGGCGTTGCCGGCCGCTGCCTTCTCATCGATGTGGGCGGAGGAAGCTGCGAGATTTCACTCTCCGAACGCAAGCGCATCAAAGAGACAATCAGCGTTCCGCTCGGCGCTGTCCGCCTGACTGAGGAGTTCCTGCACAGCGACCCGCCATCAAAAGAAGACATTGCCCGCCTCAAGCAATTCATCGCCCGCGAACTGCGCCGCGCTGAGCGCCGTGTCAAACCAACCCGTGTTCAAACGGTCATTGCAACGTCAGGCACAGCAGCCGCGCTTTCTGAAGCAAGCCGCGTTATCGGAAAACTGCGGGAAGGCGCGAAAAACGACGTCACGCCAACACGAAGCGTCCGCAAACTGACAGAAAAGCTCACCAAAATGAACAATGCCGAGCGCACCGGCGTTCAAGGCATCGGGCCGCGCCGTTCGGAGATCATCGTCGCCGGATCGCACGTCTTCGCCCAGCTGCTCGAAGCCTATGCACTCCCCGGCTTCCGCTATTCACCGATGGGATTGCGCGACGGCATCCTCGCGCAGATGCTGGCCGAGCAGGACCCCCGCGCCATCGCGCACCAGCAGTTTGAGCACGAGCGTTGGGAGGCTGTGCTTGAAACCTGCCGCAAATATGGAGTCGATCCCAGGCAGGCTGAACCGGTACGCCAGCATGCGGCGCAGTTGTTTCGCGACCTTGAAGCCGTGCATCAATTGCCGGGTGAGTATCTAACATGGCTCGAAGCAGCCGCCATGCTGCGTGACATCGGCAAGTTCATGAATTACCAGGGCTATCACCGGCACGCGCAGTACACGATAGCGAATTCAGAAATGTTCGGCTTCACCCCAACCCAGCGTGTCATCACGTCGGCCATCGCCCGTTATCTGGGCAAGAGCCGTCCTGAGCCGACGGGCCGTACCATCCGGCAGGTTCCTCCCGAAGAACATGAGCACGTGCGGCGCGCAGTGGTGTTATTGCGCCTGGCTGTTGCGCTCAATCAGGACCGCGCCAGCGATGTTCTCAGAGTGAAAGTCCGTGTCTATCCCAAGCAGGTGCTGCTTGAGATTTTTCCCGGACGCACAGGGGCGGAGCTGGAGATGTGGTCATTGCGAAAAGAGGCAGCTTACTTCCGCGAAGTCTTCCGCAAAGATCTTTTCGTTACGTTAGCGTAAACCCCGCGCAGAATGCGCGGATCAACCAGCCAGTTCAGCATACCGGGCCGTCGTATGCAGTCTACTCGCGCTATAGCGCCTTTGCGCATACGGATATTCGCGCGCGAAGGATTCGTAATCAACGAGCCAAGAAACTGCGGAAGACTGGGATTGTGCCCCACAATCAACACGTTTTCATAGTTTGCGAGGCTCGTCACAAACTGCTGAAAAGTTGCGCCTGTCGCTTCTGGAGCGAGCGCACCGGTTACCTGAATTTTCTGATCATATCCAACTTCGGTCCCAACGAGCGACGCCGTCTGCAGTGCGCGTTTGAGCGGACTCGAAGCAATCAGGTCAAATTGCACACTTAGCGAATTCAAAAAACTGCCCACCAGAATGCATTGCTGCTTGCCTTCCTTATCGAGCGGGCGCTTTACGTCAACGAGGGGGTTTTCACGCCGTATACCGGCGCTTGCGTGACGCATAACATAAAGATTCATAGAGAAACTCTCTCAAGCAGACTATGCTGCGATGCGGTAAAAATCGCCAATTAAATTAATACAATTGTAACAATTCATGTGGGAGCTCTGCCTGATCGCTCACATTGGGCGCAAAAATAGCATAATTTGACCTAAATTTCGCGCTTAAATGCCCGGAAGGTGCTCAGTTTTTGACC
This sequence comes from Pseudacidobacterium sp., assembly GCA_036264445.1. Lineage (GTDB taxonomy): Bacteria > Acidobacteriota > Terriglobia > Terriglobales > Acidobacteriaceae > Pseudacidobacterium. Next base: position 3,649 of record DATAQW010000169.1, read on the forward strand.
AGAATTACATCGAGAAAACGCGGCCCATGAACACCGCGAATGCGTGTCATTTCAATGTCGGCGGTTGCCGAAGGTCCGGAAATAAAAGTCAGGGGCTCAGACGCAAATTGTTGCAGGCGCGCGAAGGCCTCAGGCACTGTCTCAACCACCTGATGATCGTAGACCACACACAGCAGGCGGTCGGGCAGCAATGAAAGCTCACGCGCATCCTTGATGATGATCGTTCCGGTATGCGCGATAGCGACCTCGGACGAGCAGATTGCGCCCTCAGCCGTGTTGAGCTCGTCTGTAGTTGCGGCGGATTCCTGTTGCCAGAAAAAACCTTCCGGAAGATGCTGACGCGGAAAATCGCTTGCGATGACTGCTGATTTCTGGCCGTTTGTTTTGAGCGCTTCACCGATAGTTGCCGCCAGCGTAGCTGCTGTTGCTTCATGAACATGCGCATCATACTCATGCAGGCGTTCTGTGAACATCTGTAAAATTTCCGCACGATCCATGCTGGCTGTTTGCTGATAGCTGCGCTCAATTCCCTGGTATTCGGGAACACACGTGCCCGCATCCACGCGCACATTTGTTGCACGGATACGGCTGAGAATCGCCGCGCGCGCGCTGGTTTCAG
>DATAQW010000172.1:0-7078 GCA_036264445.1 Pseudacidobacterium sp.
GCGGATACACCTACAACGGTTCGACCCCCATCGGAAACTATCTCGCCGACCTTTATCTTGCTCAAAACCCATCAACTGCCTCACAAGCTTTGCACTGGGGCTCAACCTATGTGCAGGCCTTTGGCTCTCCCGGCTTTGAAATGACAACTGGAGACTATTCAGTCTTCGCTCAGGACCAGTGGAAGTTCTCGCCGCGCCTCAGCCTCACCGGCGGCGTTCGTTATGAATACGAGCAATTTCCCAATCCGATCGTTCCCAACACGGCCCTTCCTCAAACATCCGTGATGCCGAGCAATAAATCGAACATCGGCCCTCGTGTCGGCTTCGCCTATGATATCTATGGCGGCGGCAAGACGATTCTTCGCGGCGGCTACGGCATCTTCTTTGCCCGCGCCATTAATTCGACCATCTACACTGCACTTTCTTCTACCGGCGCGCCTGCTGGACAGATTTCCGTTTCTTTCAGTAACTCAACCCCAGGCGCTCCCAGCTTCCCGCAGGTGCTTACCGGAACATCTTCCATCGCCAGCGCCGGCGGCAATGCGTATTACTTCGATCCCAACTTCAAGCTGCCTCTCATCCATCAGGCTGACCTGACCGTCGAGCAGGATCTTGGTTGGGGCAGCGTCTTCAGTCTTAGCTGGATGGGCTCCTGGGGACGCCGCCTGCCTGACTTTGTCGACACCAACCTGCCTGCACCGACGCAGGTCACCTTCACGGTTAATGATCCTGGCCAGATCGGACCTCTTCGCAATGGCTCATCTTTTACTACCAATGCGTTTTTCCGGGTACAAAGCTCGAAAAACTTCCGTCCAAACCCTGCTTATGGTTCCATTACGGACATCTTCAGCGGTGTGACTTCGAACTATCAGGCGATGGCCGCGCAGTTCAAGCACCGCATGTCGCACCATATTGAATTGAACGCGAACTATGTCTGGTCGCACGCTCTCGATTACGGTGAAAACAACACCACGGGCGCCAGCGCAACCGCTCTTTTCGATCCAACCAACATCCGCCTTGATTACGGAAATTCGAACCAGAACGTGCCCAACCGCCTGGTTGTTTATGGCGTAGGGACTGCGCCGTGGCGCGCTAAGGGCTGGCTGGGATATCTCGTGAACGACTATGCGATTTCGCCCAGCTTTGCCATGCAGACCGGCCTGCCTTACTCAATGTTCACAAGTGGCTCCTCCAGCACGCTGACCGTCACCCCGGGCCAGCCAGTGGAGAGCATCATCAGCACCGCATCTTACAACGGTTCCGGCGGAACAAACCGCATTCCGGTTTATAACCACAATAACTTCCAGCAGCCCCGCACCAATGTGCTGGATTTACGCCTCTCCAAGCGCCTCCAATTCGCAGATAAGTATGGCCTTGAATTTCTTGGAGAGGCATTCAACATCGCAAACCGTCAGAACGTGACCAGCGTCAACACTACCGCATATAACGTAGTCAACAATATGACCACGGTTGGCACTGCCACCATTGGTGAAGGAAACACTCTCACACCATACTCGGTGCCTTTCAGCCAGATCACGAGCACAAACAACAGCAACTTTGCTTACAACATCCGTCAACTGCAATTGGCTGTCCGCTTCCAGTTCTAGCGGATCGGCCCAAGCTGACTTGGGTGCCCCATCCTTTCTCAAAAGACACGAAGGATGGGGCATCTCGATGCATCAACCGCGGCGGCTCAGGGCTGCTGCGTTTTTTTCAGAACCGTCGCGATTTCAGGAATTTGGAGCAGTCCGGAATTTGCCGGAAATCCCCGCAAAATCAGCTAAACTAAAAGAAAGGGTATAGTTTTCCGCGAATTGCGCGATTTGGATATCCTACGAAGACTCCTAACCATCTAAAAGAAGACTTTACAAAAACATGGGGCACTTCGGCGGAACCCCCTGATTCGAATGCCATTCACTGAACAGTACGATGTAGTCGTTGTTGGAGCCGGACATGCCGGCTGCGAAGCGGCCATGGCTGCGGCACGCATGGGTCTGCGCACCGCTCTGTTTACGCTGAACCTCGATCTCATCGCGCAGATGTCCTGCAACCCCGCCATCGGAGGCATCGCCAAGGGCCATCTTGTCCGCGAAGTTGACGCTCTGGGCGGCATCATGGGTGAAGTCGCCGACGCGGTTGGCATCCAGTTCCGGCTGCTCAATACTTCGCGCGGCCCAGCAGTCTGGTCCCCGCGCGCTCAATGCGACAAACAGCAATATCGCGTAAAAATGCGCGAAGTTCTCGAATCGCAGCCCAATCTCTTCATCAAGCAAGCCGAAGTGGCTGATGTGATCTTTGCACCAGCCAAAGCGACCAACGGGAGCGACGCTGCAACTCATGAAATTGGCGCTATCGAGAATGGCGCCGAAGGCGCGTCTGCTCCATGTATCGGTGTAAAACTTCGTGACTCCCGTATCGTCCACGCAGGCGCAGTCGTCATCACCACCGGAACCTTCCTCAATGGCCTCATCCATTGCGGCGAAGAAAACTACCCCGCCGGCCGCAGCGGTGAACCACCATCAGTCCTCTTAGGCGAGGCGCTCAAACGTCTCGGTTTGCGCGGATGCCGCCTGAAGACTGGAACGCCGCCACGCCTCGACGGCCGCACTATCGACTGGAGCAAGTTCGAAGAGCAGCCCGGCGACGTCGATCCCACGCCCTTCAGCTTCCGGACGAAAGAGCTCAAGCAGCGGCAAATCTCCTGCCACATCGCCTACACCACACCGGAGACGCTGCGTCTCATCCGCGAGAACGTGAATCGTTCGCCCATGTACTCCGGCCAGATCAAGGCGACCGGACCCCGCTATTGCCCATCGATTGAAGACAAAGTAGTCAAATTCCCGGACAAAGAGCAGCACCAGTTCTTCCTCGAACCCGAGGGACTGAACACGCACGAGGTCTACGTCAACGGTATGTCCACCTCTCTGCCAATGGAGGTGCAGTGGCAGATCGTTCACTCCATTCCCGGCCTTGAAAAGGCCGAAATGCTGCGCCCCGGATACGCCATCGAGTACGACGCGATTGATCCGACCGAGCTTGACCGCAGTCTGCGCCTGAAGAAATTTGAAGGACTTTACCTCGCAGGCCAGATCAATGGTACATCCGGCTACGAAGAAGCCGCCTGCCAGGGCCTGATGGCCGGGATCAACGCCGCTCTCTACGTCAAAGGCGAGAAGGCTTTCACGCTCGACCGCACTGAGGCTTACACCGGCATCCTGATCGATGACCTCATCAGCAAGGGCACCAACGAGCCGTACCGCATGTTCACCTCCCGCGCCGAGTTCCGCCTGCACTTACGCATCGACAATGCCGACCGCCGTCTGACTCCTCACGGCCGTCGCCTCGGCCTCATCAACGATGAAGCCTGGACTGACTACGAAGCAAAACAAGCCCGTGCCGTCGCGCTCGAAAAACTGCTGGCCACAAAGAAGGCGAAGCCAGAGCGCCTTCAAACTCTTCTCCCCGAACTAGCGGAGCAACTGGGCAACATTACAGGACAGACCTACGCGCAGCTTCTGAAGCGTCCTGAAGTCACCATCGAAAAGCTCTTCCCAGTCATCCGAGAAGAGCTGACCGATCCCTTGTTCGAAAGCTGGTTCACTCTGGAATTGTCATCCCGGCAAGTGTCGCGAAGCGACGCAGCGGAGGAATCTGCAGTTTTATCGGCACAGGTTAGGAATGAGCTCAAATCCGTTGAAACTGAAATCAAATACTCCGGCTATCTCGACCAACAGAAAAAAGCCATCGAAAAACTGAAGAAGGCTGAAGAGCGCGTGATCCCCGGGTGGTTCGACTACAAGAACGTCAGCGGCCTCTCACGCGAGATGCAGGAAAAGCTCATCCGCGTGCGCCCGCAGACTATCGGACAGGCAAGCCGTATCCCCGGCGTGACGCCAGCCGCGCTTTCGCTCATCAACGTCTACATCGAAATCCAGGCCAAGCGCGGCTTCGCCCACACTATCAGTTAGCTCCAGCCTCGACGTGCTGCCTGGTTTGGGAGCACAATGTCAAAGCTGAGAAAAACCGGAGGCTATGATGGCGCAATCGACCTGTCCGCACGTAAAAGACCATGAAAAAAATGTGAAGCCCAGCAGCAAAGGTTGTGAAGAATGCCTCAAGACCGGAGACACCTGGGTGCATTTGCGTATGTGCATGGAGTGCGGCCACGTCGGCTGCTGCGATTCTTCGAAGAACCGCCATGCGCGCGCCCACTTCCACGCATCACAGCATCCCATCATCCGGTCCGCAGAGAAAGGCGAAAACTGGCGCTGGTGCTATATCGACGAAATCTATCTGAGCTAGAGGCGCCATGAGTAAAATCAGAGAATACCAAGGCAGTGACATCTCGATTCTCTATGACGTGGCGCGTTGCTTCCACGCCGAAGAGTGCATCCACGGCGCTCCCGGGGTCTTTCAGAAAGATGCCCGGCCGTGGGTAAACCCTGAAGGAGACAGCCCGGCGCGAACGGCTACCGTGATTCAACGCTGCCCAACCGGGGCTCTGCACTATCGCGCCAAAGATGCCGCGCTGAATGAAAAGCCGGATGCGGAAAATATCGTCACAATCACAGCGAATGGCCCGGTCCTCGTTCGCGGTGATCTCGAAATTGCCCTGGCCGATGGCGTGCTTACGGAGACGCGCGCAGCTTTCTGCCGCTGCGGAGCTTCAGCGAACAAGCCCTTCTGCGATGACTCGCACTACCGCATCGGATTTACGGATCAGGGACCGAAGACTTACGAAACAGCGGCAAACTCTGTTCAGTCTGGCGGAAAGTTATCGTTTACGCCTGCTCAGAATGGCCCGCTTCTCGCAACAGGAAACGTGACGATCAAGAATTCTTCAGGTGAAACGGTTGCGCTGATGGAAAAAACCGCCTTCTGCCGCTGCGGAGCTTCAGCGAACAAACCTTTCTGTGACGGGTCGCACAAGCGAGTTGGATTTCTCGGCTGATGCAGTGAAACAGATATCCTGTTGCTGATTCGCATGAAACAGGACCAGGCACTCGAACTCCTCAATGAAGCCCTGCCAAAGCTGCAGGAAGCATTCTCGCATCTGCCCGCTTCAAAACCCGAACAGTCAATAGACGGAATGCGCGCAGTCCTGGCGCAGCTTACAGAGCGCCTTGCAGATGAATATCCGCTTTTCCATCCGCTCTACGCAGGGCAGATGCTCAAGCCGCCGCACCCCATTGCGCGAGCAGCTTATGCCATGGCGATGTGGATCAATCCCAACAACCACGCGCTCGACGGAGGGCTTGCCAGCTCACGCCTCGAAGTCGAGGCAGTGCGTGAAATCGCAGCCATGTTTGGCTGGACTGAGTATCTCGGACACCTGACCAGCGGCGGTACAGTCGCAAATCTTGAAGGTCTCTGGGTAGCAGGACAGCTTGCCCATGGAAAGAAGGTCGTCGCCTCGGAAAACGCACACTACACGCACAGCCGCATCAGCGCCGTGCTTGGCCTCCCATTTTCCAGTATCGCTGCTGACAAGCGCGGACGTATGGACCTCGCAGCGCTCGAGGTCTCCCTGCAAACGGGAGAAATTGGCACCGTCGTAGTTACTTTAGGGACGACTTTGATGGGAGCCATCGATCCTCTGGATGAAATTCTGAATCTTCGCAAGAAATATAGCTTCCGCATCCATGTGGATGCGGCGTATGGCGGATACTACAAGCTGGTCTCGAATCTAGGGCCGGATGCAACACGTGCCTTTGCCAAAATCCATGAGGCAGACTCGATAGTCGTCGATCCGCATAAGCACGGCTTGCAGCCCTATGGGTGCGGCTGTATCCTCTTCCGCGATCCGACGGTGGGCCGTTTTTACAAGCACGATTCTCCCTATACCTACTTCACCTCAAACGAACTACACCTCGGTGAGATCAGCCTGGAGTGCTCGCGCGCCGGCGCAGCGGCCACAGCCCTGTGGGCTACACAGCAACTATTGCCTCTTGTACCGGAAGGCGAATTTTCTCATCGTCTTTCATGCAGCCGGAAGGCTGCCTTGTACGTCTATGAAAAATTAACGCAGGACGCACGTTTTCTCCCCGGACCAGAACCGGAACTGGATATTCTGGTATGGGCCATGAAAGCGGATACATTGGAAGGATCGTCGCGTCTGGCGAAAAGAGTCTTTGATCTTGCAGCGAACCAAAACCTGCACCTTGCGCTGGCGCAGATTCCAGTCGCTTATTTTGAGTCTGACGCATGGCAGAACGCGCAGCGGGACAGCACAGTAACCTGCCTGCGCTCTGTATTGATGAAGCCGGAACATCTGGAGTGGGTAGATGCGATATGGGAGAGACTGAGCGAGGCGGCCGCGCAGGCGTGCTAGAAACGGTGGCGCTGGAAAACAGCTTCCTGCGCGTGAATTTGCTGCCTTCTCTCGGCGGAAAGATTGCTTCAATCCAGCTGAAACCTGGTGGAGACGAACTGCTCCAGCAACCGCTTTTGCCTTATGCTTCGCGATCTCAGTACATGCGCTTCGATGCGAGTGACGCTAGCGGCTGGGATGAGTGTCTCCCATCTGTAGCGGCATGTGAGATGAAAACACCGTCAGGGATTGCTCGCATTCCTGACCACGGTGATTTCTGGCAAGTTGAGTGGCAGGTGGTTTCGAAAGGCAAACAGAGCGCAAGCTTATCCGCTGATGGCTTCAGTCTCCCCTTGCGCTTCGGCAAGGCGCTTCAGCTTGAAGAAGACACGCTGCGCATTTCTTACAGCCTTGAGAACACTGGCGTCAGACCGGTTGCCTATATCTGGTCGACCCACCCACTTTTCGCTGTCGACGCCGAGGACCGCATTCTGCTTCCCGATTCAGTCAAGGAAGTCACGGTTGAAGGTTCGGCTGGAAACCGTCTTGGTCTTGCAGGAACGAAGCAATCATGGCCCCGAGCAACACCGAATAGTGGTACATCTTATGATTTAAGCATCGTAGGCAAACCCGATGATGGCATTGGCGACAAACTGTTTGCGGCCGCTCCACCGGAGGGCTGGTGCGCGATTGAACGCAGGCGATTGGGTTGCCGTGTCGAGTTTCAATTCGATCCCCGGATTTTGACGCATCTCGGCCTGTGGATTT
>DATAQW010000207.1:0-22501 GCA_036264445.1 Pseudacidobacterium sp.
TTGAAAATGAGGGTGTGATTCCTGCGCCATACCTGGCGCGTGCGCATTGGGTCTGTCTGGAGCGATGGGATGCTTTGCCTGACCGCGAACTGAAAAATCATCTGACACACGCGCATGAGATTGTCTTCGCCAAGCTGCCCAAGAAGACACGTAACATACTCTCCCTGCCTGCAGGCGAACGGCGGAAGTTGATTACGGCGAAGAAGAAGCCAGCTGCGCACGGCAAAGGCCGATAAGAAATCACTTTCTGCTGTTGATTGCGCAACGTGCTTGCAATATCTGCGAAGCTGCTCGCAATCAGATCAAAAGCTTTAACAATGCGCCAGGCGATATAGATCGCGAATATCCATAGCAGCCAGCCAAGAAACATAACGATCGGCATCAGGGATAGGAAAGGAGAATGCATCGATGAGAATACCTCCGAGCCACAAGCATAGCGTTGGAACTGCCGCCGACAAAGAAGATTCAGCACTGAGTGAGATTGCCTGAAAAGGGGGCTTTCCTTTAGCGTCAAAAGCATGAGTGATGGAAGCAATGGAGTGACGCTGTCGCTTGGCGGAAAAGTTGCACTGATTACCGGCGGTTCGCGTGGAATCGGCGCAGAATGCGTGCGGTTATTTCGTGAAGCTGGTGCTAAAGTTGCTTTTAATTACCGTACTGCGCAGGCCGAGGCCGAATCTCTTGCCGCAGATTTTGGCAAAGACTGCTTTGCAGTGCGGCAGGAATTGTCTTCCCCCGAAGACGGCCGCGCGCTGGTCGCAAAAACTGTTGAAACATTCGGAAGGCTCGATTGCCTGGTTGTGAATCATGGGATCTGGCCTCCTGATGATGTTCCTATTGCCCAGATGAGCGAGGCTCAGTGGCGAAAAACGCTGCAGGTAAATCTCGACAGCGTTTTCGGTTTGGTGCAGGCGGCTGTGGAGCAGATGCAGAAGCAAGGGCGTTCCTCCAAGGAGGCTGCAGCGGGACACATTGTTCTTGTCAGCTCGACAGCGGGGCAACGCGGCGAGGCTTTTCATGCTGATTATGCTGTGACCAAAGGCGCGCTCATCAGTCTTACCAAGAGTCTTTCAAGCGAGTTGGCTCGTGATGGGATTTATGTCAACTGTGTTGCTCCAGGATGGGTTGCGACGGAGATGTCGGCTCCAGCGTTGTATGATCCGGTGACCCGGGAGAAGATTTTTGCGACGATTCCGCTGGGGCGTGTGGCTTCGGTGCGCGAGATTGCAGGGCCGATTCTGTTTCTCTGCACGCCGTTTGCAGGCTTTATGAGCGGCGAGATCGTCAATGTAAATGGCGGTGCGGTTCTTGTGGGGTGAGGATTGATTAGAGTCAAAAGGTTTTTCCCTTGGCGGCTAAAGCCGCACTCCTTTTGTGAAAATTACGGTACGACTAAAGTCGTGCCCTTTCAAAGATTTTTCAACTTCTCAGCCACCTCTGTTTTTCGCATCGCGATTATTTTGATCCTTGCAACATGCGCGTGCGATGCATTTGCGCAGTCAAGTGCTGCGCAGGATGCGAGTGCTAAGAAGGCGCACGAGCTTCTTGATGCGATGGTGCAGGCCCTTGGCGGAGACCGCTGGTTGAATCTGCAAAACAGCTATATTGAGGGGCGGACCTCCGGGTTTTATCAGGGCAAGCCTACAGGCGCGATCGGCGATTTTTCCATGTGGCACATTTTTCCCGACCAGGACCGCATCGATGCGACGAAGAAGCATGACGTGGTCGAAATCTTTACGGGACGGCAGGGGTGGGAGGTTACGTATCGCGGTAAGCGTCCGCTGCCCCAGGACCAGGTGGATGATTTTCTGCGCAGGCGCGATCACTCGATTGAGACTGCCGTGAAGGTCTGGATGAAAGACCCGAGTACGATTTATCTTTACGAAGGCCAGACGTTGGCCGAACGGCACCTCACCGAACAGGTCACACTGATCTCTTCTTCAAATGATTCGATCACGATTCAGATTGCCGCGGATACCCATCTCCCGATGCGCCGCACCTTTCAATGGCGCGATCCGCTGTACAAAGACAAGAACGAAGAAGTGGACGAGTACGACGATTACCACACCATTGATGGCATTCCCACCCCGTTTACCATTGCCCGCTTCCATAACGGCGACATGACAAACCAGCGGTTTCTTTATAAAGCTGCTTATAACGTGCCGCTTCCGCCGGATGGGTTCAACGTGGATGCTCTGGCATCGAAGATCAAGAAATAGGCACAGCACTAGGATGACAAAATTTGCGTAATCTTCTTCCATTCTTCATTTCGTAAAGGACTAGCACGTTGTATCTTTATCGGTCGGTGAGCCTGGTTTTACCACTTTGTACAGCTTTGGGGTCGGCTGCCTTTGCGAGATCCAATAGAGCTGCGTATTCGGTTTCTCCTGTGCGCAGACCGTTGAAATCGACTTGCTGATACCTGAAAGCCAGTTCTGTATCGATGTATTCTGAGAGCCGGTTGGGGTGGTCTTTCCCATCTGGATGTTTTTCTGTAATGCGTTGTTGTGCTATAGATGCCTGACGCGGATCGTAGCCTGCAGCAACCATATACTGAATGCCGACTCGGAAGGTGCGTTCTGCCAGTGGCTTCCAGTAAGCATTAGAATACGCGGCCTTATTTATAAGTAGTCCCGCAATACCTGCACCAGCATACGATCCGATACCCGTAACCAACTCCGCATCCTTGTGGGAGCGGCTACGATATTCATAGCCTCCAATCGAACTTGCGATCTGTGCTGCGAGCAAAGAAGCGAGCTGCGCTTCGCTCTTTAACTCCAGCAAGACATCTATTGGAATAAGAACAGTGCCTGCATCATTCGAGAAGAGCGATGAAAGCGGCTTGGTGTGTTCAAGAATATAAAAGCGGAAATGAATCTTCCCAGGGTCTTTATCGTCCAATTGCTTTTGCCATGCTGGAACCAGACTTTCTCCGATTGAAGTTACTTTTTCATTCAGGGCCTTATTCGGAATGATGTGAACGCTATGCAGAAAAAAGTGCACTGTACCCTGAATTCCCTTGTCGTAGTCGGGCAAGTCAATCTTGTAGTCATTTTCTGCCCTGAATTCCCGCACATCAGCTGCGTGATCATCCAGGACAAAATTGACCTTACTGGCCAGAATGCTGGCATCCCTTTGTCGAGCGGCCTCGTAGTGTACTCGCCAGTTGGGATGAAAGGCCAAAAAGTCTGATCCATTTGCCGGAAATGTCACATAGGTTTCAGGGGTCACGGTAATGGCATATCCGTCTACGTAGATATTTCCGTGCCATCCTTTGCCTTCCTGTGTCAGTGCCGGTGGCTTGTCTTCCTGACCAGTGCCGGATATATGAATTTGTGATTTATCCGGAAGCAGATCAATTATCTGTGCAAGAAACGTGCGCGTACGCGTATCTTCTTTGCCTTTTATGGCAAGGCGGTTCCCTGGTTGAATTAGGTCCAGCCTGAAAGGAGAGGACTGATTCGAATCGGTGGAAAATCCATAGATTTCAGTTCTCTGGTTTACGAGCACTTGCTGGCCCCCAAGCGTGAATCCAGAAGGCGGACGGAGCGCCGTGACATAGCCCTCCCGTTCTTCAGCATTGACGGACGCACCGAGAGACAAAAATACCAGGCAGAGAAAAAAAGAAAATTTGCGCATTTCCAGAATTTCGCTGAAGTATAATCGTCAGCGCTGTTTCTTGAGTAGGTATATTTACTATCTCGGGGCGAAAATCTCCACTTTAGTTTTGCAGTCCTGGGAATAGGCTCAGATCAGGAGCCTGGATTGCTCCGTTTGCAAGCAAGGGCCATCGGTAGACACCGTAAACTCCAGACACAACACTCCCGTCTATTCCTATGCATGGAACAGATCGCAACGGGTGAGCTCACCCACTTGGCGCGAGAGCAGGCAGTGCTAGACCTGGCCGACTTTGATGAAGTCGTGCGGCTCTACCGTCCGCGTGTCTTCCGGTTTTTGCTGGCTTCGCTGCGCGACCGCGATGCGGCTGAGAATCTGACACAGGATTGTTTCCTGCGGGCGTATCTGGCGAGGGAGCATTTTCGCGGCGACTCCAGCCTGAGCACGTGGCTGATGAAGATTGCCATCAATCTGCTGCGCGACTATCTGCGCAGCAAACGGATGCGCTTCTGGACGAAGACACGTGATTCGGCCCTGGACCCGATGGATGTGAGCGATTGGCTGCCGGATGGACGCTGCTCTCCGGAAGAGAGTTTGGCGGCACGCTCACAGGTAAAAGTGGTGTGGGACGCGGTGGACCAGCTTCCCGCCAAGCAGCGCAGCGTGTTTGTGCTGCGGTTTGTAGAAGAGATGGAGTTGAAGGAGATTGCAGAAGCGACGGGGATGAATCCAAGTACGGTGAAGACGCACCTCTACCGCGCGCTGGCGGCGGTGCGGGCAACCGTAGGAGGCAGGGTATGACGAAGGAAACAACAAAGCGGCAGGTCGAGGAGCTGTATCCGGAAAGCGATGCGGCGACAAAGCGCGACCTGGAGGGCCTTGCAAATGCAATCAGTCAGTTTCGCGCAGCAGTGAGCCACATCTCGGCAAAAGCTGAGACGGTGCCCGTCGCGGTGCAGATGGAGCGGGCAAGACAACGCAGGCGGTGGGCGCAGAGGCGCGTGATGCTGGAATGGGCATTTGCCGCGGTGGCGATGATTGCAATGTTGCTTCCGGGGGCTGGGTATTACCGCCATCACGCAGAGATGGCGCGCGAGCGGCAGGAACAGGCGCTGCAGCAGCGTGAGGCTGACACTGCATTGCTCGATCAGGTGGACAGCGAGCTATCGGAGACGGTGCCCGATGCGATGCGTCCGCTGGCAGACATGGAGTCAGCATATGCAAGCGATGAGAGTTCAAAATTACAAGGGGAGAAGAAGAATGGGGAGAACTAAGAAATATTTGGGGTTGGCTCTTCTCGTAGGAGCGGGCCTGTCGGGGTTTGTTTCCGGGGTGAGAGCGTTTGCACAGGATGAGCGGCCAATGGGACCGCCTCCGATGGAGCGTGCCTTTCAGGGCAGGATGATGCACGGCCGTTGGTGGAATGATCCAAAGCTCGCGCAGCAGATTGGTCTTTCGGCGGACCAGCAGAAGAAGATGGATGACATCCTGCAGCAGAACCGGTTGAAGCTGATTGATCTGAATGCCACTCTGCAGAAGCAGGAAACGGTGATGCATCCGTTGATGGAAGCCGATCAGCCGGATGAAGCAAAGATTCTGGCGCAGATTGATGCGATTGCTCAGGCGCGTGCGGAGCTTGAGAAGAACAATGCGCGGATGCTGCTAGAGATCCGGCAGGTGCTGACACCGGACCAGTGGAAGAAATTAAAAGAGCTGCGCGCGGAAGGTCCAGGACCAAGGGCCTGGCGTGGTCGCGATGGACGCGGACCGGGTGGTCCTCCGTCACCAGATGGCGGACAGCCTGGACCTCCTCAGTAAGCGCAGTCTGTTGGAATGAAAAGGAGCGGCTTTGGCTGCTCCTTTTTATTGGAATTTGTGGCAACGATGCGAAAACTGGCCTTGCTCTCGCAAGGCTCCGCACCCCTCGGGTGCGGGTCTTCGACTTCGCTCAGAATAACGAGGTTGAAAAGATATAATGGCCTCTGGCAGCTATGGAGAACCAGACACACGCAGCGGAGGCGCGCCAGGTGCTCGAAATTACCGACATCATGGCGATTTTGCCTCACCGTTACCCGCTTCTTTTGATTGATCGCGTTGTTGAAATTGAGCGCAAGAAGCGCATTGTCGCTATTAAGAACGTCACGATCAACGAGCCGTTTTTTCAGGGGCATTTTCCGGATTACCCCATCATGCCGGGCGTGCTGGTGATTGAGGCAATGGCGCAGGCAGGAGGCGCGCTGCTGCTGACCGAAGTCCCTGACCGCAGCAGCAAATTGATAGTCTTTACCGGTATTGAGCGTGCCAAGTTTCGCAGACAGGTTGTGCCGGGCGATCAGTTGCGGATTGAGATCAATGTCCTGCAGTGGAAGACACGCGCGGTGCGCATGGAAGGGCTGGCAATGGTGGATGGCAAGCTGGCCTGCGAGGCGGTGGTGATGTGCCAGCTTGTTCCACGGCGCAGGCAGGAGCCGCATCCTGAAGCGCCGGCGATGGCATCGGTGGCCGAAGAGTGAAGATACATCCAACTGCGATTGTCGCGGCGACGGCGGTCATTCCTGAATCCTGTGTTATGGGTCCGTACTGCACAGTTGGTCCTGATGTTGTGCTAGGCGAAGGGTGCGAGCTGGTTTCGCATGTAGTGCTGGATGGGCATCTGAAGGCTGGCGCGCGGAACAGGTTTTACTCGTTCGCGTGCGTGGGCGTTGCTCCGCAGGATTTGAAATACAAAGGCGAGCCTACTGCTGTTGTCATGGGCGATGACAATGTCATTCGCGAATGTGTGACCATTTCGCGTGGGACAAGTGGCGGCGGTGGGACGACTTACGTCGGCAGCAATTGCCTCATCATGGCCTATACGCATATCGGACATGACAGCGTGATTGGAAGCCACTGCATTCTGGCCAACGCAGCGACGCTGGCGGGGCACGTCATTGTTGAAGACTATGCGACGGTGGGCGCGCTAAACCAGGTGCACCAGTTCTGCCGGATCGGTAAATACGCCTATACCGGCGGCGGCACTACGGTTACTCAGGATGTGCTGCCTTATTCGCTGACTTCAGCCAAGCGAGAGACCCATGCTTATGGACTGAACAAAGTTGGCCTGGAGCGGCACGGATTCGATCGTACGCGGCTGCGGGCGATTCAGCATGCGTATCGGTATCTGCTTGCCGGCAAGTTGAACACATCGCAGGCGCTGGAGAGACTCAAAAGCGAAGGTATTGCCACAGATGATGTCACGTATCTGGTCGATTTCATCGAGAAGTCTGAGCGCGGGGTGTTGAAATAATCGGCCATGAAGCTTGGACTCATTGCAGGCAACGGACGCTTTCCTTTCCTGCTGCTGGATGCGGCGCGCGCGCATGGCGTTGAAGTTATCGTCGCGGCCATCAAAGAAGAAACCGATCCGGAGATGAATGAGCGCGTGGCGACTGATTCCGGCGTGCGTGTTTACTGGCTTTCTCTGGGCGAATTGTCGAAGCTAATCGATACATTTCACAAAGAAGGCGTCACGCGCGCCGTGATGGCCGGGCAGGTAAAGCATAAGCAGATTTTTTCGAGTATCCGGCCGGACTGGCGGCTGGCGAAGTTGCTGCTTTCTCTACGGACCAAGAATACGGACATACTGCTGGGCGCTGTGGCGAAGGTTCTCGGTGATGAAGGGATTGAATTGATTTCGTCCACAGCTTATCTTGAGCCGTTGCTGGCGAAAGCTGGAGTGCTGACGGAACGAGCCCCTTCTGAGCAGGAACAGAAGGACATCGCATACGGGCGCAACGTGGCAAATGCTGTGGCCGGCTACGACGTTGGCCAGACGGTTGTGGTTGCAAGCCAGTCCTGCGTTGCGGTTGAGGCGATGGAGGGCACTGACGCAGCGATTGAACGCGCCGGGGCGATCATGAAAACCATGGCTGTCGATGGCGATGCCTCAACGTTTGATCGCAATCTGACTGTGGTGAAGATCGCTAAGCCGAAGCAGGACGTGCGCTTTGATGTTCCGGTGATTGGCCTGAAGACTATCGAAACCATGGAACGCGCTGGCGCAACGTGTCTTGCGGTTGAAGCGGGACGCACACTGGTTTTTGATAGCGACACAATCATTTCCCGCGCCAACGCTGCAAAGATTGCGATTATAGCAATCGAACAGGGATAATAAGCGCACGCATAAGCCATAGGAGGACGATGCGCCGTGTCTAAGATTTCTCTTTTTGTCATCGCAGCAGTGGTTGTGATTGGAGTGGGTTTTGTCGCAGCGCGCAGTTTTGCGGCGAACGATCAGCCGATGCCGCAAGTGGGCGCACAGGCGCCGGGTTTCACTCTACCTTCGCAGGAAGGAAAACAGATCAGCCTGGATAGTTTCCGCGGCAAGTGGGTTGTGCTGTACTTCTATCCCAAAGACATGACTTCGGGCTGCACGATTGAAGCGCACAACTTCCAGCGCGATCAGGATAAATTTTTGAAATCCAACGCTGTGATTCTCGGCGTGAGTGTCGATTCAGTCGACAGCCATAAGCAGTTCTGCGCGAAAGACGGCCTGAACTTCACGCTGTTGAGCGATGAGGACAAGACAGTCGTGGCGCAGTATGGCTCACTCGGCAACTATGCAGGATTCAAGATTGCGAACCGCAATACCTTCCTCATCGATCCTCAGGGCAAGATTGTGAAGGTCTGGACGAAGGTTGATCCGTCGCATCACAGCGAAGAAGTGCTGACTGCTCTGAATCAGTTTGAGGGCCAATAACTGCAAATGAACAAAACAGCATGGGAGTTTATAGCAGGATGCGAGGCGGTTCACGCCTCGCTTCTGTCTGTGCCTCAGAATTTTGCGCCCCTTCCGTGGCGTGAAGGCGGATGGACGCGCAAGCAGGTCTTGGGGCACATGATTGATTCTGCGGCGAACAATCATCAGCGATTTGTACGCGCCTCGCTTGAAGGCAGCTATTCAGGCCCGTTCTATTCCCAGGGGGGCTGGGTCGGAGCGCATGGCTATGATGAAATGCCGTGGACAACACTGCTCGAGTGGTGGCGCGTGTATCACGAGGTTCTGAAAGCTGTCGTCGAGCGCATTCCTGAAGATAAATTTGAAGCGATGTGCCACGTTGGCGACGATGGTCCGGTGACGCTGCAGTTTCTGATCGAAGATTACATCACGCATCAGAAGCATCACCTAGGGCAAATCCTGTGCCAGTCCTGAAGGGAAAAGTTGTTTCCGGACTCGGGAATTTTTCTTACTGGCTCAACAAGCTTGAGGCACATTACACGCGCAAGACAGGCATGCGCTTCTTTCCGGGCACGCTGAATCTTCAGCTTGACCAGCCATATTCGTTGCCGTTGAACGTCATACGCCTGGAAAAGGAAGAGTATAGCGGAACTGTGTCTGTCAGTATGGTGCCGTGCCGCGTCTTTGATCGGGATGCGTTCCTATTGAGGACTGACCCGAACGAAGAGGGCCGCGGGCATCACCCTAAGAACATCATTGAAATTGCCACGGATATCAAGCTGCGCGACGCGTATCAGTTACAGGATGGTGATGAAGTGAAAGTTTATGTAGGGTGAGAGTGAAGAATCTCAGCGAGCCTGGCTTACTCATGCATTGCTGAGATTTTCACCCACGTTGTCACTTCACCAGAGGCGGCGAAGTAAGCAAGAAAGAGATGCCGAAGGCACATGTGCCCAGCGCGGCAAGCGTGCGCAAAAAAGCCCTGCATCATGCAGGGCTTTTTTGCTTGCCTGGTGCAGCTGGTTACTTCTTCTTAGCTGCCTTCTTTGGTGCCTTCTTTGCAGCCTTCTTCGTTGCCTTCTTGGCTGCCTTCTTTGCAGGAGCCTTCTTGGCTGCTGCCTTCTTTGCTGCTTTCTTCACTGCCAAATTAGTTTTACCTCGTTTGCTTGATTTTTTACTACTGGCGCTCTTTTTCGCAGCCACGGACTTTTTCGTAGCCTTGCTGCCGCCTCGAGCGCCCTTGCTGGACTTCGCGGCAGATTTCTTTGCGGCCTTCTTTTTGGCCGGAGCTTTTTTTGCAACCTTCTTCGCCACTTTCTTCGCTGGAGCTTTCTTGGCAGCCTTCTTCGCCGCCTTCTTAGCTGTGGCTTTCTTCGCCGCCTTCTTTGCGGCAGGTTTCCTGACAGCAGCCGGCACAACCTCTGCCACAACTACTTCTTCGGCAATCACGCCCGGAGCTTCAGCGGCTTCCGGTCTATCCTCTTCCAGGTCCTCGATGTCATCATCGTCAGAAGAGACGGAGATACTTACTTCTTCCTCTTCGTCTTCGCCGAAGCCATCGTCCACTTCTGAGTAGTCATCGTGTTCAGGTCCAAATTCATTATCATTCTGCGCGTAAAGTTTGCGATCATCCTGCATGAAATGCCCTCCGGCTTCGGCGCCTATTTTCCTGTTCTATCACAGAGCAAGAATCAAAGATAAGCTTGCCCTGCGGCGCGGATTATAGCAACAGCATGCAACGTCTTTCCAATGAAACGCAAGTATTTATTCAGGTCACTGCTTCGTTTTCTTCCCGCTTGCGGACGATGCATGCCTGGAAGCTGCAGCCTTTGTAGCTGCATGGACCTGCGTTTCACTCTTTGCTTCGTGTTGAGATGCGTTTTTCACGCTGTGCGTTGAGCTTTTTCCACGCCTCGAACGAGAGGAAGTGGAAATGCGCGCAGGCTCGGCAACATAGAGTCTGTGTCCTGGGCTAACTGCGTCACTGCGCAGATTGTTCCAGCGGCGCAGCTGCTCGACTGTAACACCAAAACGATCAGCCACAGTCACTAGCGTGTCTCCGCGTCTCGCCTGATAGGTGCTGTTGCGCAGCGAAGACGGCGCGGCAGCCGGGGCAATGGGGATTACTAGGGAGTCAACGCCGGTAAGATCACTGGATGAGTTGAGTTGATTCACGAACGCAATCTCGGGTGCAGAAACGCGGTATTGTTTTGCCACGTCATCCAATGTCTCGCCTGATGTCAGCATATGGAAGCGCCAGTAGCGGCGTTTCTCTTCAGGAATCTCAGCGATGCGTTTCTGGAAAAGATCCTTACCGTCCGGAGGAAGGTGCAGCTCATAAGGTTCATCGGGAGGCGTGGTAAGGCGCAGCAGGCTGGGATTTAATCCGACGATCTCCTGCAGAGGCGTATTCACCACATCGGCGACCAGACGCAGATCAATGGCGTAGTTCGTTGTTACCGTATCCGTAGCCAGTGGCGGATCCGGAGCGAGATCCGTGAGGCCGTACTGCTTGGGATTCTTCGCCATAATGGTTACGGCGAGAATGATGGGGACGTAGTTCTTTGTCTCGGCGGGAAGATTGTTGCGGCGATACAACTCCCAGAAATCGGCGTAGCCTGTGCGCTCGACGGCGCGCTGAATATTGCCCGCGCCCCAGTCATATGCCGCCATGGCGAGATACCAGTCTCCAAGCTGATCGTAAAGCTGCTTGATCCAGCGCGCATATGCGCGGGTGGCTTTTTCGGGATCGAAGCGCTCGTCATACCATCCAGTGCGTGAAAGACCGTATGGGCCATAGGGCATGAACTGCCACATCCCGCCTGCTCCCGAGCGCCCGTTGACTGCCTGCGGGCGAAAGCCTGATTCGGCGACGGCCTGATAGATCAGGTCCTGCGGCACGCCCTCTTCCTTGAGGATACGCTCGATCATGTTCTTGTAGCGGCCTGCGCGAGTAAGCGAGGCAACGATGGTGTTGTGGCCGGCATTTGTATTTGAGAAGAAATTGATGTAGCTCGCAACGTAATCGTTCATCACCAGAGGCAGGTCGGACTGCGTTGTCTTCAGTTCCGCTTCCGCCTGCGCTTTTACTTTCGGATCGGCTGGGAAGGTCACGTCATTCGCAAC
This sequence comes from Pseudacidobacterium sp., assembly GCA_036264445.1. Classification (GTDB taxonomy): domain Bacteria; phylum Acidobacteriota; class Terriglobia; order Terriglobales; family Acidobacteriaceae; genus Pseudacidobacterium. The sequence continues at coordinate 11,462 of DATAQW010000207.1, forward strand.
ATCGACGGGCGCATCTCCAGGATGTTGTTGCGCCGTCTGAGTGCCGTTTTCCCGCAGAGCGTCCATTTCAAGCGTGTTGATGGCGTCAACAATGTGGTCAAACTCCTCGCTGATGGCGGGATCGTTCTTGATGTCGATGCCGCTGTGTAGGATCAGATCAACGGCATAATCGAAATTCGACCGCGCCGCAGTGGTGTGTCCATCGCGGTAATTGCTGAGCCCGGCCTGGTAGGCTTTTTCGACGCTGTCGATCAGCGTCTGGTCCCGCTGGGAGATGGCCGGCAGCGAAATGGGTTTTGATGTCTGCTGCTGCGGGTTGGCGGTGTTCTGCGTCTGCGCCGACGCAACGTCCGCTCTGCGACCCGGGGACAAAAACATTGCCGCGACTAGAGCGGCGGCTGAGAGTTTTGAAACAACCATTTAGATGTACTGTTTTATTGTAGTGGCTGGGTCTGGTATGCGTCATTATCCGGATTGCCCCTGAAGCCGGCTGATAAACGTTAGTACTGCAGAATTGAACTGCCCCGGGCGCTGCAGCGGCGCGAAGTGACTAACTCCATTGAGAAGAATGAATTCGGCGTTTGGAATGGACCGAGCTAGATATTCAGCATGTTCACGCTTGATAAATTCGTCGTGCTCGCTTTGTACGATCGCGACGGGCACGCTGATCTTTGCCAAGTCCTGCTTAGAATAATTGGGTTGCGTCCGCTGCATCAGCGAGACATCTGCTACGAAGTCTTTGAAGTTGTCTGGTGTGGCCGATAGCTGGGCGTAGTCCGCTGTGTGACGGGCGAAACAGCGGTTCAGCGCAGGAGTGCCTTCGAATGGCTTTGCGCCGCTCGGATCCATGTTGCAGGCAAAAAAGAAGACGCCGGCTACGCGAGATGGAGCTTTCGCAGCCAGGACCAGAGCAGCGCATGCGCCGTCGCTCCAGCCCACCAGAGTTGCTTTTTCAAGATGCAGCGCATCCATCACTGCCACGACGTCGGACGCCATTAGATCGTATGAGTAGGGACGCGCATCGCGTGTGCTGCGTCCATGGCCGCGGCTGTCGATAAGAATAATGCGATAGCCGTTCCTGATCAGCGCAGGAACCTGATATCCCCAATTGCCGCTGTGGCCCAGGCCACCATGCAACAGGATCACGGGTGAACCCGAGCCATATGTGGAGTACCAGATTCGAGCGCCATCGTGCTCGATGTAGCCTTGATGGATTGTGGGCGGTAACGGCGCCGCGCCCTCAGCTTCGAATCGTTCGAGATTGTCATCATGAATCTCTGCTTGAATACTCATAAACTCAATAAGTTTATTCTGTGCGCAATGCTTCCATCGGATTCACGGAAGCCGCGCGTCTTGCAGGCAACAGCGCCGCACCGAGCACGACAAAAAGTGTGATCACAATCGCAATAAGGAAGCTGACTGGATCGAGGGCCTTCAGTTGGTAGAGCTGCGCCTGCATTAGACGGGAGACAACAAAACAAAGCGGCACTCCCACGACAAAACCGGCCAGTGCAATCCAGAGACTTTCACGCAAAACCATTCCTAAGACAGTCTTGCGGTTCGCACCCAGCGCCATGCGGATGCCGATCTCGTTTTTCCGCCTTTGCACCCGGTAGGCAAGCGTTCCATACAAGCCTGTGGCTACCAGGAAAGCGGCCAATAATCCAAAACCCACAGCTAGACGAGAAAACAGCCTTGGCGTGAGATAAGATTCTTCAAATTGTGCCGCCTGGGTCATGGGCTTCTGGAGCGGCATATTGGGGTCCAGCTCATGTGCAATCTGTTGGATTACAGGCAATAAAGCAGTGGGTGAACCCCCTGTGCGCACCTCGACTGTCTTCTGCCCCCTCATTCCACGCTGCGACATCGCGTAGTAAATCGTTGGCACGGGTTGTTCTGCAACCCGTTTATATTTGCTGTCCTTCACGACGCCAACGATCTCAGCGCCTGGCTGGTCATCAATTCTGTGCCCGAGAGCACTATCTTTTAGAAAACGCCGGGCAAATTCTTCGTTGACAACTACAACGTGAGGAGCATTCGCTGTGTCTGTTGCCGTAATGTCGCGTCCTTGCAGTAGCGGTATGCCCATGGTCCGGAAGTATTCAGTACCAACGTCGTTGAAATAAATTTCTGACCGAGAGCCAGAAGGGTCGAGTGGCACGACTCCATCCAGTATCGTGCCGCCGCTGCTTAACCAACCAGAGCCAGGGCGAAAGCCAACCACTGATGCAGCCTGGACACCTGGAACAGCTTGAATACGCTCCAGCAGCCGTTGATAAAAGAGGATCGCTTGCGCATCGCTGGAAACGCTTTGAGGATTCACATCAAAAGCCAGTAGATTTTCTGCCTGCATTCCCAGATCTTGATGCTCATAATTCAAGAGGCTGCGCACTGTGAGCGATGAAGCCACCAGCAATGTGAGGCACAGCGCAATCTGCAATATCATGGCTGCATTGCCGCTCCAGATACGGCTGCGGCTTTGGCTCATGCCGTGAGTGCTGCTCTTTAATTCCTGTTCAATCGAGATGCGCATTGTGGCGCGCATGGGAATCAATCCAAAGGCGAGAGCCGACACCGATGCAACCACAAGTGTAAACAGCAACACATGCCAGTCCGGAGCAAGACCGGAATCAATTCTGGCCCAGGCTGCGAGTGCACGCGTAGCTGCCAATGCCAGTCCCCAGCCCAGCACACAGCTCGCGCTCACCAGCAGGACGCTCTCAGTAAGCAGTTGCCGCAAGACGCGGAACGCTCCCGCACCCACGGCCATGCGCACAGCAAATTCACGCTGGCGGGCTGTGCTCACGTTCTTGGACTTCTGAGAAGCCAGTTCCAAGCACCATTGGAAGTCCCAGGCCCGAGAAGTAGTTCCCGCTGACTTCTTCTCCAGCCTTTTCTGCTGGCGTGTCACGCATGCGGACCGGGACCTTGCCGCCGCTAAGAGGAATGTGCGCAATGAGGTCAGAAAACACATCCGACCGTTGCCAGAGCGCCTCGAACACCGGATAAGAAAAGGACGTATTGCCGTAGCCAGTGCCATTAGTGTTCGGAGCTTGTGTGCCTCCGTTGAGGAGCACAACCGTATAGACCTGCTGCGGATCACGGACGGGAAGCATTTTCAGCAGCAAGGCGTTCAATGTGCTGAATATTGCGGTATTCGCTCCAATTCCGAACGCCAGAGTCATAATGGCGGCAGCAGCAAAACCAGGAGAGCGGCGTAGCTGCCGAAGGGCGATGCGAAAATCCTGGGCGATGTCAGGCATCCTTCACCTCTTTGCGCGGAAAGAATACTAGTAACCAAATTCACGATCTTGCTATCGTGGGCGGGAGGCTTTGTTCAGTAGTGGAACTACCCCACTCAAGCCAATGGCAGAGATGAATGCGGCAACCCGCAAATCAAGATAAACACAGGCTCTCCTTTCCTTGTCCAGATAACTATGGCATCGCATCTCTGCGATAATAAAAATACAGGTTTGGAAAGTCTTTGAAAGCAGGTTTTCCCACTCAAGCCAAAAGAAGGCTTGAATGGGCCACCCGACTCATTCAAGCGGCAGAAAGCTGAATGAGTTATGCGGCTTCCGCCTCGCGTTTATTCCATGGACAGCAAGTTTATTCGCAATTTTGCGATCATCGCGCATATCGATCACGGCAAATCCACGCTCTCTGACCGCCTTTTGGAGCTGACCGGAGCGCTCTCGGCGCGCGAGATGCAGGCGCAGGTGCTTGACGCCATGGACCTGGAGCGCGAGCGCGGTATCACTATCAAGGCCCATGCTGTGCGCATGATGTATCCGGCCAAGGATGGGCAGACATATCAGCTGAATCTGATTGATACTCCAGGGCACGTGGATTTTTCCTACGAAGTCTCGCGCTCGCTGGCTTCGTGTGAGGGAGCACTGCTCGTCGTCGATGCTTCCCAGGGGGTGGAGGCGCAGACGCTGGCGAATGCCCATCTGGCCATCAATCATGGGCTGGAAATTATTTCTGTAATTAACAAAATAGACCTGCCAAGCGCTGACATTCCGCGCACGCAGGAGATGATTGAGCAGGCCGTGGGGCTTGATGCCACCGACGCGATTCCGGTGAGCGCGAAGACAGGCCTGGGCGTTCCGGACATTCTTGAGGCGATTGTGCATCGCCTCCTACCGCCAACGGGCGACGCGAGCGCTCCCCTACAAGCGCTGATCTTTGATTCATGGTTTGACGCTTACCGAGGCGTGATTGTTCTGACGCGTATTGTAAACGGCACACTTCGCAAGGGCGCGAAGATCAGGCTGATGTCGAATGGCAAGAGCTTCGATGTGGAGTCGCTGGGTGTCCTTACTCCCAAGCCGGTGGAAATCGACGCGCTGTCTGCGGGTGAGGTTGGCTTCTTTGTCGCAACCATTAAGAACGTCGCCGACACGAAAATTGGCGACACCGTGACGGAAGACGACCGTCCTGCTGCGGAGCCGCTGCCGGGGTTTGAAGACATCAAATCGATGGTCTTCGCTGGCCTTTATACCGTGGACTCGCATGAGCACACGTTGCTGCGCGACGCTCTTGAAAAATTGCGGCTGAATGATTCGTCGTTCTTTTTTGAGCCGGAGAGTTCGGTAGCGCTCGGCTTTGGCTTCCGCTGCGGATTTCTCGGCCTGCTGCACATGGAGATCATTCAGGAGCGGCTGGAGCGTGAATTCAATCTTGACCTGATTACGACCGCTCCGGGAGTCCGCTACAAGGTCACGATGACGGACGGCACGCTGATCGAAGTAGATAATCCTTCGCGGTGGCCTGAACCAAGCGAGATTAAAAAGGTCGAAGAGCCGATCATTACGGCGACCATCCTGACCAACGAGGAGTTTGTTGGCGGAATCCTGAAGCTGGTCGAGGAGAAGCGCGGGCGGCAGAAGAATTTCGAATACGTTACCCCGACGCGGGTGATGCTGACCTATGAACTTCCTTTGAATGAGATTGTGCTCGATTTCTATGACCGGCTGAAGTCGGTTTCGCGTGGGTATGCCTCTCTCGACTACCATCTTTCGGGGACGTGGGAATCTCCGATGGTGAAGATGGACATTCTTGTCTCAGGCGAGCCGGTGGATGCGCTGTCAATCATCGTGCATCGCGATTTTGCCTATGAACGCGGACGAGCGCTGGTTTCAAAGATGCGCGAGCTGATTCCAAGGCAACAGTTTGAGGTTGCCATCCAGGCGGCGATCGGGTCGAAGGTCATTGCCCGCGAAACGGTCGCAGCATTGCGCAAGAATGTGCTGGCCAAGTGCTACGGCGGCGATATCAGCCGCAAGCGCAAGCTGCTGGAAAAGCAGAAGGAAGGCAAGAAACGGATGAAGCGAATTGGCAAGGTGGACATTCCTCAGGAGGCGTTCCTGGCGGTACTAAAGGTTGGCGAAGAGAGCAGCCGGTAATCATCTGTCGCCCTAAAATTTAGGATCCTAAAGTCACATTCTCTTAACTCAGCCTGTGGAAAGTGGAAGTTGTGCGTTTCTTCATGTTCCATGACATTTATGAAGGGACTAAGCAGCTTCGGTGCATTTCCCTATTGAAAACAAAGAATTTGCGTGATCCCCGAAGTCCACGCGAATGAATTGGCAAAATTTTCAAAATTGACGAAAAACCCGCGAACGAGTCTTCCACATTTTTTTCCACAGAAAACTCGACCCGTTTTGGAACAGGATATGACAAGAAAAAGACCCCGACATGTCGGGGTCTTTTGAATTGAAAAATCAGGTTTTGCTACTGCTTGGGAGCCGTCGTGGCTGGACGCGTGGTGTGCGGTGTTGGTGCCGCAGGTGTACCCACAGCCGCTCCACCTGCAGGAGCAGGCACGCCGGACTTCTGGTTGTAGGCCTGGATGACTGCATTGGTAATATTTGTAGCCTCGCTCGCCCAAAGAACCGGGCTCTGCTGCGCGCTCGAGTCAATTACGACGGAATAGGCGTTCTGCTGCGCATAAGCCTGAAGGACATTGAAGACCTTCTCAGCCAGTTGTGTATAGGTGGCCTGCAGATCCTGTTGGAAGTCGTTCTGGGTGTCCTCGCCGAGGCGCTGGAAGGCTTTTTCCTTCTCGTCGATGGTCTTCAGGCGGTTCTGGCGCTCGGTTTCGCTGAGATTGGCGCCGGCCGTCTGTAGCGACTTCTTGAGATTGTCGATCTCATCGCTCATGCCCTTAAGCTGTGTTCGCTTGGGGTCATACTTTTTCTGCAGGTCGGCAAAGTTGCGCTGTCCTTCGTTCGTCTGCATGACTGCCGGCTGAAACATGATTACGGCGATTTTGGTCCCGCCTGTGGGCGCAGCCGCGGGGGCGGCGGACGGCGCGGGGTCTGTGGCACTGCCGGCCTGGGCCATGGCGTGAACGCCTAGTCCGGACGCGAGCATGCAAACGAGTGCTAACGAACGCTTCATGGAAATCAGAAACTCCTTCGGTTCTTGGGTGTGATCGCCCGCATTTCGGTGCGGAAGCAAACTTTTCGCTCCCTGGCTTTCCCGTCTGAGGCGCTTCGTACAGGCTGCTTTCCGGCCCGGAAGGCAAGAACACAGACAGAAACACGGACAGAGGACATTCTCAGGAACTCATGCGAATTATATAAGGATGTGGGTGGGCAAGGTCAAATGAATGGTTTTTGCGCATTGGAAGAGATTGTGAATTTTAGAGTTGGATGGATCAGTATTTGCCTTTATTCAGTTCTCCCAAAAAATCAATGGGATTGGCGCATAAAAGATCATTTTTTACCCTCAAGACCGTCAATGGCCCTAAGTAATCTTTGTCACACCCAAATCGGCATACAATCGTAGCCAACTATGAGCACACCCATCCAGAACATCCCAGTCCGCCGCATCACTGGAGAGGAAACCACTCTGGCCGAGTTCCAGGGCAAGGTGGTTCTCGTCGTCAATGTCGCTTCCAAATGCGGACTTACGCCGCAGTATGAAGGACTCGAAAAACTCTATCGCCACTACCTTGATCGTGGCTTTGTCATTACCGGATTCCCCTCCAACGACTTCGCCGGACAGGAACCAGGCACAAGCGAAGAAATTCAGAATTTCTGCTCACTGAACTACAGCGTCGATTTCCCACTCTTTGAAAAAATCACAGTCGTAGGCGAAACGAAGCATCCGCTCTATAAAGCGCTCATCGAAGCGAAACCGGCAGCAATCAGCACATCAGAAGTGCCCTTTACAGAAAATCTGATCCGCTTCGGCGTGCAGCCAAACAAAACGCCTGAAATTCTCTGGAACTTCGAGAAGTTCATCGTCAGCCGTGACGGCAAAGTAGCGGCACGCTTCGCCCCCAACACCAAACCCGACGACCCAGCACTCATAAGTGCAATTGAAACAGCGCTTGCAAGTTAATCTACGTTTTCACACGGCTTGAGAAGGACCGAACAGAATCCTAGAATAAAGCTGCAGTGAATGAACGTTCGGTCTCAACTTCCAAAGACAAGCGCGAAGCAATCCTGCAAGCCATGCTCGAGTTGGTGGCTGAGCGTGGCTTTCACGACGCCCCCATGTCAATGGTTGCTAAGCGTGCCGGAGCAAGCGCCGGGATTATTTATCACTACTTCCCTAGCAAAGATGATTTGATCCGCGCGCTTTACCTGCATGTAAAAGCGAAAATGGGCGAAGTCCTTGTAGAAGGCCAAATCGCTGCTATGCCTGTTGAACAAGCCTTCACGAGGGTATGGATGAATGCTTACCGTTTCTATCAAACCCACCGGCAGGAAACAAAATTCCTCGACCAGTATGAAAACTCACCTTATCGCGGCTCGTCTTCAGACATCGAGGCTCTGCTACGGCAGGATAAAAATATTGCCCTGTTGGCAACTTTATTCCAGCCGAAAAGCACTGGTGGCCCGCTTAAGAAACTCCCGCCCGAAGTTCTCTGGGAGATGTCAGTAGGCGTTGCAGCGCGTCTGGCAAAACAGCGTAAGTCATTGGATAAAAATACATTAGAAGAGATCGCTGCTTCTTGCTGGAAGGCGATTACAGAATAAAATCTTTTTTGAACCCTATAGAATGAACATTCAATCTATAGTCTATCCGTTGCGTTCTACTGCTCCGATCCATGTATTTGACAGCGGGAAAATTCTCGAAAACGCAGCGAGAGAGAGGAATCATGAGCACCAAGAAATCACGCGTATGGTTTATTACCGGCGCATCTACTGGCTTTGGCCGCAAGCTCGCCGAAGCCGCGTTGGCAAAGGGAGATCGCGTTGTCGCCACCGCTCGCAAAGAAAAAACCGTTGCCGATCTGGAGCAACAGCACCCCGACCGCGCGCGCGCTGTGCGCCTCGACGTTACTGACACGGCGCAGGTAAAAGCATCTGTGCAGGCCGCAATCGACGCTTTCGGCCGAATCGATGTGCTGGTCAACAACGCAGGTTATGGACTTTTCGGCGCGATCGAAGAAGTAAGCGACGCGCAGATCCGCCAGCAGTTTGAAACCAATTTGTTTGGGCTGCTCAACGTCACTCGCGCTGTGCTGCCATTGCTTCGTGAGCAGAAATCCGGACATATCCTCAACATCACATCCGTAGGAGGTCAGGTCAGCTTTCCCATTGCTGGCTTGTATCACGGCACCAAGTATGCAATCGAGGGCATCTCCGAGTCATTAGCCAAGGAAATGGCCCCATTCGGAATCAAAGTCACGATCATTGAGCCGGGTGGTTTCAAGACAGATTTCGCTACTCGCTCGCTGATCCGCGCGGAACGGATTGAAGCATATCAGCCTCTTTATGAGGGGCTATTGAAAGCATTTGAAGGAGGAGTTTACGGAGATCCCGCCCGTGCAGCTCAGGCCATGATTCAGGTAGTAGAGACTGACGAGCCGCCGCTTCGTCTCGCACTCGGCACCGATGCCCTCCACCTGATCCGCGAGAAGCTAAATTCAGAACTCGAAGAGTACAAACGCTGGGAATCTTTAACTGAGTCAACTGCTTTTGAAAATCCTGCAGAAGGCGCGCGGGATTTAAGCGCATTCTTTGAATAGTAGGTAAAACCCATCCTTGCGTGTATTCACGCAAAGGATGGGTATCCGCATAATCACGGGACTGTGATCACAATCTTGCCGACCTGCGTATTCGATTCAAGGTACTTATAAGCATCCACGATTTGCTCAAACGGAAAGGTCTTCGCGATCTTCGGACGGAATCGCCCATCTGCGAGCCGGTCGTAAACATACTTCTTTGCAACAGCGAGCTTTTCAGGGTTGCGCGTAAATTCCATCAGCGTATAGCCGCGAATGCTCAGCCCTTTGCTCAGCACAGTCACTAATGGAAAGGGAGTGGGATGCGCCGAAAGTGCTCCGTATTCGAAAATGATGCCGCCAGGTCTTGCTGCTGCAGCCAGTTTTTCAAGGAACGGCCCTGCTACAGGATCAAAGATGACTCGCGCCCCTTTGTCTCCGGTAATTTCCTGCATGCGCGTCACAAAGTCTTCTTCCTCGGTGGCAATCACATGATCTGCGCCAAGCGAAACCAGCTCAGCTTTCTTATTATTTTTCCGCGTTGTGGCAATTGAAATAGCGCCTTCCGCCTTTGCGATCTCAATAGCAGCTAGCCCCACGCTGCTCGATGCTGCTGGAATCACGACGAAATCGCCCCTGGTCAAATTGGCAATTCCAATCAATGCTCCATATGCAGTGATGTACTGCATCCAGATTGCCGTGCCTTCTGCAGGTGAAAGACTCGATGGATACTCACCGAGAGCATCTACCGGAGCGATCACCTCTTCACCCACCATCCCATAGTCGTTCAACGAAAAGGCTGGAATCGTCGATACCTGTTTGCCGAGCCAACTCTTGTCCACTTCGGGTCCGACGGCATCCACAACGCCGCTTGCTTCATAGCCGAGCCCTGCCGGAAATTCTGGCTGATAGAGATACTGCCCGTGGAAAAACATTGACTCGGCGCGGTTCAAACCAATCGCCTGTACGCGCAAGCGCACTTCTCCCTTGCCGGGCTGCGGCGAGGGCTCTTCCACAAACTTCAGTACTTCGGGACCGCCCAACGTATCGAATCGAACAATCTTCGGCATGCCAGATCACCTCGTACCGGGTTGGATAGATTGGTTACAACAGAAGATTCGAAAAAATTCGAACAATATAAACTTACATCCCTGCCAATGATGCAGCGACCAGCGAAAGCGGGTAAAGAGGAGTGAGGCGCCCGCACCAGCAGCAATGGCGCCCGAAGCGCACGTGTGCCAGTACGGCTAGTCCTTACACCCACTCGCCCTGCCGCATCAGCGGCTCGGCATTTCCAGAAGCAGTAATACCGTCAATGTCGAGCTTGTCCGACCCGATCATCCAATCCACATGAATCAGGCTCTCATTCGCGCCCTTAGCGGCGAGCTGCTCAGGAGTAAGTTTGTCGCCATCGCGCAGGCAGGAGCTATATGACTGTCCGAGAGCAATATGGCATGCCGCATTCTCATCAAACAAAGTGTTGAAGAAAAGCAGGCCACTCGCGGCAATGGGTGATGAGTGCGGCACCAGCGCCACTTCCCCCAGACGCCGCGCACCATCATCGGTGTCAATCAGCTTCTGCAAAACTTCCTGGCCCTTCGTAGCGCGCGCTTCCACAATGCGTCCTTTCTCAAAGCGCACCTGGATGCCTTCAATCATCGTGCCCTGATGCGATAGCGGTTTGGTCGCAGTTACAGTGCCGTCGGCGAGGTCTTTGTGCGGAGTGCTGAAGACCTCCTCGGTTGGCATGTTGGGGATGCAGTAAAGGCCATTGCCCGCGGTCGTTCCGCCGCCAAGCCAGAGATGATCGTCGGCAAGACCAAGCCGGAAATCAGTACCTGGCCCACGATATTGCAGAGCTGCATAGCGCTTGTTGTTCAGATAATCAGCGCGCTTGTGCAGTATGGCATCGTGCGCCTTCCAAGCCGCAACCGGGTCATCCGCATCTACGCGCGATGATTTGAAGATCGCATCCCATAGCTTTTCGAGCGCGACATCAGGCACATCATCAGGAAACATTGCTGCAGCCCATGCCGGCGTGGCGCTGGCAACAATCGTCCAGTTGATTTCGTGTC
>DATAQW010000278.1:0-3074 GCA_036264445.1 Pseudacidobacterium sp.
CGGTTCATAAGGCTGCCCGAGGGAATGTTTCATCAGCGAACAACTTTGAAATCGGCGCTCTCCGTCGCCTGCGAGCTGCCGCCAATCCAGACCGTGTAATGCGTCGGCTCAACCACGGACTTTATAGCTTCGTTATAAAAAGATAGTTCGGAAAAGCCCAGGTCAAAGGAAACAGTCTTTGATTCTCCTGGTTTCAGCGTGACTCTCGTAAACCCTTTTAGGCTGCGCACTGGCTGCGCGATACTTGCCCCCAGATTACGAACATAGCATTGCACAATTTCCGTACCTTCGCGCTGCCCTGTATTTGTTACTGTCGCAGTCGCTGTTATCAGATTTCGCGCGTTCATGTTATTCGCTTCGCCCAGAGCTAGAGTGGGGCGCGATAGCGTCACCTTGCCATAGGAAAAGCTCGTGTAACTGAGGCCGTAACCGAACGGGAAGAGCGCGTCATTGGGTACGTCAATATATCGCGAAACAAATCGAGAGTCAGGGCCGGGAGGCTGTGTTAAATCAATGCCAGTGGCGGGACGTCCGGTAGGGAACTGGTTATAGTAAAGCGGTTCCTGGCCGACGGCCCAGGGGAAACTTACAGGCAGCTTGCCGCTCGGCGAGACGTCGCCGTACAAAGTGTTTGCGATGGCTGAACCGGCCTCTGTTCCAGGAAACCAGACCTCCATGATTGCAGGAACGTGCTGCGCAGCCCATGTGAGCACGAGTGGGCGTCCTGAGAAGACGAGCAGGACAATCGGACGACCCGTTTCTGCGATGGCTTCCAGCAGTTTTTCCTGATTGCCGGGGAGATCAAGATGAGCGCGCGACCCCGCTTCGCCACTCATTGTGCCCGACTCGCCCAGGGCAAGCACTGCAACATCAGACTGCTTTGCGGCCTGCACTGCTTCTGCAAAACCTGCTTCTGAAGTCCCCAGAATTTCCGTGCCCTTTGCATAAAGAAGTGTTCCGCCGTATTGCTGCGCGCGTGCTTCGAGCGCAGCTTTGATGGTCACAACATCGCGCAGCTGCGGACCTCCGCTCCATGAGCCCATCATCTCGCCTGGGTTATCAGCGAGCGGCCCGATCAATGCAATCTTGTGTGCCTTCTGCGAAAGCGGTAGAACCGGAGATCCCTGATCGGCGCCATTCTTCAGAAGCACTAAAGACTCCTCAGCCGCACGACGCACCAGCGGCAGATGTTCAGGCACTGCGGCAGTCACTTCCGTTCCACGCGCGTATGGATGCTCGAAGAGACCAAGCGCGAACTTGACGCGCAGCACACGGCGAACAGACTCATCCACAACGCTCATAGGGACCTGACCCGTGCGAATTAACTCAGGCAGTTGCGTGTCATAGAAGTGTGACATCATGTCGACATCGACGCCTGCAAGGATTGCCTTGCGTGTTGCCGTGGCAGGATCAAGCGCGATGCCATGGTTCTGCAACTCCATTACTGCCGTGTAGTCACTGACGACGAAGCCGTTGAAACCCCACTCATCGCGAAGGATTTTCTGCATCAGAAATGAATTGGCAGTTGCAGGCACGCCATTCAATGCGTTGAAGGCAGACATAACCGTTGCTGCGCCGGCTTTTACGGCTGCTTCATAAGGAGGCAAATACACCTCCCGCAGCCGAATCTCTGACATATCAGTCGTGTTGTATTCGCGGCCCGCTTCTGCCGCCCCATAGGCTGCAAAGTGCTTTACGCTTGCAGCTACGCTGTCCGGCTTCGAGAGATCGTCCTGTTGATAGCCGTGGATGTAAGCGCGCGCCATGGCAGCGCCAAGATAGGGATCTTCACCAGCGCCTTCAGTTGTGCGGCCCCAGCGCGCATCGCGTGATATGTCGACCATTGGCGAATAGAACCAGCGAATGCCTGCAGTGGTCGCTTCTTCCGCTGACATATGGCACAGCTCCGTTACCAGATCAGGATCAAAGGTCGCAGCAAGCCCTAGCGGTTGCGGATAAATCGTACGGAAGCCATGAATGATGTCCGCCCCAAAGAGCAGTGGAATGTGAAGGCGGCTTTTTTCAACAGCAGCGCGTTGGAAGTTATTGGTGTGCTCAGCTCCTACTGTATTGAGCATCGAGCCGAGTCTCCCCGATGCGGCCAGCTGCATTGCGTCTACCTTGTTACGTGCTTCTGGATTGATCGCCAATTGGGCCGCTCCGGCGGCAATATATCCGGCATCGTTGTATTGCACCAACTGGCCGATCTTTTCTTCGAGAGTCATCTTCTTCAGCAACTCGTCGATGCGGTGTTCAATCTGAGGGGATGCAAGCTGTGCGTTCGATGGAGCAGTATTGTTCCGGTTACCCTGCGCGATGCCCGGGTATGTTAGAAATGCCGGGATGATTCCCAAGGTAGCCATACTGCGAAAAAAAGCTGATATGAAACGCGAAAGCTGCAAAGGCTTCTCCTTCAAGCGGCAGACATCCTTACACTATGATGCACCTTCCCAGGTGAATTCAGACCAGCGACTTCTCCAGCCCCAATTCCGCAGCGCGGTACAAAATCGGCTCTTTGGTTCACAGAAGTGAAGCACCACGTATTTACAGCCTGATGTTCCACTATATTTTTTGTGAGAGCCACGAAGTATACAGAGTGGAGACACGCAATGAGCAGGATGAATCCGCAGGAAGTCGGGAAGAAGATCGGCGAAGGGTTACTCTCATTTCCGGTTACACATTTTACTCGGCAATTTGAGTTTGACGAGAAGTCTTACCGAAAACACATCGCATGGCTGCTCGAACATCGGCCTGCCGGTTTATTTGCGGCAGGAGGAACAGGTGAATTTTTTTCGCTGGCCCTGAATGAATTTTCCGATGTAATTTCAGCTGCGGCGGCAGAGACGGCGGGTAGGGTGCCGGTTCTTGCCGGCTGCGGATACGGCACAGCCATGGCGAAGCAGTTTGCAAAAACAGCGGAAGAAGCCGGCGCAGACGGACTTCTTTTATTACCGCCCTATCTTGTGAATGCAGAAGGCGCAGGGCTTGTGGCGCATGCGGAAGCGGTATGTGCTTCAACGAAACTCGGGGTGATCTTCTACAACCGCGACAACGCGATTATTAACGAGTCTATG
>DATAQW010000314.1:0-2207 GCA_036264445.1 Pseudacidobacterium sp.
GATTGCCCAATCTTCGTAGATGAAGATGTGCTGCGTGCCGCCAAGGTTCTTCCCAATCCCGCCGAGCAGGCCACTTCGCAGGATGTGCGCAAGTGGCTGGAGAGCCTGAACGACGAAGACCTCGGACGCTACAAGATGTAGGGCCTGCGCCGCTCTCTTTATCCAGCTTCGCCTTATGCTATACATGCAATGGGCATTCTCGTATGCTGTTGCACCTGTCGCTCAAATTTCGGCGCGAGACCGGCGCCGCCAACGGCCTTCGGAAATATCTATATTTGCCAGAAGGCCCGACAAGAATCGACAGTTTGAATCGCGGAATCGATGCCGTGTTCAGCGCGAAAGTCGTCTACGGCCTTTCGACAGATCGCTATTGTGTAGTAGTCGTCGATGATCGTGTACCGGCCCAGGTGATACGCGATTGGGGAGTGCGCCGCAGAACGTGCATTTGTGAGCAAGCGCGCCGACGGGTCCAGGGGGTTTCAACTATTCGGAGACACTGGGCAGAGCAGCGGCCTCGGCGCTGACGATGGCGTACTATCCAGAGCCAAGCGCAAATGTGAGGGTGGCCGCAAGGACGTGGGGCGTCTCCCTGGCAGGACTGGCGGGGAACAACCTGTTTCTGGAGTTCGGGCCGGATGTTCGCGACAAACTTTCCATCGAAACAAAACTGAAGATTCGATTAGGCGGGACGCACGGTCATCCTGCCCCGCTGCTGCATTTTCCGGTTTTCCTTCCTGTTCTGACGAGAAAGCTCGGAGCTGTGTACAGAATTCCATTCCTTTCATTTCACACTTGAAATTGAACATGGACTAAATGCGATAAAGTGAAGTCAGGAAAAAGCAAAGCCCCCCATCGAGCAACTATCAGGTATCAGAAGCAGGTGCCATGGAACAACGTTTCATTACAGGGCAAGGCGACGCTGTCCGCCTGGCATCGGCAGGCAAAATAGTGGACCGGGAAGTAAGCCTTCCGCCAACCGAACGTATCTACGAAAATCTGGGCAATCTCCCGCTCATCAAACTGCTTGACGGCAGCTGCCATCGTGTGCTCGATATCGGTTGTGGCGCTGGCGATAACGCGGCCCTTATCAGGTCCAGGGATTCACACTCTGAGATCTCCGGGATAACACATTCCGCGGCGGAAGCGGAACGCGCTCAGATACACATGAAGAAATGTTGGGTGATTGATATAGAAGGCGAATTTCCTGATGATCTGCTCAGTCAGTCATTTGACGTTCAGATCTTCTCCCATGTTCTGGAGCACCTGAGAAATCCCGCTACGGTGGTGGCGCGCTTTTCCCGGCTACTGCGCAAGGGTGGGCAGGTGCTGATCGCCGTCCCCAATATCCTTTCTCTTCGTATGCGACTTCAGTTTCTTAGGGGTGACTTTCGATATCAGCCATCGGGCCCACTGGATGATACCCATCTGCATTTTTACACGTACCTTACTGCCGACCAATGCCTGTTGTCGGAAGCTTCGGACTTGAAGCTTACTCATAAAGTAGTGAGCGGCAGCGTGCCTCTCTGGCTGCTTCGCAGGCACATCTTTCCTACTGCCTGGAGCAAACGTATCGACGCATGGGGCAGCCGTCATCGGCCCAATTTGTTTGGCGGTCAGGTATTGATCAGGGCAGTCAAGCAATAAAGTCCGTCGGTCATAAAACCGATTTTCTCTCCCACCATCAGGGTGTAGACGGATTCTCTTTGAGCAGCTGTCTCGCAACCGAGTTAGAGAAAAACCGACCGCCTAAGCTGCCGAAAAAGATAAGCCATCCGAGAAAAGGGCCAAAGGAGAAGCTGGATGAGTCGAGCTCAGTGGCTACTCCACGCAGGTAGCGGCTTTGCCCTCCTTTGATAACCGCTTTTACACCGCGGTCACGATGCTGAGATATGTAGTTGATGGTGGCCTCGAGGCGCAGGAGCGCGGGTGAATAACCTTTGCTGGCCACGCTTTGATAGAGACGCTCGAGGACCTCGCGCATCTGCGGTAGCAGCTCGCCGGCGCGGTTTAAGTTTGCAGATGCCTGTCCCGCGTGGCTTCGCACCTTGACAACCTTGGTTTTTGAAATGGCCCAAGGAGAAGTATTTCCCAGGCGGCTCCAGAATTCGAAGTCACCCGCGTAAGGAAGATCGGTCCGAAACCAACCGGCGCGTTTCACAGCTTCAGTCCGGACGGAGACATTCGACAGATTACCAGGGATGCATCCG
>DATAQW010000315.1:0-5452 GCA_036264445.1 Pseudacidobacterium sp.
CATTGCCATTGGCAACACAATTGTTGTGAGCAGGGGACTGATCGACGTTTTGCCAACGGAAGAGGCTTTGGCATCGGTCCTTAGCTTTCAACTTGCGCACATCGTTCTTGGCCACCAGATCGATACCAGATATGCCTTCAACGATCGTTTGTTGTTCCCAGACGACGCTACTTTGCAGCGAATTCATATGAATCATACCGATGCTGAGAACGAAGAGGCAGCAAAGAAGGCCGTTGAACTGTTACGTTCATCGGTATATGCCGACAAGCTTTCCAACGCAGGACTATTTCTGAATCAGCTCGTATCCAGCAGCAAGGATTTGCCAGCGCTGGTCACACCACGCCTGGGAGATTCTCTTATCCGTCCAGATGGCCAGCCATGGATGGCCGCCTTGATGAGCGGAGCTCCACAGATTCAGATGGCTGATCTAAGCCAGATCGCTGCTTTGCCGCTCGGCAGCCATCTCAGGACCGACCCATGGTCAGACAAGGTGTACCAGCTTCATGTAAAACCGGTCGCACTGATGAATGAGCGGGAGAAGTTGCCATTCCAGATCACGCCTATCGTTTATCGCCTATCGAGGTATGAGCCTTCCAGTGCGTTAGCGGCTACCCCGAATGCCCCGAATAATCCGGCGCAACCAGAATCCGCCAAGCCGCAATAGATGCCACGATTTATATTCTTTCGAGCTGTCGACTTGATCCAATTGCGATCGTAACGATTCTAAGTGTTGGGAGGAAGACACTCCTTCCTTACGCCTCAACGGAGTGAGCTCTGAATTTTGATTCGAGTCTCCACACGATGAGAATAGTGAAGATATAGACGACGACACCGATAATTGGAAGCGATGCCAGAGCACCGAGATGCCAGCGCCAGGGTATCGAGTAGCGAACGATTACTATAACCGCAGCCATCGTCAGAGTGGCCAGAATGTTGGCGTAAGTCGCGTGCCATTGATTCTTCCATGTAAGTCCAAGCTTCTTGAGAACAGTTGCCTCGTTTCTTAACCAGCCCCCGACGGCCCCGACTGCAACGGCAACGGCGACCCCTGTTATTCCCCACATTCGCCCTGCCGGATAGATGAGCAATGCGCCAGTGATGAGATACCAGATTTCGCCTACAACCGCGGCGTCTGCGTCGCCTTTGGAACGCAGCATGACTCCGGCGTTTCCCATTAATGCATTGAAAAGCCCTGCTACACTCAACATGCGTAAGGCGTTAATTGCTCCAAGCCATGCCGGACCCAAGGTTACGTGCACAAAATCTGAGGCCATCAGCCCGATGCCGCAGGAAATTGGCATCACTAGCATGGTGGTGGCTTTGGTGACCTTGAGATAGGCTGCGCGGCCGGCGACGCGATCATTCTGCAGCCGCGCCAAAGCGGGAAAGAGCGCGCGCTGTAAGATGATGCCAATATCGGTGCGCGTAAGATTCCCAATGGAAAAGGCGACACTGTACAAACCGAGCGCAGCAGCGCCGAGAACACGCCCGACAAAGATATTGTCCCCTTGAAACAAGACAAACTGAAGCATTGTGGAGAGGAACATCCACTTTCCAAAGCGAAAGAGCGTGCTGAAATTGTCCTTCTTAATTCTGAAGCGAGGTCTGTAGGACTGCATCAGATACGAGGATGTGACTCTCACGATCTTGCCAGCAATCGTCCCCGCCGCGAGCGCAAATACACTGCGCGTCAGATAGGCAACAACCAGAGCAACTGCAAGATCGCAAGCTGCGGATGTCAGTACAAATTGGCACTGTTTTAGAAAGCGCAGATCGCGATCAAAATAAACAATTCCAATGTTAACGAAGCCTTCCAATAGCACGGCGGCGGAGAACGTACGAATAAGAAGGGCAGCACGAGGCTGATGAAAGAAGTGAGCGACCAGCTCCGAGGTTGCGCAGAGCAGCAAAGTATTCACGAGAGCCTGAATGAGTAGCACCGTCCATGCAGTGTCCAGGTCTTCGCGCATCTCTTGCTTTTTCTGAATTACGGCTGCCTTAAGCCCTACGACAGAAAAAAGATCCAAGGCATTCATCGCGATTACGGCAATTCCGAAAAGTCCGAATTCTGCAGGTGATAGCAGTCGTGCAAGAGCCAGCGTTCGAATGAGAGCCATGCTCTTCTCAGCAACCCGCATGAGCGCGAGCCATACGGTGCCTCTTGCAGTGCGGTGCAAAAGCGAAGAAGCAGGATTCAGGAACGGGCGCAGAAAATCAACCTGGCCTAAAGTATTTGTCAACCTTTCAATGAATTGAGGCCTAGTATGGACCTCAGCAGTGGGGACTGAGTGGCCCAGATCTTTGCCGACTTTGGGGGCTCTCGAGTCTAGGTATTTCATTCGGCTCCATGCTTAGGTATTCGGCCATCGCATAGATGTTCTCGTTCCCCAGAGCCAAAACCTTTGCTTCAAGTTCCTGAAGCGGCGCCCAATCCTGGCTGCTCAATAAATCTGCAGATAAAAAGCAGGCGCCGTATTTGCAGCATCTGTTGGACGAGCTATGAGGTGACACAAACCGTGCCGACGGCCATGGTAACAGGGGCGTTAAGAATCATGTAAATTATGAAATCTCTTTTGAACAAGAGAATCGCCAAGATCAATGCGGTTGAGAACATTTGTGATCGTGGAAACGGCCGAATTTGCTTTGCTTGCATAAGGGTTCACTAAAGAATGAAGAGATTCTCTAAACCCGCTAGAAGCGGCCTTTGCGATGCCGCTCAGAATGTCAGCGTGAAGACCCCCAACGTCGATCACATTTGCTGCGCGCACCCGCCCCGCTTGACGATTCCGAACATTGATTGCCGGGACCCTAAATGAGGGCGCCTCTATGAGTCCGCTCGAGGAATTACCTACGACGGCGACAGCAAGACGCAGAACACTGTGGTAGGCTTCCGCGCCAAAATTGTCAACCGTTACACCGAGCCCGGGATGCTCTCGAACCCATTGCCGCATTTTGGCGGCGATAATACGCCCAGCAGTATCGGCATTTGGCATTGTAAAGATGACAGGAAATCCGAACTGATCGAGTGCAGCCAGGAGCTCGTCAACCTGCTGTTCCGCCTGCTTATATTCGAGAGTAACGGGATGAAATGTCACGAGAAGAAATAGCTTTACTGATATGCCTGAATCAGCCTGAAATGCTTTGAGAAGTGGACGATAGGCCGCATAATCGGCTCGGGACGTTGTTACGAGATCCATCGGAATCGCTCAATTGGCCCTTTCCGCCTTCGGGCTCTCATTGCGTCGCAGAGCTAGGTTTCACTCATACGATATGGCCAAGGGGCGTGCGGCATTTCACGAAGGCGATCAAACTTTTCCTGGTCAGCAATGAAAGTGAGGTAGGCATAACGATACGAATGTCCGCCAAAACTGAGCTTAAAGTTTTCAAGCGAATCGCCCGGAGTCAACCCGCCACCGAGATGCAACAATTTGCATCCGCGCTGGCGAGCCCATTTAGCACCTTCTACGATCATTAGCGTGCCTGCTCCGCATTTTAACCCGGTTTCGTTCATTCCGGCCAAATGACCATGAGCGTAGTCCCAGCCCGCGAGAAAGATATTCGCACCGACTAATTCCTCGTCCAACCATGCAAAGACGATGCCGAGACGATCTCGCAGGGCCACAAGGCGAGAAAAATAGTCATGGGGAAACCGATGAAAATCATGGGAGTGAAGGCGATCGAGTGCGAGATTGTATATTGTTGAGAATCGATCGATGCTCAACTCGGCGTCCTGGTCATCTCCGAGGGCCCAGGTGACACGCAAAGTACGCTGCGCCCGATTCAGGTCCGAGCGTCTGTCTTTGCGCATTCCTCTCGGCCGATCTGTTGTCTCAACCCAGTCGGCAAGATCTATTGCGGTTGTAGTACCCCGCATCTGGATTCTTAGGAGTCCCTGCCATTGTTCCTTTGGTGTGAACCACTCTTCCTGCCGAATTATCGGATGCATGCGAAGCACGCAGCAGACTACATCGTGGTTAGAGCACCAACAGTGAAGATCCTCAAAAAAACACTGAAGGCTCTTAGTATTGATTTGTTCAGGGCCTGAGAGATTTAACAAACCGCCATAGCCATAAGGAGAACACGCATCAGTCCAATCGATTCTCGTACCATTCATGACGGCTGACATTCTGCGAATTAGAAATGGAGCAAGTAATCTGGGCTTTGGTCCAGCGATGATGGCGACCGGCTCTGAGTGTTCTATTTCGGAGGTCGCCTCGGCATACGAAGGCAAGTAGTAAATGTCGGGTACGGGCGCGTCGGACACCAATCTGCTCCAACGCTCTGAATCTGCGAGTTCCGTCGCGCGTAGCATCTCAACGGTGGTCTTCTGCATAGTTAATTTCCAACGATTCCCAAAAGAGAATCAGAGAGCTCGCAAAGACCTCCTCGTTCTGTGTACTGCAAGTACATCAATGCCTATCAATATGAGCGATGCAGGCTTTAAAGTTCGGGTTTTCGACAGGTGATCACAAATTGTTCTACCAGATGCTGCTCGCTATTCAAAGTCCAGGAGACACGCTCTACATTTACATCTGTGAAGTCGCGAAAGAGATCGGGCACTCGATTCCGGTTTAGAAAAAGGCAGAAACCCGCTCCTGCGAGCGGGCCCTCTCGCAAGTTCACAAAACCGTCAGTTTCCACCATGTCACCTTGACCATAGCCCCAGGTTCCATCCGTGAAAAAGGAGGAAAGGAATGGCGCACCCGGTTTAAGCACACGGCACACCTCACGTAGTGCCTGCTGAATATTTACCCAGGGGTTAGTGTAGAGACTCACATTTTCAACGACGCCATCAAAACTGGCGTCTTCCCATGAGAGTTGTGCAAAGTCTCCGATTCGCAAGTCAGCTATGAGCCCGTCATTGGTCAACCGAGCGCTAGCCTTTTGAATAGCGGTTGCCGATCCATCAATTCCGGAAGTGTGAAACCCTTCCAGGGCCATGAACCACACATTGGCTCCCGGGCCGCAGCCAATCTCCAGCAATCGAACTTTGCTTCGGTCAAGTGCCCCGTTAAAGGTGCGTACAACGAATCGAATTACGTGTTCGGGTGGATACTTCCCCCACTCTTTGCTGCGGAAAATCTGCTCCCAAACTGGATCCCAAGTACCTACACGAATTTGTTCAGGCATGAAACACCCAGATTTCGCTCGAAAGCTGGTCCTTGTGGGGAAAAGTGCGATCTGATCTCTGCCGGTAGCCGAAGAGCGCCTGTCGCAGAATACCACTAGCTCTCTGCTGCTCATTCATAAACGGATAAGGTGCATCAGTTACAGTTCACTAACATGATGAAGACCGAAACGATGAAATCCTAACGAATGAGTGGGAAGATTGTCTAGCCGTGCTTCCAATGGTGTCTGCGATCATCATTCACCTATTTTGTTATATGCACTAATGGCGGTCTCTTTGATCGTAAAACAGTAGGATGATTACTGTAGCAATTCCCGGTCGTTG
>DATAQW010000345.1:0-7664 GCA_036264445.1 Pseudacidobacterium sp.
CCGTTTATGCCGTAGACAAGTTCTTCAATTGCGCGTCCCTGATCACCACGCGGTTTGTAGTCGCTTACCAGTTGAAAATCCATCGATGCCTCAATTCTTCATGGTAAAGGAAGGCTGCCATCGCCACTGAAACGGCTACGCCTCGGGTTTGCAGAGCTAACCTGGGCAGCGGACAAACTGGCACAATCATGACCTGCAATTTATGCTGAGGCAGTGAAGAAAAAAAGCGTGTTTGCCTGCACACTCTCTCTATCCGCAGGTCTTTTTTTAACCCAGGCCATGTTGGCAGATGCTCAGAAAGAAGCTCCGGCTGCAAAAAATGTTGGTACTCAGTCTCCCGAAGCCAGCTATAACGCTGTCGCCGATCCTCGCGCAATCGTCACATTAGGCAATGCCCGGTTCACGGTTCTTACGCCGCAACTCATCCGCATGGAATGGGCTGCTGACGGGAAATTTGAAGACCGCCCATCGTTCGTTTTCTTGAACCGCCGTCTTCCTGTGCCAAAGTTCATGCACCTTTATGAACAAATGGGCAATGCCCAACTACTGACCATCCAGACGGACGCGCTACGGCTTGCGTATACAGGCAACGAAAAGTTCTCCGCTGACAACCTCACCATCACCTTCACGCTCGCGGGCAAGCAAGTCACCTGGCATCCCGGAATGCCCGATACGGGCAATTTGCAAGGCACCACGCGCACGCTCGACGGTGCACGCGGTGACAAAACGCGCGAGCCCATCGAACCAGGTCTCATCTCACGCGATGGCTGGACGCTGGTGGATGACTCAACCCGACCACTTTTCGATTCTGACAATTTCAATTTCACGCAAGACGAAAACAGTCCATGGCCGTGGGTTGTGTTGCGTCCCGAAGGAGATCGTCAGGACTGGTATTTCTTCGGTTACGGACACGACTACAAACAGGCAATGCATGACTACGTGCAGGTTGCAGGACGCATCCCGCTACCGCCGCGCTTTGCTTTTGGAGCATGGTGGTCACGCTACTGGGCTTACAGCGATCAGGAGCTTGATGATCTCGTTCGTGGATTCCATGAAAATAATGTCCCGCTCGATGTTCTCGTCATCGATATGGACTGGCACATCAATCGTGAACAGCTTGAAGCGATGCACGAGACTGATCAGTCGGGCCATGCCCTTGGTTGGAGCGGTTACACCTGGAACAAACAGCTCTTTCCTGATCCTGACGCATTTCTCAAACATATTCACGACGAAGGCTTGAAGGCCACGCTCAATCTGCATCCTGCATCCGGAGTGCAGCCCTGGGAGCAGGCGTATCCAGCGATGGCGCAAGCAATGGGCATTGATGCTGCAACGCGCAAATATGTGCCCTTCGACATTACAAATAAAAAGTTCGCCTTGAATTACATGAACCTGCTGCATCATCCGCTGGAAAAACAAGGCATTGATTTCTGGTGGCTCGACTGGCAGCAGGAGCCAAATACGAAAATGCAGGGAGTGAGTCCAACGTGGTGGCTCAACTACGTTCACTTCACGGATCAGCAGCGGGAAGGGAAGCGTCCGCTGTTATTTCATCGCTGGGGCGGACTCGGAAATCACCGCTATCAGATTGGTTTTTCCGGCGACACGGTTTCTGTGTGGGAGTCGCTCGCCTTCCAGCCATGGTTTACCGCGACCGCAGCCAACGTCGGTTATGCCTACTGGAGTCACGACATTGGCGGACACATGCCCGGAGCAGTTGATCCTGAGCTTTACACGCGCTGGATTCAGTTCGGCGCCTTCAGCCCGATCCTGCGCACCCATACGACCAAGAACCCCGACTCGGAGCGTCGCATCTGGGCATATCCTGAGCCGTATTCGAGCATCATGCGCAACACTTTCCAGTTGCGCTATGCTTTGCAACCTTACCTATATACAGAAGGCCGTCGCACGTATGACACGGGCATCGCTTTCCTGCACCCGCTTTACTACGACTGGCCCGAAGCGGACGAAGCCTATTCCAACAAAGATGAGTACATCTTTGGCCAGGAAATGATTGTTGCGCCCGTCACCAAGCCTGTTGATAAAGATTCGCAACTCGCGCAGGAGCAGGTCTGGATTCCACAGGGAGAGTGGATCGAGTGGCCCACAGGCAAGCATTTCACCGGACCTGCAACGGTCGAGCGCAAGTTTTCCATCAGCCAGATTCCGGTATATCTCCGCGCCGGAGCCATCGTTCCCACGCAGCCGCAGATGGAGTACACAGGACAGAAGCCCGTCGATCCGTTGATTCTGAATATTTTTCCGTTGGCTGACAATCAAAAGTCTTCTTATTCGGTTTATGAGGATTCGAGCAAAGGCGAAGGCTATAAGCGCGGTGTATCCGCTTGGACCGATGTGAACGCCAAGCAATCCGGCGATGATCTGACGGTTGAAATCGCGCCTGTTCGTGGAGCTTATCCGGGTATGCCGCACCAGCGTGGTTACGAAATTCGCCTGCCGGGTGACTGGCCTCCGGAATCTGTAACCGTAAATGGAACAAACCTTGTATTCGCGCTTCACAGCGATAAGCGGGGCTGGCATTACGACGGCAATACGCTCTCAACCATCATCGTAACGCCTGGCTATGCTGTTTCGCAGTCAGTGGTCATCCATGTTCACCGCGCGCCCGGATCGCTAGCCTCCCGTTCGCAACTGGACGGATTCGCCGGGGCGGAAACACGCCTTCGCGAGGCCTACGATACCCTGAATGCCCAATGGCCGTTTACCCGCTCGCCTGATTCTCTTATCGATGCCTGGCAAACCGGAGACCGTCTCACCTACAAACCGCAAACTGCAAAGCGGGAACTGGCGCGCTTTCCACAGATATATGCCGAAGGCATGCAGCAGGTTCAAGCTTTGGCGGACAAAGCGAATGTTCCTGACGATGAATTGGTGAAAAGCCTGATGGAGAACCGCGGGCGCGACACATCTATAGAGCGGGCACAGCATTATCGTGCCGCACTTCAGAGGGTTGTCGTTCTCCTGCAGGATGGAAGAGCGCAATAACGCAGGTACAGAATGACCCAGGCCTTCGTTTTGAGACCTGGGTCATATAAGGATAACGTCGCTGCAACAGAGAAAAGACAGCTGTTAGAACACAAATCGCATCGCCAGCTGCATACGGCGTGGGGGGTATGTGCTGGTTACATCTCCAAAATCCTCACTGCCTTCCACCGTGTCCACATAGGAACCGTTCGGGTGATTCAGCACATTAAACGCGGAAGCGGAAAGACCAATTGCCGGACTCTTGTCGAGTTCTTTCGGATGAAGCTTGAAGTCATAACCCCAGCGCAAATCGAGGTCGGCGTAATCCGGTCCGATTTCTGAGTTGCGTGGAACATCATCAGGCCGAGCGTTGAAGAGGTCTGTGCCGTATGAGTCCGTCCCTGTGGTGATGGTCCATGGCTTGCCGCTGTTCGCAAAAACGCCCACGCCGAGATTCAGCAAATGTTCAGGGTTGAACATGCCATAGAAGCCGAAGTGGTTGCGCTGGTCCCAATCGGCAGGGCCCCACTCGGCATTGGGGTCATACTGATTTTGTGGAAACCAGGAAATGCCGCTGGTGTTGTTGTCATAGTGGCTCCAGGTGTACCACGCGAAGCCGGTGAAGTATTTGTTGAGGCGTCCGCGGTAGTTGATGTCAAGCGCGCTGCCATTCTGCGTGCCGGCGGATTGAATTTGACGCAGCTGCGAAATTTCAGGATCCGGACGTTCGTTGTAATCAGGAGCCAGCGGCGCATTGACATCAACGGAGCGGAAAAGATCAACACCGCGGTTCATTCTCCCGCCGACAGAGATAACACCCTTTTCGCCAACTTTGCGGTCGATCGATAGCCCGTAGTTAATTTGATACGGCGTCTTGATGCCGGGTGCGAGTTCCACCAGGGATGGGGGCAACGTAGTGAGATCAGCGCAGTTCTCGATTGGATTGCACAATGGTTGCTGGTTGGATGAAATCTGCAACAGACGCAGGTCGGCGTGTTCATAACGCGTAAGGGCTGCAAGCGGACCGGAACCGATGCGGTCATAATAAATACCGCCGCCGCCGCGCAGGACCATCTCATGCTTCTGATCGAGGACCAGCGCGAACGAAAGTCTGGGTGAGAAGTTGTTGACGTCCCCGCCAAGGAAGTTCTGCCAGTCATAACGAAGCCCGGGCGTAAGAGAGAAAAATGGCTTCAGTTTGATTTGGTCCTGAAAAAACCCTCCAACTTCCTGCAGATGGTAGACAAAGCGCGTCTTACCTTGCTGGATCGAGAACCCGGAAGGATTGCCTGCCTGATAGTTTTGAATGGCTGTGGCGATTAGCGTGCCGTCTGCGGCATATGTCGGACCATAGGTATAAGCGCCGGCTGAATTGGTGCGGTCATCCAGCACGCGACGGCTCAAGTGCGGCAGGTCAGCGCCGAACTTCAGGTTATGCGGGCCCTTGGTCCATGAAACCAGCTCGCTGGCGCGCAGGTTGTATTCCGTGCGCACCTGCTCGTCCTGGGCGCTGCCGCCGGTGAAGTTGCCGGGAACACTGATTTTGGGCTGGTCAGTAACATTCGAAATTGGATCGTAGCTGCGCTCCAGCACAATCGACGCCTGGTTCAGGATGGCGGGTGAGACGATGTAATCGTCATGGAAAATAACATCATCTTCGCGGGTTTCCGTGTTGTATCCGGCTTCAGGAAGTGTCTGGTTGCTAACACCCTGATTGCGGTTGGTCGCATCCTGGAAGGAGTACATCAATGAAGCAGAATTTGAATCTGTAAATTGATGGCCGATACGCATTGAAAACTCTGTATCGCGTGTAGGCGCTGGTACATTCTCATTGAAGATACCGCTCGGATTTTCAGACGTGGGCGCGACTGTGGCATTCACAACGGCATCCAAGTCTTCTTCTGCGCGATTAAACGAGAAGAGGA
This sequence comes from Pseudacidobacterium sp., assembly GCA_036264445.1. Lineage (GTDB taxonomy): Bacteria > Acidobacteriota > Terriglobia > Terriglobales > Acidobacteriaceae > Pseudacidobacterium. The sequence continues at coordinate 4,911 of DATAQW010000345.1, forward strand.
AGGATGATTTCTTCGCATGCCAGAGCGGGCCTGTGACACTGCCTTCATAAACGCGGCGTTGTTCCGGCGGCTTGCTGGGAGCAAATGCGTTTTGAGCGTTCAGCGCAGCGTCGCGGAAGAGGAAATTCAATTCTCCGTGATAAGCGTCTGCCGCCTGTTTGGTGATGATCTCGATTTGCCCGCGCCCCGGCCAGTAATAGCGTGCTGAATACGGATCCTGATTGATGTGCACTTCCTGCACTGCAGAAGGAGAGACTAGCGCGCGATTCGCCTCTACGCCATCGACCATAAGACCGGTTCCGGCGGTCATTCCCTGTCCGGCATCAAGGAACTGGCCCATCGCGGTGACGTAATCATTGTCGAAGACCGGCATTGATTTTAGATCGTCCGAGCTCAACACCGCAGTGTCGCCGTTTTCCTCCGAGGCGGTCAGATCGACATTCGTGGTTCCATTCACCTCTACCTGTGTTACTGCCGCAGCTACTGAAAGAGCAATGCTCATGGGAGCTCCTGCAAGCGCGCCGGCGTGCACATGTTGTGTCGCGGGCTGAAACCCTTGCAGACTTATGGTCAACGTGTAGTCGCCCTGTTGTGGCGGCTGGATTCGGAAATTACCTGAGCTGTCCGTGGTTACCGTTGTCACGGCTGCACCTGTCCCATCGGTGAGCTGGACTTCCGCTCCCGGGATAATGGCGCCGGTTGTATCAGATACGGTACCCGTGAATGTTGCAACAGAGTTGCTTGCAGCGGAACCAGCAGGCGAATCGAGAGCTGCGTGGCAAGCAGGACTGACGAGGAGTATAGAAAGCAGTGCAGTGCGCAGCAAGGCAGAGTCTCCTTTAATCAAAAGTGAAAGGTTAGGACTTGCAATGATGTGGTCGTACCAGGCAGATGCCCGAAGACAGTCAAATACCGGTTCATGTGTTCCGGCAAATAAATTTACGTTTTGATTTTCGCAGCATCCAGGGCAGAAATCCAGTCAAGAGGTGAATCAACCAGACAATCGGATGGTATGGATTCCACAGTGTGAGATGAAAGCCCGTAACGGCAGCCGATGGCCCATGTTTTTCCACGTCTCGCAGTCAGAATGTCCACATCGGAGTCGCCAATCATAACAGTTTCGTTTGGTGAGACCGCTACCTCGCGGATAAGAGTGGTCAGTCCTTCCGGGTCAGGCTTCTTGGTGGCGAAGCTGTTGCCCCCGTAAATACGAAAAAAGTATGGGCTGAGACCCAGCGCATCGCAAATGGCTTGTGCAGGACCGATGGGCTTGTTGGTGAGCACTGCCAATGTGCGGCCCGATTTGAGAGCATCCAGCGCTTCGAACACCCCATCGTAGACATAGGTATAGTCAAGCTTGTGCTTGCGGTAGTAGTTCAGAAATGACGTAAGCGCGCTTTCTACCAACGTTTCATCTTCAGGATCGCCCAACGCGCGCCGTACAAGCATGCCTGCTCCATCACCGATGTATTCCGCAATGATTTCTTCCGGCAGCGGGTCGCGGTGGAACTCAGTCAGCATGGCGTTGATGGAATTGGCGAGGTCTTTGCGCGAATCGATCAGAGTTCCGTCGAGATCGAAGACGATCAGGCGAATTTTGTCAGCAGGGATTGGCAGCAACGTTTGCAACATACTTTAAGTGTAATGGCGGTATATTGCGCGGGCTGGTTACAGAAAATTTCAGTTGATGCCGAACCCGCCAGCAATGCATCTTGTACTTTGACAAAATTGTCAGATTTTTTGCTTCTTCCAACGACCGCGCCTGAAAATCAATATGCTGGCGAGAGCGATCGCGCCTTCTGAGAAAATAATGGCCAGGAACACGCCCTGTGCGTGAAAGTCTGTGTGCAGGGCAAGCCACCACGCCATCGGGATCTGGAACATCCAGAAGCCGAAGAGATTCACGATCATGGGCGTTACTGTATCGCCTGCTCCATTGAAGGCCTGGAGCATGACCATTCCATAGGCGTAGGCGATGTTGCCGTAGCTCAGGATGCGCAGCGCTGATGTGGCAATCGGGACAACTGCCGGGTCATTGACAAATAGCCGCACAACCGGGGTCGCAAAGATGATGAGCACAACACCAATGCTTCCCAGGAAAAGCATGTTATACAAGCCTGTGCGCCATACGAACTTTTCAGCGCGGTCAGGATGTTTCGCGCCCAGGTTCTGTCCAACGAGCGTAGCGGCGGCGTTGCTCAAGCCCCACGAGGGAAGAATGATGAAGATGAGGATGCGGATTGCAACTGTGTATCCTGCAAGCGCGCTGGCGCCAAAGAATGAGATGATGCGCACCAGAGCGATCCAGCTTGTTTGCGAGATGGCAAATTGCAGAATGCCTGTAATCGAAACCCGCACCAATCTCCATAGAACGTCAATGTGAACGCGTATGTGGCGGGCAAGCACGCGAATACGTTCCGTGCCTTTGAGCAGGCGGTAGAACTGATAGAGCACTCCGATGCTGCGTCCTGTGAATGTTGCTAAAGCCGCTCCTGTTACGCCTAGTTTCGGGAATGGTCCAACGCCAAAAATCAGACAGGGATCGAGGATCAGGTTAATGATGTTCGATACCCAGAGCAGCCGCATGGCAATGGCTGCATCACCCGCGCCGCGAAAGATAGCGTTATTGAGGAAGAGCATCACAATCGCCCCGCAGCCGCCCAGCGCGATGCGCGCATAACCTGAGCCGGTAGCAATAATTTCTGGTGTAGCTCCCATCAATGCCAGCAGGCGGGGAGCGAAGATGTAGCAGGG
>DATAQW010000350.1:0-2593 GCA_036264445.1 Pseudacidobacterium sp.
TGCTTGCTTCATGGATTGTGTCTTTCAAAGGCTTATTGAGCGATGCCATCACTACCCCCAGCGGCCGATGGATCGTGATCTCTTCTGTATGCGAAACAAGCTGTTCAGCGTTTGCAACCGCAGGTGCGGGGGTATCAACAAACCCTGACGGTGGACCGCATTCTTGTGCAAACGCTGATACATATGGTTTAAATACGGTCATAAACCCGGCGAGCGCAAGGACTGCATAGCCTGGAAGATTCATATTTCGCCTCTCGTATATTACGACACTCGTAATATACGAACATCGTTTGTTCCTGTCAACGAAATACCGCCTTGGCCTGCCATCGCGGGTCAAGTATGATGCCGGAAGTGAAGCCTGCTCAAAACAGACAGCGGCCCGTATCAGATGATCAGGCGCTTGCCATGGATCGTGCGGTCGCTGCCATTCTGCGCCGCTTCAAACTGGAACCAAGCGTGATCGCAGGGAGCCCCTATGCGGATTTGCATGCGAATGATGTGGGACTCTTAGTGGTTCTGGCTGAGCCAGGAGAATGGACAGTACGCAAAATCGCACAATCCATAGGCGCGCCAATATCAACCATCTCGTCAGCACTGGACCGTTTGGAAAAACGCGGGCTTCTGGCCAGAAAGCGCCGCGGCGGCGATCGTCGCGTAGTCCATATTGAATTGTTGGCGGCTGGGCTGCGGCTTGTAGCAAAAATACGAGCGAATCAAATTGAAACCTGTCGCAACATGCTCGCAGCGCTCAGCGCTAAGGACCGCGAAGAAATGCTTCGTCTGGTTGCGTTATTGGCTTACAGCCAGTAGTGCATTATCCGCTACGATGCGGCGCTTTGCTTCCGCTCACTGACAGGCAGCTTCACAATAAACTCAGTCTTGCCGGGCTCAGAAGTAAAGCCGACATGTCCGCCGTAATGCCCGGTAACCACACGATTGGCGATATCCAGGCCAAGTCCAGTGCCGATGCCGACTGGCTTGGTTGTAAAGAACGGCTCGAAAACTTTATCCCTGTACTCGGCTGGAATCCCCGGTCCTTGATCTGCAATACCGACATAGACCCATTCGTCCTCCGTCCATGTGCGGATCGTAATCTTGCCGCCTTCGGGTGAAGCATCAATGGCATTGTCTAGCAGATTGGTCCAGACCTGGCTAATGCCCGTCCCGCAAGTCGTCAGCACAGGAACGTCCGGAGAGAACTGCTTTTCTATGGTGATTTGTTTGTGGCGGAATTTGTGGCCGAGGATGGTAAGTGTGCTTTGGATAGTGTCGTGGATATCGAGTTTGTGTTCTTTGTTTTTGTCTTCGTAGGCGTATTTTTTTACCGCCATGACCAGATCAGTAACTCGCGCAATGCTCTCTTCAATCGTGCCGACAAGCTGAATGTTGGAAATGAGGGCCTCAAGCCAGTTCAGAGCATCGGAGAGGATTTTCGGCGGAAATGCGTGCTGCGTGCATTCGATGTCTTGCTTTGTCCAACCTGCGGCCACGAGAGTCGGAGCAAGCTTCCAAGCATTATCGACACCAATGCCCTCCAGCCATTCCGCAAGCGCGTCCTGAGCATCGGCTTCATCGAGAGAACTCATAGCCTGTGGTTTTTTCTGCGCAGCAAACGCTTCCTCCAGAAGATCTTTCAGGCATTCGAGCTGATCACCGCTAAGCGGAGTATGCGTCATACGAAGGCTGATTTCCTGCAGCCTGGTCATGTTCTCCCGCAGCTGAGAGGCTGCCCGCTTGGCTGCTGTGCCCGGATTGTTCAGCTCGTGCATTAATCCGGCCGCCAAGGTGCCCAGCGAAATAAGCTTTTCCCGGTGCAGCGTCAATGCCGTGTAGGCTTCAAGGCGGCGCGACATATTCGTCAAAACAACTTTCCGGACAGCCGGACACGTTGCCATCAGCTGCCAGAAATTCTCTTTGCTGACGCGCGCCATTGTGCTGTCTTTCACTGCCTCGCAGGTAACATAAGTCTCAGCGGAGCCAACAAGGATTGGAACCTCGCCAAACGTGTCCCCTTCTTTTGCATTGGAGATCAGAACAGTCGAACCATCCTTCTCCGTCTTGAAGGCGCGCATCCCGCCCCGGAGAATAATCCAGAAGTACAGCATGCCTTCTCCTGGACGAACCAGAGGGGTTCCGGCAGGTACATCCAGGATTTCCACGTCGCCAAGACAGGCCATATCCTCTTCTGAGGTCTGGGAAAAAGTGGATGTCTTGCGCAACTCGGGATAAAGGTCCCGGCCGTGGACGGTTCGTATAGCGACGGTAGCGATTTCTTGTGGCATTTCGTTATTGTCGATTCCCTAAAAACGAGCGAGATACTGATGCATAAACTGCACGGAAATGGAGCCTTCACCAACGGCCGACGCGACACGCTTCACTGAGCCGTGACGAACATCTCCAGCGACAAAAATCCCAGGGGTGCTGGTCTCCAGCAGATACGGGTGCCGGTCTTCTTTCCAAATCTTCGGCATCTTTCCTTCTATCAGCAGATCATTGCCGGAAAGCACAAACCCGTTTGTGTCTCTCATAACGCCTTCTGGCAGCCATTCTGTCTGAGGTGCAGCTCCTATAAAAATAAACAAAGCCGTAGCCG
>DATAQW010000402.1:0-4553 GCA_036264445.1 Pseudacidobacterium sp.
ATCCGTTCCGAATCAGGGCAGCCGAGATGGTTGCATTCAATCAGAATCTGTCCGCAGCCGCAGGCGCACATCATCTTGTGGCCGAGATCGTTGTAGCGTGCAGCCGTGTCCGCCGATCCCATCGTGAAGACAAGAAGCACACCCAGGAAACCGATCTGCGAAATTCGCAACAGCTGCCGCATTAGTCTCCACCTTTGCTTGCAGCCAGCGCCGGAGCTTCAGCTGCAGGCACACGGCTGCGGCTGGCGGCAAGCACCGCTGTCATATTCGGCGTAAGCGCAACAAATGTGCCCAGAATCACGATGACAACGCCAATCCATATCCAGGCCACAAGTGGGTTCAGAAATACTTTGATAATGGGCTGACCGGTGTCCGGATTCTTGCCTGCATAAATCACATACAGATCCCATGCAAGTGTGGAGTGGTTGGCTACCATGGTCTGCGTTGTCTGGCTTGCCTGATAGAATCGCTGCTCCGGAGCAAGCTGCGTGATCTTCTTGTCGCCGCGGTAGACGTTCAGAAGCGCGTATTCAGAGTCGTAATTCGGGTTCGTGTCCTGTGAGTAATCGAGGCATTCAAGGCGATACGGGCCGATAGTCATGCTCTGCTTGAAGTTCAGTTCCTGTTCGGCGCTGCGGTTGAAAGCCGAACCTGCAAGTCCGATAAAGATAATGACCACGCCGAAGTGGACGATGTACCCGCCGTAACGCCGCGTATTGCGCCGCGTGAGATGAATCATCGAGGCAAAGAGGTTCTGACCTGTATGCCGGGCGATCACGCCTGCGCCACGCAGAAATTCAGAGCCAACAGCTGTAATAACTAAGGCGGCAAGTGACCATGCCATCAATGAATAGAACGAACCGGAATCCTGCCACGGGCGAACGCCGCAGGCGATCAGCACAATCGCGGTTACAACTGCTGCGATTAAAGGAAGAACAAAATTCTTGCGAATGCTCTTGAAAGAAGAACTGCGCCATGCGAGCAGTGGGCCAATTCCGGTGAGAAAGAGCAGGAATAGCCCAATCGGTACGGCAACGCGATTGTAGAAGGGTGGGCCGACGGTCACCTTGTTTCCCTGCACGTATTCAGAAATGACAGGGAAGAGCGTTCCCCACAGGATTGTGAAGCAGGCTGCCAGCAAGACCAGATTATTGAACAGGAAGCTTGATTCGCGCGAAACCAGCGATTCAAGCCTATGCTCGCTTTTCAGGTGATCGCGCTGTAACACATAGGTAAACAGGCAGACAGCCAGCACGATAACGAGGAATGTCCAGAACCATGTACCGATAGAAGACTGCGCGAAGGCATGGACCGAACTTACCAGCCCTGAACGCGTCAGTAATGTTCCGAGGATCGAAAGCGCAAAGGTCGAAAAGATGAGCCAAACATTCCAGTGCTTCATCATGCCGCGTTTTTCCTGCATCATGACGGAATGCAGAAATGCGGTGCCTGTCAGCCACGGCATCAACGAAGCATTTTCGACCGGGTCCCAGCCCCAGTAGCCGCCCCATCCGAGCACAGAATAGGCCCAGTGCGCTCCAAGAAAGACGCCGCAGGTCAAAAAGAGCCAGGTCACCATGGTCCAGCGGCGCGTGATGTGGATCCATTTCTCGCCCGGATAACGCATCATCAACGCGCCCAGCGCAAAGGCAAACGGGACGCTGAATCCCACATATCCTAGATAAAGCATCGGCGGATGAATCACCATTTCCGGATATTGCAGAAGGGGATTCAGCCCGAACCCGTCATCGGGAATTGTGCCTCTGACCAGTGAAAATGGCGGAGCGGCAAAATTAAGCAACAGCAGGAAGAAAATCTGAATACCAGCCAGAATGGTCGAGGCATAAGCCGTCAGCTTCACGTCAACTTTGTGCCGGACACGCAGTACGAATCCATAAGCTGCCAGCAGCCACGCCCAGAGCAGCAGGGAGCCTTCCTGCCCAGACCAGAGCGCGGCAAACTTGTATGCTCCGGGCAAAGCGCGGTTCGAGTGGTGCAGAATGTAGGCGACGGAGAAATCATTGGTAAACGCGGCCCAAACCAGCGCAAATGCCGCGCAGGTAACGGCGAAGAAGCTGGCTATTCCTGCCCGGCGCGCCGTTTCTGCGAGACGCTCTGGCGAGACGCGTCCGCGCGCGCCGGTTGCGAGTTGGCGCAGCGCAATTGCGCCCGCGAACAGGTTGTATCCGCTGAGGGCCAGTGCAAGCAGAAGGGCGAAGCTACCAAATGCAGGCATAGAAAGATGTTCGCAGAACCGTCGTCAAAGAACTGTTGGCTGAACATCTCATTGTCGCACCCGTGTTGCAAAAGCGGCAATCTTGAGCTGCAAACCCCATCCCTGCTGCGTATCGTGAGATCAATCTTCTGGTGGAGAATAGATATGAGTTCTATTTCCCAACCAGACTCTTGAATTCAGGGTGCTTCCGAAGAAAGTCGTTCGCCAGAGGGCAAACTACGTCGACTTTCAGATGATTCTCCTGCGCATACTCGAATGCGGTCTTAGCCAGTATTCCTGCGATTCCGCGTCCGCGAAGACGAGGCGGCACTTCGGTGTGCCACAGAGTCATCCATCCCCGACTGTCCAGATCAAATTCGAGGTATGCAGTCTCGCCCTCTTCCTCGAACTCGAATCTGCTGCGCAAAACGCTTTGCGGTGAGCCGTCTGAAGGAATTTTGCTCATAAAATCAGCTGAAAAGGAACTCCTTTGTTCGCAATTCTTTTACGGTGTCGCGCAGTTTAGCGGCTTTCTCGAATTCAAAGACTTTCGCTGCTTCACGCATCTCGTTTTCAAGCTTCAGGATGTAGACATCCAGTTCTTCCTGAGATTTGAACTCACGCATTTCGTCAGTCTCTTCGGTCAGATCAGCGTAGTCGGCCTTGAGAATCTGTGCCAGCGACATATCTGCCGCGCGAATCACGGATGTAGGCGTAATGCCATGCTCTTCGTTATAGGCACTCTGTACCTCGCGGCGCCGCGACGTTTCATCCATTGCCTGACGCATGGAATCGGTGATGTGGTCGGCATAGAGAATTGCGCGTCCGCTTATGTGCCGCGCAGCGCGTCCTATGGTCTGAATGAGCGACCCGGAGGAGCGCAGAAAGCCTTCTTTGTCCGCATCGAGGATCGCTACAAGGGAGACCTCAGGTAAATCGAGACCTTCGCGCAGCAGGTTGATGCCGATCAGTACGTCGTATTCGCCTTTGCGCAGATCGCGCAGCAAACGCACGCGTTCCAGCGTTTCGATCTCCGAGTGCATATAGCGGCAGCGCACACCGACCTCAGCGTAGTAGCCTGCAAGATCTTCTGACATGCGCTTGGTTAGCGTCGTTACCAATACACGCTCATTTTTTTTGGCTCGATCACGAATCTCCGCCAGCAGGTCATCAATCTGTCCGCGTATAGGGCGTATTTCGACTTCTGGATCAACGAGTCCAGTTGGCCGGATGATCTGCTCCACGACTACGCCAGCGGATTTTGTTAGCTCATATGGCCCGGGCGTTGCCGATACATAAAGCAACTGATTTGTGCGCGCCTCAAATTCCTCGAACTTCAAAGGTCGATTATCCATCGCCGAAGGCAGACGGAACCCATAATCGACGAGGTTCTGCTTACGCGAGCGGTCGCCATGCCACATGCCGTGCAACTGCGGAACAGTCGCGTGCGATTCATCAATAAAAATCAGATAATCGCGTGGAAAGTAATCCAGCAACGTCGGCGGAGGTTCGCCGGGAAGCCGTCCGGAAAAGTGACGTGAGTAGTTCTCGATTCCGTGGCAGTAGCCGACGGACTTGATCATCTCGAGATCAAACCGCGTCCGTTGGTGCACGCGCTGCGACTCGACCAGCCGCCCTTGCGATTCCAGCTCTTTTTCCCACCAGCCCAATTCATCAAGAATGGAATCGATGGCTTTCTGCCGCTTATGCGGCTGCACGACATAGTGGCTCTTTGGATAAATCGGCAGCCGCGCAAATTTCTGTTTCACAGTGCCAAAGAGCGGATCGATCTGCGAAAGAGAATCAACTTCATCGCCGAAGAGCTCGATGCGATATGCATTTTCATCGTACGTAGGGAAGACCTCAATCACATCGCCTCGTACACGGAATGTGCCGCGCCGGAAGTCTGCGTCGTTGCGGTCATACAAAATTTCCACCAGCTTGCGCGTGATGTCTTCGCGTCGTACTTTCTGTCCTTTTTCCAGCAGCAGGAGCATTCCATAATACGCGTCCGGATCGCCAAGGCCGTAGATACATGAGACGGACGAAACGATCACCGCATCGCGCCGTTCAAATAAAGACCGCGTCGCTGAAAGCCGGAGCTTGTCCAGCTCTTCGTTGATGGTTGCTTCTTTTTCGATATAGAGATCGCCAGAGGGAATGTAAGCTTCGGGCTGATAGTAGTCGTAGTAAGAGACAAAGTACTCAACGGCATTCGATGGAAAAAACTGCTTGAACTCGTGATAGAGCTGTGCTGCCAGCGTCTTGTTGTGCGCCAGCACCAGCGCAGGACGGTTCAGTTCTTCGATGATCTTCGCCATCGTAAAGGTCTTGCCCG
>DATAQW010000404.1:0-4534 GCA_036264445.1 Pseudacidobacterium sp.
AAAATTCTGGCCAGATCAAAAAACTCTAACTTGACACGAACTCCCAACCAATTCAGTTTGATTCGCATTTTTTAGCAGAGACGCTTATACCCTCCCGCTTCCTTTCTGTCTTCGTTTTCTCGCATCACCTTCTGCCCTGATTGCACAAACAAGTTCTACTGCTTCACCGCAGAGCAGTAATCCTTCGTTCGCTGAATTGCTTATCTAGGAGAACAACCTCATTCAAGCCAGAACAGGCTTGAGTGAGCCACCCGTCCTTGAGCTGGGCAAAAAATACTTCTTTATGACTCGCTTCGTGCCATGCACAAGTGCGTATCGCTTGAATCCAAGTCATTTGTAAAACCCTCGAGTAAGGGGCTCAACGCACCTGGGCCTTGTTGAGTCAAACTATCTGCTTGATAGAGATCACACCGTCGATATCTAACGTCTAACTCGGTCGCAGTTCAACAATCCAAAATATAGCTGCAGCTGTTTTTCGTTGGTGCAGTCCACTTCTGGTTGAGAGGAGCGCTGTGAGTTATAGGAAACATGCCATCAAGAGACGGTGGGTTAAACTTCATCCTGTAATTGCAGACATAATACGCGCTGCGAACTCCTGTGCTTCCTGCTTCGTTGTCAATTGAATCTGCAACATTTCAATTTTAAATCCAAGGTCATTAGTATAGTAAGGAACCTTGATTCCTACTGTACCGTTTTCATAAACGTCAACATGAGACAACGTTACAATCTTATGCTCTAGGTTGCCGTCTTTTGTAACTTTAATTAAAGACGCCATTTATGCTGCTATCCTCTCATTGAATTAAAGCTTCTACTGCCAGTTCTGCTTCTCCTACTCTGCGATACTCACGCGGCGGTTCACATATATCACCTAATGAACTCCTATGCTTGCCGTCCTCGCGATAGCGGACGCACCCTAAATCGACATTTTCATAAGAAAACTACATCCAAGTAACTATCGGCAGGGACATTATTTTTGATAAGTATTGTCCCTGCCGTATCATAAGTTGTTGAATTTAGATGGAGTCTACTGTCCAAGAGTCCGGGCATTTGCATGCGCGGATAGTAGATACGGACATGTACCTTAATGGCATCTCAGTGGAGTTGCCGGAGCATGCGCGTGTAGATGTCGAACTGAGGCGCAGAAACGGCGCGCAACTTGGCCGAAAGGAACAAAACGGCATGAGCCGATAGCTCATGCCTTTAATTTTGAAAACAAACGATTCCTGTAAACTTATCCTTACTTCTGGGCTGGCTCCTGATAAAACCCGGCGATCTCTTTGGCATATTGCCCATTCACCACACGGCGTTTCAGCTTCAGGCTTGGGGTCAGTTCGCCTGTTGGCAGAGACCACTCATCCGGAACGATTTTGAAGCGCTTTATGGTTTCAAATTGCGCGAGCGATGCATTGATTTCATCCACGATTGCCTGATAACGCGCAACGACCGCTGGGTTCTCGACCAATTCGCGCCGCGTCGGAGCGCTGATCCCCTGCTGTTTTGTCCATTCTTCGAGCGCGGGGAAATTGGGTGAGATGAGAGCGCTGATGAATTTGTACTTGTCGCCGACGACGGCTGCCTGTCCAACCAGCAAATAGGCTTTCAGCTTGTTCTCAATTGGCTGCGGAGCAACCATTTTGCCGCCGGAGGTCTTCAACAGCTCTTTCTTGCGATCCGTGATGTAGAGGAAGCCATCTTCGTCTATGCGCCCGATATCTCCGGTGTGAAACCAGTGGGCAGAGTCGAATGCTTCAGCGGTCTCGCTTGACTTATGCCAGTATCCAGTAAAGACATTGGGACCACGCACCAGAAGCTCGCTATCTTCAGCAATGCGGCACTCAACGTTGGGCAGCGGCTTCCCTACCGACCCGATGCGATATGCCTCTGTTGTATTGATGGCCAGAACCGGAGAAGTTTCCGTCAACCCATAACCTTCGAGGATGCGAATGCCCACGCCCGCAAACCAGGTCGCCGTGTCCATGCCCAGCGGCGCGCCCCCGGCGATGTAGTAGCGCACGCGTCCGCCGAATCCGTGCTGAATTTTACTGAAGACCAGTTTGTTGGCAATTTTCCACGTGAACGATGCCGGAGTTTCGCCACCCAAAATTTCTTCACAATGCCTCTGCCCTGTATTGATTGCCCAATCGAAAATCTTTTTCTTCAAGCCAGAGAGCGAAGCCTGGCGCTCGGCCTCCTGGCGGACTTTTTCGAAGACGCGGGGCACAGCAACCAATACAGTTGGCCGAATGCTTTGGAGCGCAGCAGGCAGTTTCTCAAAGCTTGGGCAATAAGCGACGGTTGCCTGGCGCGTATAGATGGCGTAGTCAAGATGTCGCGCGGTGATGTGTGAAAGCGGCAGAAATGAAATACAGGAATCGTTCGGAACAATTTCAAATCCAGCGAGCGAGTAGTTCACATTGGACGCGATGTTACCATGCGTCAGCACCACGCCCTTCGGCTCGCCTGTTGTGCCGGACGTGTAGATCAGGGTTGCCACATCATCTGGACCAACGTCATAGGCTGCGCGGTCAAATGCCGGATCGCGCTCTGCACTGCGGCTATCCGCGTCTTTCAGGAGTGACGATATAAGCACTGCATCGGGAACGCCTTCGTCGTCCATGAGGATGACGCGTTCGAGCGCGCTTTTACCGCGCACCGCTGCGACTTTTTCATACTGCTGCTTTGAAGAAACAATGGCGATGCGCGAGCCGGAATCCGTCAGCAATTCTCCGATCTGTTCCGCAATGAGTGTTGGGTAAATGGGTACATCGATTGCTCCCATCGCGAGCGCAGCGAAGTCTGCAACGGCCCACTCCCAGCGGTTCTCGGCAAGAATGGCAATGCGGTCGCCCTTTTGAATACCCCAACCAGTGAGTGCCTCTACCAGCAGGCGCACTCTCTGGTACATCTGCATGCCAGTAAGGGCCTGCCAATCTCCCGCGGCGTCCATATAGAGAACGGCACGCGGATTAGCGCTGGTGGCAGCAAGAAAAAAGATGTCGTTAAGCGTCTTGAGCTGAAGCATGTTGTCTGCTCGACTAATCTATCCGAGCGGCGCCCAATTGCCAAGCATTGCGGCCGAAAACTTCTCTTGCATTTCAAGGCTCTTTTCGCGCACTCTGTTACCCAGGTTTTCGACGGAGGGGACTGGATGAAGAAAATCTGTGCAACGAAGAACGATTTCACGATCACAATAGTCAGGCTTGTCCTCGGGATCATCTATTTTATCCATGGCGCACAACTTGGCCTGGGATGGTTCGGCGGCTATGGTTTCAGAGGGACCATGCATTTTTTCACCACTCAGCTTGGGATTCCTGCCTATTTAGCTGCGCTGGCCATTCTTGCGCAGTTGCTCGGCGGGCTTGGCCTTATTGTTGGATTTCTCGGCCGCATTGCGGCCCTCGGCATCGCCGTCACGATGGCGGTTGCAATCTATAAAGTCCATCTGCCCAACGGCTTTTTCATGAACTGGTCTGGAATGCAGAAAGGCGAAGGATACGAGTTCCACCTGTTAGCGCTGGCGCTTTGTTTTCTGATTATGGTGAAAGGCTCAGGAGCGCTTTCTGTGGATAGGCTCATAGCTAAGTCTTGATGAGTAAGATATCCCACATCTCTTATAAGGTGTGGGATCTCAAGAGGGTTCACACAATACCTTTCGGCCTGGCTTTCCAGCCTCCCAGAATTGCACCCATCAGCACCATGCCGATCAGCGGTCCACCGGCGTTGATGACGAGGCTTTTCACTCCCCTGCCTTCAAAGGCGTATTCGGCTGCCAATGTTGTGAGGATAAAGGCCACCCAGGCAAAGACAGCAATCCAGACGCCGCGGAAGATCGTATGGTTTCCGGTTAGCTGTGTGAGCCACGAAATTCCCCCAGCGATGACGAGCGCGGTGATGAATCCGACAAAGTAGGCAAGCAGTACGCTTGTCCTCTGCTGGCGCAATTCCTCTGCTGTTTTGCCAATGCCTGCAAGCCACTCTTCCATAAAGACCGTGAACCAGACACCCTGAACAGCAAAATACACCAGCGCCGAGACCAGAATCGCAAGGTAGTTCAACCGCACTTTCCGCGTCCCGTCCATTCGTCCTCCTGTTCATGCTCCGTGCCCGCCAGCATACACCCAATCGCAAAATTATGTCTCTGGTTGTGGCTATCGTTTGCACCTAAAAAGTGACGAACCGCTGACAATTCAGTGACAACCTGTCGTCACACGCAAAGCTACGCTTACAACGCCGAGAAAGGAGCAAACCCACATGCCTCAATTTTCGTCGAAACCCCTGTCCGGAAGATTCATCACTGGAATTCTTGCGATAAGTCTTTCGGGCGTTTTTCCAGCTTTCGCACAAAATGATTTCAACGATCGCGATAACATCGTGATTGCTGATCAATTCAATAACCGCGTCATCGAAATAGAACCCCGCACCCATCAAATTGTCTGGCAATTCGGCAATGGATCGGACAAACCAGGCCCCAACAGCATTGTCGGCACCAATGACGCGGAACGCTTTGGCCGCTTTACCCTGATTTCCGGAACAG
>DATAQW010000320.1:0-5092 GCA_036264445.1 Pseudacidobacterium sp.
CGTCCAGACCTGGAAGGGTACAGCCGATACTTTGAAACCGAGGCCAATCAGGACCATCGCCAGCCCTACAATCGCAAGGATAGGCACATGGCTTGAGGTCAGAAGCGAGGCGATGTCGGAAATTTTTGTTGTTCCGGTAGCTCCGAAGATCAACGCGATTCCGTAAAGGAAAAACGCGGTGGCAAACGAGCCGAGCAGAAAATACTTGATAGCTGATTCGGGACCCTTCGCGCTCCTGCGGCGGAAGCAGGCCAGGATATAGGTGGAGATCGAAGAAATCTCAAGCCCGATGAAGACCACCAGCAACTCGACGCCGGAGGTCATCAGCATCATGCCGACGGCACCGAAGCAGACCAGAGCGAAAAATTCGCCCACACTCTCTGAATCGCGATCAATGGTGTCGAGCGAGACCAGCAGCGTGGCCAGCACAATTCCGGCGATCAGCAGATGGAAGAAAATGCTGAAAGCATCCGTCTGCACGGTGCCAAAGAAGGCTGTGCCCGGAGGCAGTTGTAGTTGCCACAGGCTTGCTCCCAAAGCCGCGAGGGTGCTCAGCACAGCAAACCATCCAAGCGGCTTGCGGCTGGACTGCTTCGCCAGCAGCGGTTCGGCCATCATAATGATGATGCCGGCGATGGTGAGGATCACCTCAGGGAGAATACGAGCTAATTGGATGTTACCGTTCATCGTTTCTCCGCTACGTTCGTTGTGAGAGTTGCGGCAACATGCGCGACGTTTTCAGCCAGCCCGCTGACCGCAGTATTGATTGCGCGAATCCAGTAAGGTGAAGCCACACCGAGCACCAGCATCAGCACAGCAGCAGGGATGAGCGCAAAGCCTTCGCGAGCAACTATGTCAGATGCAGCATTGTTCGCGACCAGTGATGATTCCTGTCCGTAGAAGACCTTCTGGATCAGACCAAGCATATAGGCTGCGCTCAGGATGACGCCTGTTGTTGCTGCGAGAGTCCATCCGGGATGCACGCTGTAGCTTGAGCTGAGGATCAGGAACTCACCGACGAAGCCGTTGAGTATGGGCAGGCCGACCAGAGACAGCGCAGTGATGACGTACAGCGTCGCCATGCGCGGAAGCTTGGAAGCAAGGCCGCCGTATTGGGACATTTCATATGTGCCGTAACGCTCATACAAGATGCCGAGCAGAACGAGGAAGGCCGCACCGGAAAGCTCGTGGTTGATGATCTGAAAGACCGAGCCGTTCAAGCCCACAACTGTGAAGCAGAAGATGCCGAGTGTAACGAAGCTGAGGTGTCCAACAGTTGAGAAGGCGATGAGCCGTTTCATGTCCTGCTGTACTAAAGCTACGAGCGCGCCGTAAATGATGCCGATGACCGCCAGCGCAATCATCAGTGGCGCAATTTCGCGCGACTGGGCAGGGAAGAGACCGAGATTGAAGCGAATGATGGAATAGAGCCCGAGCTTTCCGGCAACCACCATGGCCATCGCGGTTGGAGCTTCGGAGAAGACATCGGCGAGCCATCCATGCAACGGGAAGACCGGGACTTTCACAGCAAAGGCTGCGAGGAAGGCGAGCGATACCCACCACAATGCCTGCGGCGAAAGGAGCGATGCGTTCTGCACGAGGAATTTCTGCGTCTCGACGAAGTCAAATGTACCAGTCTGGGCGTAGAGCCAAAGCAGCGCGACCAGGAGCAGCGCCGAAGGCACGAAGGTGTAGATGAAGAATTTGATCGCTGCCTGCGATCCGCGATTGCGTCCGAACATGGCAATCAGGATTGCCATGGGCACCAGCGACAGTTCCCAGAACGCGTAATAGAGGAACATATCGAGCGCCACAAAGACACCGATCATCGCTGTCTGCTGGAGCAGGAAGAGAAAGTAGAACTCTTTCGTGCGTACAGAGATCGCATTCCACGATGCGAGCACAGCCAGCGGTCCGAGGAAGCCAACCAGCACTACGAGCCAGGTGGAGATCCCGTCTACGCCCAGGTGATAGCGGATGTTAGGGCTCGAAATCCACGGCGAGTTCTGCTCAAACCGGAAGCCTGTCTGCCCGTATTGAAAATGCGCAGGCAGATGCAGTGTGAGCGCGAATGTAGCGAGCGTGACCAGCAGGGTAAACCACTGGATCACCTTTCCGCGCCTCGGCAGGAAAGCAACAACGAATGCGCCGGCAGTGGGCACAAACGTTATCAGCGACAAGATGGAATCGTTTAACACGAATACGTTCCTTATAACCGGGGCTAAAGCCCCTCTTATTTTGTCTCGATATTCACTGGCCTAAAACCCGGCGAATATCGTTGAGATCCTTCGTTTCTTTCGCGTTGCTCCGGGACCTCAGAATGACGGACCTATAGTTGCTGCACACTTATCAAGAAAAGTGCAGGCCAAAACCAAAATAAGTCAGCAGCAACAATGCTGCTGCGCCAATCGCAAGCCATCCGGCATACGAGCGGATATTGCCTGATTGCACACGCTGCACAATGGAGCCAATACCCTGAGCGGTGTAAGCGACAGCAAGACCTCCGCCAGTGATCACTCCTGTGTCAAGCAGTCCCTTCAGCGCATAACGCGAGATGAAGAGCAAGGGAGTGACGATGATCGATCCATAAAACTCGTC
Source organism: Pseudacidobacterium sp. (assembly GCA_036264445.1). Classification (GTDB taxonomy): domain Bacteria; phylum Acidobacteriota; class Terriglobia; order Terriglobales; family Acidobacteriaceae; genus Pseudacidobacterium. Next base: position 2,599 of record DATAQW010000320.1, read on the forward strand.
TACCCAGTATTTATTGAGCAGCAGCTCATGTACGCCACGCAATTTTGCTGCAAGCTGATTCGGAAGCTCCGGCCGGGCGAAGTAAAACAGATGTGCGACGAACCAGCCAAGCGCTGCGACGGCTACTGCTATCGAGGCCAGAAGCAGTTCAACACCAGATTCTCCCTCGGCCATCTCTTGAGCGGGATGCGTGACAGGCTCAAGGAAGTGATTGATCAAGTTATGGCCACCAAGCGCTGATGGAATCCCAACCCAGCCGCCAACGACTGAGAGAATCGCAAGGATGACCAGCGGAACAAGCATGACAGCGGGGCTCTCATGAACGCCGTGCCCATGTCCATGCGCGTGATCGTTATGTCCGGCTTCCTGTGCGCGGCTTTCACCGAAGAAGGTCAGGTACCAGAGCCGGAACATATAGAAGGAAGTAAGTCCAGCAGTCACCAATCCAACAAACCAGAGGATCTTTCCGCCATTCGATGAGAGAAAATCCTGGTAGAGAATCGCGTCCTTGCTGAAGAATCCGGCAAATCCGGGTGCTCCGACAATGGCGAGAACAGCAGCGGTCATCGTCCAGAAGGTGACAGGGATTTTCTTGCGCAGGCCGCCCATCACGCGCATGTCCTGCTCGCCACCCAATGCGTGAATGACAGAGCCTGCAGCCAGGAAGAGCAGCGCCTTAAAGAAAGCGTGCGTCCACAGGTGGAAGATGCCCATGGAATAAGCTGAGGCTCCGCAGGCCATGAACATGTATCCGAGCTGCGAGACGGTCGAGTAAGCCAGTACGCGCTTGATATCTGTTTGGACGAGGCCAATGGTAGCGGCGAAGAGTGCCGTTGCCGCGCCGATAATTGCAATCGTGCTCAATGCAAACGTCGAGCGGTCGAAGATGGCGTGCGCGCGTGCCACCATATAGACGCCAGCCGTGACCATCGTTGCAGCGTGAATCAGAGCAGAGACTGGCGTAGGGCCTTCCATTGCATCCGGCAGCCAGACGTAGAGCGGAATCTGCGCCGATTTGCCTGTTGCTCCGAGTACGAGAAAGAGCGCAATCGCGGTCAGAAAACCACCCTGCCATTCAGGGTGCTGCGCGATCTGGCCGAAGATTTCGCTGAAGCTCAATGTGCCGAAGTGGGCAACGAGCATGAACATCGCGATGAGGAAGCCGAAGTCGCCAATGCGGTTGACGACGAATGCCTTCTTGCCCGCTTTGGCGGCTGAATCCTTTGTGAAGTAGTAGCCAATCAGCAGGTAGGACGCAAGACCTACGCCTTCCCATCCAACGAACATCAGCAGGAAGTTCTCTGCCAGCACCAGCGTAAGCATGAAGAACATGAAGAGATTCATGTATGCAAAAAAGCGCCAGTAGCCGTCTTCTTCTGCCATATATCCGGCTGAGTAGATGTGGATGAGGAAGCCAACGCCCGTCACGACCAGAAGCATGATGAGCGTAAGCTGATCGAGTGCAAAAGAGAAGTCAGCATGGAAGCTGCCTGCTCCAATCCACGTGCCTAAATTTTCAGAGTAGGGCAGGGTCAGGGAACTGAAATGCAGCGCAATGTTCAGAACCTGAATGAACGGGATGAGCGTGGCAATCCATGCCACGGTTGTCACCAGCGTTTTGGGGAAGCGGCGGCCAAGGAGACCGTTCACCAGAAATCCGGCGAAGGGAACGAGCGGAATCAGCCAGAGATAGAGGGAACTGGTCATAGTTTCATCAAATCCACTTGATCAACGTTGAGTGTGTTGCGGGTGCGGAAGATGGCGATGATGATCGCGAGGCCGACAGCGGCTTCGGCCGCGGCCACTATCATCACGAAGAAGACGAAGATCTGTCCGTTGACATGGCGCCACTGATGAGCGAAGGCGACGAAGGTCAGGTTGACGGCATTCAGCATCAGCTCAATCGACATAAAGATGGTGATGATGTTACGTTTCACCAGGAATGCTGCGACGCCGATAGAGAAGAGGATCGCGCTCAAAATCAGGTAATAGGAAATGGGAACCATTAGCGCTCCTTCCTTGCCAGCGCAACCGCGCCAAGTATCGCAACAAGAATCAGTATCGAGGTGACTTCGAACGGAAGCAGCAGATCGCGGAAAAGCACGCGGCTGAGGTCGTGCGTAGTAACAAAATACTCGCCCAGCTTTGCTGAGCCGAGGTTGTCGCTTTGCTTAAGGAAGACGTAGGTGAGTACGCCGAGGATCGCAGCCGCTCCGGGGAATCCGACGATATACGCAGCCTTGCTGCCATGCGTGCGCTCTTCTCTTCCGGCATTTAAAAGCATGATAACGAAAGTGAAAAGCACCATGATCGCGCCGGAGTAAACAATGACCTGTGCCGCTGCGAGGAACTCCGCTCCGAGGAGCAGATAGAGCACGGCGAGCGACGTCATCACCACAATAAGCGACAGCGAGCTGTTAATCGGGTGTCGCTGCAGCAGGAGGTTCAACGCTCCGGCAACGCATAACCCTCCGAAGATGAAAAACAAAACTAG
>DATAQW010000026.1:0-10240 GCA_036264445.1 Pseudacidobacterium sp.
GGTTGCCGGCCTTGGTTACAAGCCGCTTTACATCATTGGACGCAATATCTCCACCGCGAAAATCGTAACGTGGTGCCGTCTGCACACCATTCCACAATGAACCCAGAATGACAGGTCTCTCCGGATCGCCGTCTTCGAAAGCTACAGCGACTTCATCGCCCACCTCGGGCATGAACATAAACCCGCGGTCAGGACCGGCGTGCGGCGAGGTCGCACGCGCCCAGTGGGTGGAGCCGTCTTCCTGCCAGAAAAACTGCACCTTGATGCGGCCCATCTTTTTCGGATCGTTATGATCCACTACACGCGCCGGAACAACACCGTTCCATGTACGCATTTCCGGCGGCTCGGGATTGCGGTAGTTTTTCCAGGGTGTACAGATGAACTGATTCTGGTAGCCCTTCTGTGTCCACTGATGCACAACTTTAATCAGGCCGTAGGTGCCTTTGGCATCCAGCACACCGTCGATGCCGATGGTGTTGCCTGCCATGAGATTCTGATTGCGTGACCCGCCCTCCCCGGTAACGGCTCCGCCGATGGACCGCTCGCTTTCAGCGAGCAACTGGTCCTGATAATCGTTCAGCGTCATCGCGCGCGCACGCTGCGGCTCGAAAGCCGGCGGTAGCTGCTGTGATGCGGTCTGCACAGCCCCTGTAAGTCGGGATGCGGCATCGTAGAACTGCGGCGGCCGTGCCTCCTTCTGGAAATTGTTTGACTCCATCACATGATGGTCATAATGCGAACCGTTGAAACTGGCCGGCGACATGGTGCCGCTCAGGCTAAACTCGATCAGGCCATTTTCCCCGCGCCACTGTACGCTGCTTCCGCTTTGGAAGCTGTCGAATATCTCAACGCCGCCCTTGCTCGGTCGCATCCATGCCGCGTAATCATCCACGATGCGGTTGAGAAACGAAAAATCGGTCTCGCCATATTGCACATAGTTCAACGCCTTGCCCCCTCCGGCATTCACGCTGATCGGCACATTGTCGCGGCCAGCTATCGTCCTTGCTACAGACGAAAGCGTCTGCGCAGCATAGTATTGCTTGTGCGCCGTCACATCGAGCAGATAGCTGGAACTTACCGCCGTCAGATGGGCCGTATAACTGCCCCAGACCTCATAGACAAGCCTGACGCTATAAATGAAGCCCGAAAAGTGGATGTGTTCCGCACCCTGCTCATCTTTGGTCTTAACCTCCACCGTCTTGCCCAGGAGCTCTTCGACGGACAGCCGCTGGTCCTCGGTTTGACGGCACACAATGGTGCACCACCAGTGATGGTTTAGTTCCTGAACAACTTCGACGGAGGCTAGTAATGAGTTCTGTAGAAGATCATCGCCGATCTGGATGAAGGGTAGAGCCATAAACACCTTCTTTTCTGATCACTTTCCTGTCAAAGGGGTTGTCCGCCGAGATGCCGGAGGCTTAAGGCTCCGCAGTGACAACAGCGCAACAGGCGAGCAGGACGCTGCATCCGGCGCCCATTTTACGCTCTTACCGGCGTCTCAGTCGCCCGAAATTGTCTTTACTTTCGTGAATACCGGAACTCGAGTACAGTGCACCATCAACTACTGGTGAAGTAGTCTGCTCAACTCTCAATTACATTGCGGCGATCCATGCCTCGAAATAGCACTGTTGCGATAATTGCCGCAGTATCTTGAAAAACCTGCGATTTAGCCCGTGAGTTCGTGTACACTTCCACTAATTTTTAATCCGCGCAAAGCTGACTTCCCTTGTTCCACGCGGTTTAAGCGGGATCCACATGCGCGAGGAAAAATCGAGTCCCCGGCTGGTCATCCGCGATACAGAACAATCGCGTACCGTCCCTATCGACCAGTTTCCATTTACGATTGGCCGCCATCCCGGTCACGCTCTTTTTCTGCAGAACTCGCGGGTATCGCGCGAACATGCTGTCATCAACAAGGATGATGCGGGCTACCTGATCCAGGATCTTGGCAGCCGCCACGGAACTTTCGTGAATGGTCACCGTATTGAGACAGCGCGTTTAACCCCTGGCGATCACATTCAGCTCGGCCCATCGCAGATGGTCCTGCTGTTCTTGGATGGTGAGGACGAGAGCACCGCGCGAATCTTCCTCAACCGCTTGTCCAGCCAGTCCGAAGGATCGGAAATCGAAAAGCTGTCGCTTTTCCTGCAGGCTGCGCAGAGCTTCAACAACACGCGAGTGCTGCATGACGTGCTCAGCACTATGGTCGAATACACGCTGAAGCTTACCTGTGCGGAACGAGGCTTTGTCTTTCTAGGCGAAAGCCCACAGGAGTTCAGGCTGGAATGCGGCAGAAATCAGGACGGCACGCCCCTTATGGACGATTCCACAATTTCCCGGTCAATCGTACGTGATGCCGGCGAATCCAGATCAGAGTTCATCATTGGAGATGTGACAGGTGGGGGTCAGGCCCTTGGGCGTGAGAGCATCATCGTACATGAGCTTCTGAGCGTGATCGCGATACCTTTGCGCCGGAGAAACTCGGACCAGTTGCTTGGGCTTCTCTATCTCGATAGCCGCCTGCACAAATGCGATCTGAGCGCAGTGAGCAAAGACATCCTGCACGCGATTGCTATCGAGGCTTCTACGCTGCTTGAAAACGCGCGCATGGTACAGGCCGAACAAAAAGCCGCTCTGCTGCGCAAAGAAATGGAGATTGCCGCCGCAATCCAGCACCGCATCATTTCCAGAGAGCTGCCTTCGTTGTCACATGCGAGTGTCGCTGCAAAAACCATGCCCTGCAAGGAAGTCGGCGGTGATTTTTACGACGTAATTCCCGAACAGGACGGATTTGTCGCAATGGTCGCCGATGTTTCAGGAAAAGGTATGCCTGCGGCCCTGTTGGCTTCGATCGTCCATGGCATGATGTACGCGCAGATCACAAGCGGCGCGTCACTGACCGATACTGTAAACGCCGTCAATGGCTTCTTGTGCGAGCGAATGTCCGGCGACAGATATGTCACCCTGGTTGTGCTTCGTTATAGAAACAATGGCGAGATCGAGATCGTCAATGCCGGCCACGTCCCCCCATATATTGTCTTGAACGACGGGCATATAGAGGAAATTACAGATGGCGATCTGCCGGTTGGATTGATGTCCGGTGTTGCATTTCATCCGGTTCGATTTTCGCTGCCGCTGCAAGCGCGGGTTGTCCTGCTAAGCGACGGTGTTACCGAGGCTGAGGATGCTGCCGGGGCACAATTCGGCGCTGACAAGTTGCAGACGGAGCTGAGCGCAGTCGAGCCTGTTTCCGCAATCTTCTCTGCGATCCAGCTTTTTAGCAATGGCGCGCCGCCTGAAGATGACCGCACGCTTCTTGTGATTGATAGGATTGCCTAGCCCACCCGAAGGGGATGCTGATATGAAACTCCTGCTGAAATTCAATCTGATTCTGGTAGCTCTTATCATCGTTGGATTCGCAACTGTCTCGCACATCGCTCATTCATTTCTCATCGACAACGCCAGGGCGGAAGTCATGCAACAGGCAGAGTTAATGATGGAGAGCGCGAGTTCCATGCGCAAATATACGACGGAAGAAATCAAGCCATTGCTGGTTACAAATCCTCAATATCAAATTACATTTCTGCCGCAGACCGTACCGGCATATGGAGCAACTGTGACCTTCGCGCGCTTAAGGCAAAAGTTTCCCGAGTACACCTATAAAGAAGCAACACTGAATCCGACAAACCTGCAGGATCGTGCAGACGATTGGGAGAGCGACGTCATCGAGCATTTCCGCAACAATCCTGAAGTGAAAGAACTTTCTGGAGAGCGCCTGACCCCGACGGGCATGTCACTTTTCCTGGCGCATCCTCTTTCCGCCGAACAAAGCTGCATGGAATGCCACAGTACTCCTTCTGCCGCTCCAAGAACAATGCTCGAAAAATATGGCAGCGCCAATGGATTCGGATGGAAGCTGCGCGAGATCGTTGCCGCCCAGATCGTATCTGTGCCGACGCAGGTTCCGGTCAGCATCGCAAATAAAGCATTTGCAACTCTTATGTGGTCGCTAACAGGGGCCTTCACGGTCGTGCTGATAGCCGTCAACATGATTCTTTACTTCCTCATCATTCTTCCGGTGCGCCGACTTTCGTATGTGGCATCGCAGGTCAGCCTGGGACAGGTGGAAGCAGCGGAAATACCAGTACGAGGCAAGGATGAGATTGCCGAGTTGACAAGGGCTTGCAACCGTCTTTTTGTCACAGTTGCGAAAGCGCTGCGTATGCTGGGCTAATTCACGTTGCCGTCGTCCTGTAACTGCGTACTGAAGCAAGAAACTTTTCCCGCTCTGCCAGGGATTCAATCTCATTCGCGACCTGTTCACAAAGCTCGCGCAGGTTGCTGCTGGAGCTCGAAGCGCGTTTTACCAGCACGCTCGCAATGGGGCCCACGTGGCTCGCCAGTTTCTGTGTGATGTCACTAAGATGTTCAGGCTGATAAGCAGACTTGCTTGTCTGTTTTTCGGCGCTTTGCTTGCGAGGGATGCGAGCCTCGGAAACGTTACCCATGTGGCTCGTATGCAGCGCGCGGAAAAACTCGGCAGCCGTCTGCCAGCGATCATGTTTGTCCTTTGCCAGGGCTTTCATAACGATTGCTGAGAGCTCTTCGGGGATAGCTGCATTCAGCTGGACTGGCGAGACAGGACGGTGCTGCAAATGGGCAGCAATCAGTTGCGGGTAAGTCGACCCCTGAATCGGCAGTTGACCCGTAATAATCTCATACAGAGTTACGCCTACCGCATATAAATCGGAGCGGGCATCATGCGGTTCGCCGGAAATCTGTTCCGGTGCAATGTAGTGCATGGAGCCGATCAGCGCGCCCGTGGCAGTAAGCCGGGAATCCGGCGAGCCCAGCGCCAGCCCGAAATCCAGCAATTTCACTTGTTCATCCAACGTGATCATGATGTTTGACGGCTTGATATCGCGGTGTACAACCCCGCGCGCGTGTGCATAATCGAGCGCCCGCAGCACCTGGCATGTATAGTCAATCGACTGGCTCAGTGTGATGCCTGAACTTAGATGGTGTCCGAGGTCAGCTCCTTCGACATATTCCATCACCATCACCAGTTGATCCTCATGATGAAATGCAGTACGAAAGGCAGCAATGTTAGCGTGATTGAGTGTCGCCAGCAGGCGAATCTCGCGTGTGAAGCGTTCGAGCATCTCGACGCTTGTCGAAGAGGCCGACAGCAGGACCTTCATTGCTTCGATGCGGTCAGAAATCAGGTGGCGGACACGAAAGACCTGCCCCATTCCGCCGTGCCCAAGCACGTCGACAATCTCATAGGAGCCGATGCGAGTTCCTGGTGGCCACGCCATTGCCGCCAATTGTAGCCCTTGTGACGGCTATAGTTTGACGAATTTTAGAGCTGCATTTTTATTTTCCATCGCATAAGCAGCGATGCTGCCGCCAGGATGCACATGGTGAATACGACGGCTCGTATCAATCCCGGCCAGCCATGGTTGAAATGGGTCTCAAAAAAAGTAAGACCTAGAGCAGCTGTAAAGAAGTAGTAGCAATCCGGCAAAAGATATGTCAGCAGAGTATTTGCGCCTGCGGGCCGCGCAAAGAAGGCCCACGCGGTATGCTTCTTAATGTCGCAAACCCAGTAGAGCGCAGCAAAAATCAAAACTCCCGCGCCAATACAGTAAAGCGACCATGTGGGAGTGGCACGAATTTTCGAGATGCCAAGCGGTGTGAGCAGAAATCCAACAATAAAAGCAGCGAATGCGAATGCGGCTGCCAGGCTGAATTTCTGGCGTAGCGAAGATTGCTGTTCAGATCCGAGAAAAATTTGCGACGTAATTACGCCTGCCATGGTGATTGAAGGCATCGCTCCATTCCCAAATGGCCAGAAATACAAGGGCGCGTGGCGAGTAAAGGCGATGTACTTTGCCGTCGACAATGCACACAAAGCTATCAAAGCAACGAAAGAAATAAAAGGAGCCCATCTCCACCTGCGCGTCGGAACATAAAGGATGCAGACCGCCAGATAGGTATAAGCAATTAGCCCAAGTATTTCCGGATAGGATCCGTCAATCCATGCGACGCGGCCGTCATGCGTAGTCCGGCGGAAGATAGCAAACATTGCAATGAGCATCACCAGACCAAGAACTCGCAGAAAACGCAGCAGTCGTGGGCTTACATTTTTCCCTGTGTAGACAGCCAGAAACAACACACCGCCAAGAAGGCCAAAGATTGCCCACACATTGCCGCTGATACCCATGAGAGCCGCATTGCCCTTTTCCGCATTGGCCAGAATAAGACCGAGCACCAGCAAGCTGAACGAACGCTGCAGAATATGAATCCAGAGCGAAATAATCGAAGGATTTTTCTTGAGCCTTCTTTCAAGCGCAAGAGGAACAGAGATGCCTACGATGAAAAGAAACAGCGGATAGACCATATCGACGTAAGTCATAACGTCGACTTTCCCCGGAGCATGATATGTCCACCACGGCAGCCCATGCACGCTTGCCAGATCATTCACGAAAATCATCACTACCATGGTGAGTCCACGAAAGATATCAATTGAGGCTACGCGCGTAGGCGCAGAATCACCAGCTGGAGCGGATGCTCCGGCAATCGAGGCAGACTTGGTGGCAGTGCTCATCGGGAAGCACCTTTCAACTGAGAATTAATCGTATCGAGTAATGTTCCCGATGGATCAGCCGAATAATCCCAGAACATCATGCCACCGAGCTTATGCTCTTTCACATATTTACTCTTTGCCGTGAGCGACTCCGAATCTTCATAGGAGACGAACACTCTCGTTTCCGGGTTGTAGAGATACGGTACAGACGCAGACGCGTCCCAGTACCGCGTGAAACCATGATTCAACATGGTGGTTGAGATATTGCCATAGCCTGCGAAAGCATTTGGAACCTGCTTCCCAGGCTGATAGAGTCCGTGGTCTGTGTCCGGCACATCTCCCCATATATGCCCATAAAAAGGAACGCCGAGCACAATCTTTGCTGCTGGAACTCCGCCCTGCTCGTATTCACGTACAGATTCGTCCGCTGATATTTTCTTTGGATCATGCGGATTCATGAAGAGCGGCGCATGATGTCCCGTGATCTTGTCCGAATCCGGCTCATAGTAGTCGTACGCCATCAGGTTCACAGTATCAACGTACTTCTGCACTTTTTCCATCTCGGTGTGGTCCAGGAAATCCGGCTGCGCTCCTGTAGCAATCGAAAGATAGAGCCGGCGGTGCAACTTTTTTTCTTCTTGATTGAATCGCTCGCGCATTTCTTTCAGAAGCAGGGTGTAGTTCTCCTTATCTTCTGGACGGAAGCGGTTGCCTGCGCCTACTTGGCCTGGATACTCCCAATCTATGTCCAGGCCGTCCAGATGATATCGGTCAATAAACTCAATCACGCTCTGAATAAATGCAGCGCGGCTCTCTTTCGTCAGTGCCACATCGGAGAAATTGCCCGACCAAAGCCATCCGCCAACAGAAACAAGGACAGTGAGCGAAGGATTCTGCTGCTTCAGAGCTGCAAGCGTTGCAAAATTTTGCGCGTCGGAAGGAAACCCTTCAATGATCTTGCCATTCTTGATATTGGCAAATGCATAGTTAATGCGCGTCAGCTTCTGTGCTGCGATCTCGCCCGGCTGGAGAGCATGGTCTTGCGGAAAGACATAGGCAATGATCACCGGCATCGAGGATTGTTTCTCGTTTGCTGCAAGCGCATTCGAACAAAGGAATTCAATAACGGCAAGGAGCAAAACAGCATAGAAAAGAGGCCGATACTGTACAGTTTTCAAAGCTGGCTGTGACATGAGTTGCTCTCAATTATATGGGTCGACGGCAACTGCTTACTTCAAAACATTCCGGTTAAACCGGCCATCGCTCTGGTGTCTCACATACTGAGGAAAAAATCGGAACAGAATAACGGTTACTTCCGTATATTCCCCGCTCTCAATGTGCAAAATTTCAAATACGCAATTCACAACGTTGTAACCCCATCATGGGACCTTGGATACTGGTTGTTTTTGGCTTAAAGGGCTCGTACGGTCTACTTGAGCGCTACCGCTAACAACAAAAAAGTGCGCGTCTGCCCCCACAGCCGCCTGTAGATTGCCACCTTTTTTGAGGAGAGTCAGTAATGCTACAACGCCTGCTTCGGCGTAGTTCTATACCCCTGTTTACATTCGTCTATGCGCTTGCCTTGATACCTTTCGTATTCGCACAAAGTGCGACCGATGGCGCCATCGGCGGCAACATATTAGATATAAGTGGCTCCGTTGTCCCGAATGCAACCATCGCCGTTCGCAACAACGGCACAAACGCCGAACAGACCGCTGTCACGGATAACACCGGATACTTCCGTATCCCTCATTTGCAGCCTGGAACCTATACCGTGACTGTTACCGCGGGCGGCTTCAACGCGTATAAGTCTTCAGATTTAACTGTGCAGGTCGGCTTGCTCACCGATCTGGAAGCCCGCCTTACTATTGGTTCATCTATGCAAACTGTCGAGGTCAGTGGCGAAGCGCCGGTCATGAATACCACGTCGCCTGATTTCGCTGGTGTGATCCCTCAAAGAATCCTGCGCGAGCTGCCTGTCAGCAACTACCGCTGGTCATCGTACTCACTTCTGACGCCCGGCGTGGTTAACGATTCCAACGGTTACGGTCTGCTCAGCTTCCGTGGACAGAGCACTCTACTGAATAACATCAACATCGACGGCACCGATGACAATCAGGCCTATTTCTCAGAAGAGCGTGGACGCACTCGTGCCGGCTATTCTTTCCCTAAGACAGCGGTGCAGGAGTTCCAGGTCAATACCTCAAACTACTCCGTCGAGTACGGCCGCTCCGCTGGCGGCATCGTCAATTCAGTCACCAAAAGCGGCAGCAATGCGTTCCACGGCGAAGGTTATTATTATGACCGCGACTCTGCATGGGCTGCGACCAATGCGTCGGTCACGCATCCTGTTGAAACCTCTCCCGGCGCATATCAGGCGCTGCCGTTCAAACCCACTGATCTTCGCCGTCAATACGGCTTCGGCGTCGGCGGACCAATTCTTAAGGACAGGCTCTTCTTCTTCTTCGCAGCCGACAAGTTTTATCACTACTTTCCAGCGGCTGCGTCTATTACTGGCACTACAAGCAATGCTAATTTCTTCACTCCGGCAGACTCCTCGCTTCCTAACGGCAAAACCTGCAGCTCTTCAGGCCTGTCCTATCAGGACCAGCAGGTCTGCGCGATAGCGACAGATACGGGCCTCCAATACGGTGGTAGTGGAACCACTGCATACAGCGTCTACGCGCAGGGCATTGCCAACCTCCAGACCATGCTCGGTACTGTTCCGCGCACTGGTGACCAGACACTCTTTTTCCCGCGCGTCGACTGGCAGGTCAACTCCCGCAACCACGCTACTGTGGAAGCTAACCGCATGCGCTGGACCTCACCTGCGGGCATACAGACAAGTCCAGCCGCTGCTTACGGCATGCGTAGTTTTGGAAACGACTACGTCCGGGGCAACTGGATCGTCGGCAAACTCGACACCTTCTTTACGCCATCTCTCAGCAACGAGGCACGCTACATGTATGGACGCGACTTCGAGTTTGAATTCGCACAGCAACCAACTGCGTACGAACAGAACAATCTGGTCAATACTCCCAGCGGTTACGTCAATCCGTTCGGACTTCCGGTAAATGTGAGTCTCTCGGGCTTCTTCCAGTTCGGCACTCCGCTCTTCCTGCAGCGTCCTGCGTATCCTGACGAGCGCCGCTGGCAGATCGCTGATACCGTCGATTGGATTCATGGCAACCACGACTTCAAGTTTGGCGGCGACTACATCCACACCTACGACCTGATCCAGAATCTCTACTCGCAATATGGCGGATACACCTACAACGGTTCGACCCCAATCGGAAACTATCTCGCCGACCTTTATCTTGCTCAAAACCCATCAACTGCCTCACAATCTTTGCACTGGGGCTCAACCTATGTGCAGGCCTTTGGCTCTCCGGGCTTTGAAATGACAACTGGAGACTATTCCGTCTTCGCCCAGGACCAGTGGAAATTATCGCCACGCCTCAGCCTCACCGGTGGCGTTCGTTATGAATACGAGCAATTTCCCAATCCGATCGTTCCCAACCCAGCCCTTCCTCAAACATCGGTGATGCCGAGCAATAAATCGAACATCGGCCCGCGTGTCGGCTTTGCCTATGATGTCTATGGCGGCGGCAAGACGATTCTTCGCGGTGGCTACGGCATGTTCTTTGCCCG
>DATAQW010000126.1:0-7834 GCA_036264445.1 Pseudacidobacterium sp.
AGCCCGAGGTGCAAGCAGGAACAGCAGTGGGAAATCTGGCAGGCGTTTTCGCAATTCGGCCCGAAGAGGCCGAGGTCGTCTCGGAGTTGAAAGCCGGCTCCGAGGAAGCATTTGCATGGCTGATCTCTACCTATCATAAGCCGCTCTACAGCGTCATTGCGCGCACATTGCAGAACCCGGCGGACGCAGCTGACGTTACCCAGGACGTTTTTATTAAAGTCTTTCGCGGCATTTCAGGGTTCCATGGCGAATCCAGCCTGAGGACATGGCTTTACCGTATTGCTCTGCACGAAGCGTCAAACCGCCGCCGCTGGTGGTCGCGTCACTGCCGTCAGGAAGTCACAATCGAGGCAGAAACAGGGCAGTCGTCCGATGGCCAGTCACTTTGCATCAAAGACACGCTGGTTGACGAGCACGAGTCACCATTCGAGATGGCTGCGCATGAAGAAGTTCGCACCCGCGTGGAAGGCGAACTGCGCGAGATTGCCGAACCGTTCCGCACCGTTCTTATTTTGCGAGACATTGAGGGGTTTGCTTACGAAGAGATTGCTGAGATTTTGAACGTCAACCTTGGCACTGTAAAGTCGCGCCTCATGAGAGGACGCGCACAATTGAAAGCACGACTTGCCCCATTTGCCGAAGCTGCCGCCAAACGTCCCTCTGGGGCAGTTCGGCCAACTGCTGTTGCTTGCCAAAAGGAGGCTCCATGAGCACGTGCAGCAGCGTTCGCTCCCAATTTTCAGAATATCTCGACGGTTCCCTGCCAGGAGTAGCCATGCAAAAGGTGGCGGGCCATCTGGAGTCCTGCGGAAAGTGCTCTATAGAATTTGACGGCTGGCGCAGCACACAGCGCATGCTGGCTGATCTTGGGCCTGCGAAGGCTCCCGCGGATTTGGCGCTGCGTCTTCGCGTGGCCATTTCGCAAGAGAAGTCACATACCCCAAAGCAAAGCTTCACCCGTTGGCAGATGCGCTGGCAGAACACAATCGCCCCTTTTCTGCTGCAGGCGTCAGCAGGGTTCGCAAGCGCAGTGCTGCTGATTGGAACCGTAGCGTTTCTGGTAGGCACAGTCGCCGATCCCGTGCAGGCCGCCGCGCGCGATGAACCCCTGGGCAATGCCTCAGGGCCGCACTTCTTGTATTCGAACCTGGCTGCTGTCCCGGCAGATATGAACGGACACGACACCGCGGTCATCGTACAGGCTTACATAGATGGCGCCGGGCGTGTGTATGACTATCGCATCCTGTCCGGCCCTACCGATGAGCGCACGCGCGCACAGGTGGAGAACCAACTGTTGTTCTCGGTGTTTGAACCGGCGCGGTTTTTTGGGCAGCCCGTGGCTGGAACAGTCGTGCTGGCATTTGCCGGCGTTTCAGTACAGGGCTGAACCACGTTGTAGACTTCAAAATTAGTAGTGCGTACCCATCGGCTTCGCTCATGGCAAGCCATGGGTATGCGCATTTACCTTTTCAATATTTTTACTCCTGCATCAGGCATTATTCTGTCTGACGAATCCAAGCGCCTCTTACGCACATCGAAAAACCACTAATACTTGAAGGGGATATACATGCCAAAAACGAAAGGCTACGCCGCGGCTGCGGCCAAGGCTCCGCTTGCGCCATATACATTTGAACGCCGCGATCCGCGCGAACATGACGTTGTCATCGACATAAAGTATTGCGGTATTTGCCATTCTGATATTCACCAGGCGCGCGATGAGTGGGGTGGCGCAACCTTCCCGATGGTGCCGGGGCATGAAATTGCAGGAGTCGTCAGTACTGTCGGCAGCAAGGTTACTAGGTACAAAGTTGGCGATAAGGTTGGGGTTGGTTGCTTCGTCGATTCCTGCCGCAAATGCGATGAGTGCAAAGCTGGATTGGAGCAATATTGCGCTGTGCATACAGCCTGGACCTATAACTCCACTGAACAGGACCTCCAGACTCTGACTCAGGGCGGTTATTCAGACCGCATTGTTGTGGACGAGAATTATGTCCTGCGCCTGCCCGATAATCTGCCACTTGATGCCTCAGCGCCGCTTCTCTGTGCGGGAATCACGCTCTATTCGCCGCTGAAACACTGGGGCGCCGGACCGGGCAAGAAAGTTGCCATCATCGGGCTTGGCGGACTGGGCCACATGGGCGTGAAAATTGCTCATGCGCTTGGCGCGGAAGTCACGGTTTTGAGCCAGTCTTTGAAAAAGCAGGCTGACGGTAAGCGGCTTGGCGCCGATCACTACTATGCAACGTCTGATCCAGAGACATTCAAGAAGCTGGCGCGTTCCTTTGACCTCATCATCAACACAGTTTCCGCAGAGCTGGATTACAACGAATATCTCAATCTGCTGAAGACGGATGGAACAATGGTATTAGTCGGCATTCCGGAACAGCCGCACACGATTGCAGCGTTTTCTCTGGTTCTTGGACGGAAGAGTCTCGCCGGTTCAGCTATTGGCGGGATTGCACAAACGCAAGAGATGCTTGATTTCTGCGGCAAGCACAATATCACAAGCGATATAGAGCTTATTCCGATTCAGAAAGTGAATGAAGCTTATGAGCGGGTATTGAAGAGCGATGTGCGCTATCGGTTTGTGATCGATATCGCTTCGCTGAACAACAATTAGTTTGAACTGCCCCAGGTTAGCTCTGCGAACCTGGGGTATCCTTGTTGGCCCTTCGAAGATCAGTTTCCGCTTCCAGTCATCGTGATGTCGCGTTTGTGGATGCTAGCCTGTACTTCAGGCACAACACCATCGTTCAAGATCACCTCAGTCGGCAAACCTTGCACCAGCATGCGGTGCGTTATTTTGGAGCGTGAGGGAATCTGTACGCGCTCGTTCTGCGTTCCGGTTTTTGTGTGAACTATGAGCGGGACTTCTACCGCGGCATAACCGTCGTTGGCCAGGTCAATGGCTACCAGATACTGTCCTGACTGTGATGTAGAACTTGGGTAGACCGCAGCGATGGAGAGATCAGGCAGCCCCTTGTCGTGATACACCCAATCATCGAAGAACCACTTCAGATTTTTGCCGCTGGCCTGCTCCACAAGATGCTCGAAATATTCAGGAGAAGTGTCCTGTGACGGGTCATAGTTGCGCAGCGCAGAGGATAAAGCTTTGTCCCCGGCAAGATCACGCAGCATCCACAAAACATACGTTGCTTTGCTGCGGTAATAGATCGCGTCTGACGCGGAAATGAGCGGCTCCCCTGAACTTTCGCCCGGGCTCGGAGGTTCAGCCAGTGCGAGCGCTCCGCGTGAGGATTCCATGTACTCGAGCGCTGACTCCCGGCCTTTGTCCTGCTCGATCCAGAGCGTGACCAGAAAATTTGCGATGCCTTCATTGAGCCATTCGCGCGGTGACCGAAAGGACGCATGTGCAAGTCCGTGTGTCACTGCACCCGCAAGCTTCAGCGCATCTATCGCTTTCAGGCCTGTCACGAGGACTGCTCCCTGCTCGAAAGACGCATCCTCTTTTTCCGGAAGGTCGAAGATGGTCAGCGGTTCTTTGGGTTTGCCCAGCCACTGCTCGACGAGCGGCTGCACCATGGTAGCTGCCGTCTGGTATCCCTGCGCGTTTGGCCCATCGTCACCGGTAGTAAGGATACGTACATCATTCGATTCCTGCGCAGTACGCGGGGCAAGAAACAAACTCAATGGGCCAAAGCCGAGGCGCTGCTCGGGCAATGCGAATGTAACTACGCCTGGGAATGATGCGGTGGGTGTAACTTGCGGAGCGGGCAATGGAATGAAATGTCCGCTAATTGCAGCAGCATTTGGAGCCGCGCCAGAATATTCGGCCGTAACGCGAACGGCAACGCGTGCATCCTGCTGGCGCAGCTTCTGGCTTCCGATTTCGGAAAAGAGCTTTGCCCCATCGCCCAGCAGATACGGAACAGAAGCAACTGGATACCAGACCATATCGCCGAAACCGCGCAGGCCGGTGAAATCTTCCCCTATCTGGTCCCAGTCAGATTGCTGCGCGATGTCGGTGGGCGTGCCGATTTGCTCAAGACGCTTTGCCGAAGGCGTAATTTCTCCGCTGTACCCGATGTCCAGCGTCAGCTCTGATTTTGGAGCCAGCGGCTTCGGCAATTCGACCACAGCCTCGCCAAGTTGGCCAGTATGATCGGCGTCACTGTTGATGGCCTGCTGCGTGAATGGAAGCTTTTTACCGTCTGCGGCAATGGTTTCGAAATGCAGTGACGACGATAATTGCAGCGGCAGATGTGCCAGCGGTTGTGCTCCGTCGTTGCGGACGGTGACGCGTGCCTGGGCGGCAATCGTCTGCTGCTTGAGCATCAGGTGGATATTCAGGTCATATACGGTGAATACGACGGCTGTGCGCTCTGCATCGCTTACTTTTGCGGTGACCGCCAGTTGTTTTTCAGAAGCTGGCGCGGTCTGTTGCGTGTCATCTGCAGATCGCGAGAAGAGTACCTTGCCGTGGCTTTCTGGCGGTGGTGTTTGACCTGGGGTCTGCTGCGCAACCGCAATGATCGCAGATAATACGAACATCAATATCAGCACTGCTGGAAATCGCATCTCAGGGGCCAAAGCCCTACGAGATTCATCAACACTATTGCGAGGATTAAAACCCTCGCCTATCTTTCTCATGAACACTTCTTATGAACCTAGACCTTTTTGGACTTTCTTCTTTGTCGGTTGCACTTTGATTGGACCATTCAGAGAGCGCCGCTGCCGCGCTGCCTCATAAAGCACCACTGCGCCCGCAACCGAAACATTCAGGGACGCCACTTTGCCTGCCATGGGAATGCGCAGCAAATGGTCGCAATGGCGGCGAACCAGGTCGTGCAATCCTGCTCCTTCGCGACCAAGCACCACCACGCAGTTAGACGTGAAATCGAACTCTTCGTAAGACATCGTGCCGCGCTCATCGAGTCCCACACACCACAAATTGTGCTCCTTGAGCTGCTCAAGGGCTCGGCTGAGGTTTACTACTCGTGCAATGGGTACATGCTCGGCCGCTCCGGCTGAGGCCTTGATGGCCACCGGACTGATCGGGGCTGAACGGCGCTCGGTGAGAATGACGCCGTCCGCGCCCGCTCCGTCGGCGGAACGCAATAGTGCACCGAGGTTCTGTGGATCTTCCACTCCATCGAGAGCGAGCAACAATCGCGGCCACCCGTTTTTTGAAGGGCCATTCAACATATCTTCCAAATCAAGCAGAGCTTTTGCACGAACGACCGCAACCACGCCTTGATGGCCGGGATTGTTAGCCAGCCGCGTCAGGTGCTCGCGCGGCTCAAAGCGCAGGCGGACAGCGGCTTCGCGGCACAGATCAATCACACGCTGAAGACGCTGGTCATGACGTTCGCGGGCAATGCAGACATGGTCAAACTGGCGGTTTCCGGCCCGCAAAGCCTCTTCCACAGAGTGCAGGCCGTAGAGAACTTCCATCTGTATAGTTTATCGCTTGCGGCGCTCCAATTATGTGCTGGATAATAAAGGGAGTTTCCAGTTCCTAGTCGTTAGTCCCCAGTTGCCCACTATTAAACCCTAAGACGGAGAACTAATAACCAGAAACTAACAACTGATTTTATGAGTCCTCGCGAAAAGCTCGAAAATATTTTGATGAAACGAGTCTTCGGCAAAACTTCTTCCGTCTCAAACAGTGGAATGAGCACAGCATCCATCAGCTTAACCGCGCATGTGCGGGAAGAAAATGCGCTGATCGCGCAGGGACTGAAGCGCCACGATGCCGGGCTTCTCGACGAGTTGATTGTGCAATATCAACATCGTTTACTGCGTTATCTGCTCTATCTAGTTGGGAACCGCGATCTGGCGGAAGACCTCTTTCAGGAAACATGGATGCGCGTGCTGGTGCGCGGTGAGCAATATAACGGCAATGCGCGTTTTGAGACATGGCTCTTTACCATCGCCCGTAATCTTGTGATCGATCTGCGCCGCAAGCGCACCATGATGAGCCTTGAAGAACTTTGCGAAGGCGGTAACGACGATCGGCCGTTTGAAGTTGCGGGCGATGAGCCGAATCCTTTTGAGCTCTACCAGAGCTATGAAAACAGCTGCATCGTCGCAGAACTGCTGCTGACTCTGGATGCGCTGCACCGTGAAGTGCTCGTCCTTCGTTTCCATGAAGAGCTTTCGCTCGAAGAGATTGCGTCTGTCACCTGCGCTCCATTGTCTACAGTGAAATCGCGTCTTTATCGCGGACTGGCGTCGCTCAAACCCAGACTTGAAGCTATGACCAGCAAACAGGAGGCGCTATGAGCACACAGCGTACTCCTGATCCGCATATGATTGAAATGCTTGCAGGCATTAACACAAGCGCCAGCATGGCAGCCGTGCAGCGCACGCGTCGCGTGGTGCTGGAAGCTGCGAATGAGATGCGCGAGCAGCGCAGCCGCAATCGCCGGAACGCTGCCATTGTCGCTCTGACCATTACAGGTCTCGCGATGATGCTGACACCAGCCATTTGGAGCGCTCTGGATGATTTCCTCGCGGGTGAAGGTCTGGACGGCATGCATGGAATGGTCATGGTACTGATCCTGATGCTGTTTTCCACGATATTCGGCGTGCTGATTGCAAGCTTCAAAGGTCAGGGGAACTTGCGCTACGGCCGGCACGGACGCCGCTAATTCATCATGGGAACAAATTATCCAACCCGCGAAGAGACGGAAACGTCCTTCTCCAACGAACTGAAACTGATTCCGCGCTGGTCCGTTGCCGCCGCCATCCTGGCTTTTGTGGTGATGGAGTATCTCTTCTGGGTTGTTTTTCCGCATGAATCCCATCATCCGAGACCGCCGATCGGCCTGCGACTTTATTTTGCCCTTTCCTGGGGCGCGCTGGCCTCGCTTTACATGCTGATGGTCGGCTACATCAGCAATGATTCGCCGCGCCGCGGTATGAGCGTACGCGTCTGGATGATTATCTGCCTGGTGATGCCGGGAGGCATCGGCGCTGTGCTTTACTTCCTGCTCCGTCAACCCATCATTACATTGTGCCCTGCCTGTGGGACGCGCGTGCAGAGCGAATACCACTTCTGTCCGCAATGCGCATATCAGGTTTCTGCCTCCTGCGGAAATTGCTATCGCAGCGTGCGCATCACTGATCTCTACTGCGTCCATTGTGGACATAATCTCGCATCCGATAACCGTCCCGCCCGGTTGCATGCATTTCAGAACTGAGGATTACGCGTTCAGCGATACGCGCTTTTCGGCGCCATTCCCGCCAGGGCCAGCTGATTCGGCTAACTTTTTGCTCTCGATGATCGTCTGCTTTGTTACTCATTCCGGCATAAAGATCAAAAGATGAACAGGCACGCGAAGCGTGCGTTTACCTGGGCAGCGAGTCTATACTTTTAGTTTGACCCTATGCCCATGACTGCGCTGATTATCGACGACGAAGAGCTTGCGCGCGAAGAGCTGAAATATCTGCTCGATACAACGGGTTGCGTAGAGGTGCTGGCGCAGGGAACAAACGGCATCGAGGCTGTTGATCTGATTCGCACGCATCAGCCCGATGTTGTTTTCCTTGATGTGCAGATGCCGGGGCTGGATGGCTTTGCTGTTCTGAAAAAGCTTCTTGAACACGAAGAGAGCGAACATCTGCCACAGATCATCTTCGCCACAGCTTACGATCAATATGCTGTCAAGGCCTTCGATGTAAACGCCATCGATTATCTGCTGAAGCCATTTGACAGGGCGCGGGTTCTGCAGGCAATCGAGCGAGCTCGCTTGCGTCTAAATGAGATCCATGGACATGATGCGGGAGCCGCAGCGGGCAAAACCAGCGATGCGGGAGACGATGACCGTCTGAGCGCGCTGCTCAAACTGATCGAGCAGCAGCAGCAGCA
>DATAQW010000137.1:0-3485 GCA_036264445.1 Pseudacidobacterium sp.
CCGGAGCCGGTGGTGTATTTGTAGCCGATCAGCCATCCGTGGTAGGTGCCAGAGTCCGTCATGTGGCAGAAAGACGTATAAATGGTGCCGTTTACGTCCAATAGCGCAGTGCGGTCATTCTCCTGGGCTGAATCGAAACTGACTCCATCGGCCGAAGCCGAGATGGTCATCGGGCTCCCGGTCAGCTCGGTTCCGGCAAGCACGTCAATCGCATGTAATTCGTTCACATTGCTGCTGCTGTCCTTGGTCACCACGAAGAGCGCCCCGTGTGGACCCAAATTGGGGTCCACCACAGAGTGTGTCGGAGAGATGTGGAGAAAAATCGGGAGTAACAACTGAGATGGCCCCCGAGAGCTGATGTGGGAAACAACAACTGTGCAAAATCGAGCCGTTGTGACTTGTCGAGCGAAAGATGCAAGTGATTCGAGTGCTGTGACGGCGCGAATGCTGCTTAGAGTTGTTTAGGCATAGGCCACAGCGATGCGGTGTCGGAATAGTTTCAAGAGATTATGGGTGGCACAAATGAGTTTCCATTCCGATGCCACTTTGGCCAGGCCGCGCAGCCTGAATCGACGGATACCACGAACTTCTTTGATCTGTCCGAAGACTGGTTCAACGGTCGATTTTCGCAGTGCGTAGCGTGCTTTGCCCTCTTGGCTGGCGAGGACTTCTCTCATGCGTACGGCTTCTTCATTGCGGGGAGCGCTGGCAGGCAGCGGTGCACCGGGCGGCTGCGGTTTGGAGTCGGGCGAGATCAAGACCTGAATGCCCTCTAAGGCTGGCGCCAGCAGACTGGCGGTGTCCCAATAACCCGCATCCCCGGTGATGAACTCTGGAGTGCCTTGAGCAGTGTTCCGTATGCTTTCCACCATAGGTAGTAGCTGCTGGCGATCTGTCGTTTGTTGTGTCAACTCAGCTGCCACAATAATTTGTGCTTGCGAGTCAACTGCAATCTGAGCGTTGTAAGCCTGAACAAAGGTCTTTCGACCGTTGTCCTTCATCACCCGCGAATCTGGGTCGACGAAGTTGTATTGTCGGCTAGGTTGCGCGGCATTCTGTCTGGCCCTGCGGCGCTGCTTTTTCTCCTTTTCCCGCTGTTGCCGATCTTTTACCGGCTGACTGGCTTGCTCGGCTTTACTCGGTCGGCCGCGTTTGCGCAAGGGAAGATTTGTCGTGGCGGCTTGCAATTGTTCCTGCGCCTCCTGTTCTAGTTCCGCCTTGGCCTGCTGCAGGCGCTGCAACCGGCTTTGCGCATTGGCTAGCTGATCGGGCAATGCGGCGGCAGGTTGGCCCGGGCCAAAACGTTGGTCTTCTTCTTGATCTGTTTGCCGTGCCTGGTTGAGTAATCGCTCCACCTCATTTTGCCAATATTGTTCCCGTTCGCTGATCTTCTGGTAGCCCACGGAGCGTCGAGTGCTTGCATTGGCCATGATCTTGGTGCCATCGATAGCTACATTGCCCAGCTTCACCAGTCCAGCTTTCTGGCACAATTTCAACGCTTGCACGAATAAGCCCGCCAGCTCATCCAGATGCTCCTGCCGAAAACTAGCCAGGGTGTCGTGATCTGGATGCTGGTCGGCAGACAGATAGCGGAACGCCAGGTTGTCGTAGGTAGCTTTCTCGATCTTCCGGGAACTGTTGATCCCTATGCAATAGCCGTAGAGCAACAACCGTGCCAAAAGCAGAGGGTGATAAGCCGATAGCCCTCGCCCATCACTGCGTTCGTACTTAGCATAGATGGCAGACAAATCCAGTTCATTCATCACATCAGCTACGAATCGCGCCAAGTGATCTTCCGGCAACCAATCTTGTAGCGAAGGAGGAAGCAGAAACTGCTGATCGAGAGAGCAGACTCGAAAGCGTTTGTTCACAAAAACATCATATGAAGCTTTTGCTCATAGTAAAATAACTTTCACGGTTACCGCCTTTCTATCTCCGACACACTGCTGAACTGCGCAATAAATCGCCTAGTTCAGGCTGTTCCCCTTTCTTCCCCATCTTCCAGAGGCTTCGCTTCGCATAATAGAAGTGCATTAAAGAAGTAACCATCCCAGTCGCGAGCGCCACCCATCCGTGCGGAGACGTCAGCTCGCGGTTACCACCTTTCTTGGCGCCGAGACCATTGACTTGCGCAGAACATGCTTAGCACGAGCCATGCGGGACTTGGCTGCGGGGATGGAAATGCCCATTTCGCGGGCAATCTGTTGTGTCGAATCTTCCCGGAACTGAGCCCGCTCCACGACAACGCGAAGGGCGTTCGGCAGAGCGCCGATGGCGCGCTTCAGATGTACGGATCTTTCTCGTCCCGCGTACTGCTGCTCGGGATCCGCGGAGTGATCGACAATTTGCAACGTTTGCCAGACCCCTCCTTCCTCGGTTGCATCCATCGAAATCTCGAAACCACGGCGCTTCTTACGCAAGATCATCAGAGCCGAATTGATACCAATGCGGGTGAGCCAGGTTGCGAAGCTCGATCTGCCGTCAAATTTGTTCAAGTGCTGGAAGGCTTTCATCAAGGAATCCTGGAGCGCGTCTTCTGCGTCTTCGTGATTCCTGGTCACGCGGTAGATGCTTCTGAAAACGCGCCTGGAGTTACGAGAGCAAAGTTCTGTGAAGGCCCACTCCTGGCCGGCTTGGGCCGCCGCGACCAGCAGTTTGTCACCCATCGCGCTGGGCTCATAGCGCTGGGCAATGCTGTCTACCAGACTGCAGGAACTCATGGAAGCACCTCTGTTTGCTTTACGCAAGGGTTATGTTTTCGCACAATTATTGATGGATACAGCAAGGCTCGAGCCAAATCCCTGGCCGCGCTAAGTGATTGAAGTTGAAGGATTGGCTGGGAGGAAATCGAAGGCGCGGGTCAATATTTCGACAAGGGGTGACGAAATTTCGACATTCAACGAATACCGAGAGGTCTCGTGAGGTTTCGTGGACAGGTTTCGTGGACAGACGGACCCGACACTTTCAGAAACTCCTAGCGACGAAACTTCCGTGAAATTGGCACTTCCGTCTGTCCACGAGACTTCCACTGACTTGACTTGCACTCCGGTTAGGTTAGCTACAGGTAACTCAGCCACCAGTCGCGCCGCCGTGCCTTCAGCCGTCCAAACCACCAGCATGGCAGGTATAAAGCCAGAATGACGTCGAGCCATACAGAGTAAACCATCGGAAGGCTAAGACCCCATCCCGCAAGATCGCTGCCGTGGGGCGTTCTAGGCTGGATGAAGTAACGCCAGTTGAGGTGTTCGTGAACGCTCAGCAGCAGCGCCGCGCTGTGAAGCAAATAGAGATGGAGAACATAGAAAAAAAACGGAACGCGTCCGTAGACCTCCAGAAGACCGCGGAGCCGGGGCAGCCAGCCACGTGTGGCGAGGGTGTCGAACAGGGCATAAATCAGCAACAACACACCAAACGTGGCGAGAACAAAATGCAGTGAAAGTGGGTATTTCTCCACATCCAGAAACGACATCACCGTCCTTGACGGT
>DATAQW010000228.1:0-1956 GCA_036264445.1 Pseudacidobacterium sp.
GTAAAACTGGCAGTTGCGCCAGAGGGTAATCCGGTAACGCTGAAGCTCACGTTTCCGGTGAATCCATTCGAAGGTGTGACACTCACGGTATAGCTCGTGCTCTTTCCACGAGAGACGGCCTGTGAGGATGGTGTGGCCGCCACCGAAAAATCTGGTGGTGTCGGCGTTACCTGAACAAAACTCGCTACTGAAGGTACGCCGGATTGATTCAGAAGAAACAGCATGTAGTAACCAGGCGGGGCAATGTTGCCATTGGGAGGAGCAGTGACTGTGAGTATTCCGCTCCCCGCTGTGAAAGACAGGCCCACTTCACGCTGATCCATTCCAAAAGCGTGCGTCACAGTTCCATTCCGTACCAGAACGACAGAAGAAATATTCGCAGCATTTGGCGTTGCCACAGTGAAAGCTTCGCTGTAACCGATAGTGCTCGGCGCGCTTGTGATCGAAGGCCGTGTGGCTAGTGTGCCGTCCGCGTTGAACAAATATGCTGGCTTATAAATCTCCATCTGATGCACATAGTTGCCGCGTGAAGGATTGCCGCCGGCCAGCCATACGCTCGCATCCGGAAGGAGCAACGCCACTGAGTGATACAAGCGCGGAAAAGCATTCGCTCCAGCTGAAGAGAAGGTGTTGGTTGCAGGGTCATAGAGGTCCGCATTCAGGCTGGCGGTGCTCGTGTCTTCATCATTAAGTGAGCCACCAACAGCGAGAACTTTACCGTTGGGCAAAATCACGGCATTCATTTCAACCCGCGCCTGACTCATGTTTGGTCCCAATTGCCAGGCCGGTGTCGCCGCGCCCATGTCGATGATCTCGGTGGTGGCGGTAGCGGGATTGCCACCACCCATGATCATCACTCTGGGATCGTAGTTGTTGCTCGGCTTTAATGGGAGCAGAACAGACGTGCCGTAAGTGCGACCCCCGCTGTAATTTGTTTTTGCGACGTTCGTGTTCCAGGTATCCGTCGAAGGGTCGAAGAGCTTCGATGTGGTTTGCGCACCAGAATAGAACACCTTGCCACTAGGCAAGAGATGCAAGCGTGGGTAGAGATCCGGGGTCCAAGGTGCAATAAACTCTGTACTCCAGCCCGAGTCAGCCGAGTAGAATTCGACAGCGGGATTCGTGCCGCCAGTCTCCTTCAACCCGGAAAACGTCATGACTCTCCCATCGCCCAGAGTCAGCAGCGTCGGATACCAGCGCCCGTGCGCCATGTTCGGGGTATCACTGAACGTGTTTGCCAGCGGATCGAAAGTCGTTGCCTTCAGCTCTCCGTAAAAAGGATCGTATTGTATAGTGCCGCCGGCGATAAACGGGCGCCCATCCTCCAGCAGCACCATGCCATTACAGAACATGTCCCAGGACAGGGAAAACTGGCTGATGGTCTGCCCGCTTACCGGATCCAAGAGCAATGCCCCTGAGCCATTTGCGGGGCCGTAAGGCGGACCCGATGGACACCCAGATTGCGATGGCGGACAGTTTCCTGAACCGGCAACCACCAGCACCTTGCCATTGTTTAACAGGGCCACATGGATGGGATTGATAGGCATGGTATTGGACAATGTGCTCCACTGCCCCTGCCCGTTGGCTTGGCCCAACGCCGACGCCTGCAGTATGCAGATCAAAAGCGAGAATACAAGCGCACGAGTTAGCCGCAAGGAGATGCGTTTGGTCATAGGACACCTTAGTGAGGCGCACGGAGGGGAAAGTGAGGACCAGAATGAGGGGGGAGGATTCTATTTAGTCATGTCCCATAGAGCGTGCGCTGTAGCCAGAGAACAATCGAGAACGGTGAGCCAATTAAAACCTTTACTACACCTGGTGCGAGCGAAGTGTCAAGGTTGAAAGTACGGCGGTGATTGCGGAATTTGCATGTGAATGCGATTTCATTGACAACTGCTAGATTACTATGCTCAATCCGCCGAGTACGTTGGATCACATGTAATCTGAGAGGGCGTT
>DATAQW010000340.1:0-2656 GCA_036264445.1 Pseudacidobacterium sp.
CAGATTGAGAAGAAAAGCTCGTTTTATCCATTGAATGACATCTCAGCAACATGGACGGAATGTACTCCACAGACAGCGGCCGAATTTTCGGCTGTCGCTTATTTTTTCGGAAGAGAAATCAACGCACGCGAGCATGTGCCGATTGGCTTGATTGATTCAACCTGGGGTGGCACTCCTGTCGAGTCGTGGATCAGTATGGATACCATCGGATCGGATGCGGGGCTGATGCCGCTTTTCGCAACGTGGGCAGGATTTACAAACGAGCTGAGCTACAGAGACCTTGAGCTTGCGAAAGAGAAACGTGAAGACGAGGTTGCTGCGAAGGATAATCAGCCCAAGCCGAAACATCCCTGGCGCCCTGATGGCATTTCGTGGCAACCGGCTGGGCTTTATAACGGCATGATTGCGCCAGTGACGCCATACACAATGAAGGGCGTCATCTGGTATCAGGGTGAGACCAACAGCGATTCGAAACGCGCCTCGCAATATGTGAAGCTCTTTCCGGCACTTATAGGCGACTGGCGTGCTCGCTGGAAAGAAGGCGATTTTCCTTTCCTATATGTGCAGATTTCGAACTTTTATTCGCCTGCGGAGGACTGGGGAACAATCCGCGATGCACAGCGCAGAACTCTGTCTGTGGCCAATACAGCTATGGCGGTGAGCCTGGATATCGGCCAGTTTGATAACGTGCATCCGCCAGACAAGCAGACTGTCGGCGCCAGACTTGCACTTGCAGCCCGTGCGCGGGTTTACGGCGAGCCGCAGATGGAATATTCGGGGCCGCTTTTCCAGTCGGTGACAACGGAGGGCTCGACCATGCGCGTCTGGTTCGCTCATGCAAAAACCGGGCTGGTTAGCCATGGGGCTGCCCTCGAAGGATTCGAGTTAGCAGGAGCAGATGGAAAGTTTGTTCCTGCTGTCGCAAAGATCGATGGTGATACGGTTGTTGTGCAAGCCAGCGGAGTCAGCAAGCCTCAAGCTGTGCGTTATGGATGGGCGAGCTTTACCAATGGAAACCTCTTCAATAAAGAAGGTTTGCCAGCTTCGACATTTACTTCGGAGTAGCTGAAATCCCGGCACTCCTTATGTCGGTTTTCGCACCGAATAAAGAGCGCCGGCATTCTGAGCAATGACGGGACTAAACCTATACGAAAGTTGACCTAGATGGTTGGGACAGAAGACGGGGAGTGGTTCTTATAACCTCGCCAGCACATCCTCTCCTTCAATCTTCACTTCGTAAATTTCGACCCTCGCGAGCGGCGTGTGCTCCGCCGCGCCTGTTTTTACGTCGAAGGCCCAGGCATGCCAGGGGCAGATGATTTTGTTTCCTTCAATCATTCCCTGGCCCAGCGGACCGCCCCGGTGAGGGCAGACATTGTCCATTGCGGAAATCTCACCGGCGACGTTGGCGATGCATAATGCTCTGTCTCCGGCGATGATTTCTCTTGCCTCGCCTTCCGGCGGCAAATCGGTCTTGGCGCAAATCCTTACAAATTCTGACATTCTTTTCCGATCTTCCTGAGTAGTCGGCAGCACGATTCTGTTGGCTCATGCTACGCTCATCTTCAGGATGCCTGACGAGCCGCCTCCGAATCCAACTGCGGAAAAAGATGTGCGCCTATGGTGTCCAAATTGTGGACGCGAGGTGAGCGACCCGCTGGTTTGCGGAGATTGTTCGGCAGTCATCTGCCGCGTGTGTGGAACGCCTCTTGAATCTGCCGACGAACTCGCCTTTGGTTAATGTCTCAGAACTCTCCAAAAAGAAAATCATCGGGACCGGCAGCACAGCGCGCTCGCGCTGCCGGATGGAAAGACCCTCTTCAGCCGCAGCAGCCGTTGGTGAGCGGGAAGTGGCTGTTTTCCGCGCTCGGTATTGCCATCGGAGCAGCGGCTGTTTGCGCATATGTGGCCTTTTGCCTGCTCTTTTATCAGGGAAGCTGGCAGCTCATTTTTCATCCTTCACGGACGATTACTGCCACGCCAGCGAGCGTTGGCATCGGGTTTGACGACGTTCGCTTTGACTATACCGAAACCGGAAAGCCGCAGCTTGCGGGTTGGTGGGTTCCTGCTGACGCCAATGCGCGCTACGCAGGGAGTACGATATTGCTTCTGCGTGATGGACGGGGATCTCTCTCAGACAGCATTCCGCAAATTCAGGCCTTGCATGCACTTGGCATCAATGTCTTCGCCTTTGATTATCGGGGATTCGGGCGGAGTGCTGACGCGCATCCTTCTGAAAAGTTAATGAATCAGGACGCGGATACTGCATGGAGTTACCTTACGGATACACATCATATTCCTGGTCGCTCTATTGTTCTTTATGGCATTGGCCTTGGATCGCCTGTTGCGGTCACTGCTGCCGTTCGTCACTCAGAAACTGCTGCAATCGTTCTTGAAAATGTCAGTCCCAACGCGCTTACGCTTTTCGCAGCCGATTCCCGCACGAAACTCCTTCCGGTTCGCCTGCTGGCCTCCGATCGGTTTGATCCAGTTGAAACTCTTGGCCATTTGCGGACGCCGAAGCTATTTCTCGAACGTGGTGCGGGATCGCCAACAGAAGACCTCTTCCACCGCTCCGAATTTCCCAAGCGGCTTGTGCAATTCGCAGCTAGTGATAAAACAAGATATCTCGAAGCACTCCAGGCTTTTCTGGACG
>DATAQW010000272.1:0-3566 GCA_036264445.1 Pseudacidobacterium sp.
TGTCTCCATTGGAGCTGGCGGAACACGCGTCGAATCTGGCGAAGGAATACAACGGGGCGTGGATTGTAGTTGAACGAAACAACCATGGATCTGGCGTGCTGGCATATCTACATGGGGTAAGTAAGTATCCTCGGATTTACCAACAGGGTGGACAGGATGGGTGGTTAACATCGGTCATTCATCGTCCCCGCATGCTGGGCGCGTTGGCATCGGCGCTGGTTGAGACGCCGGGAGTTTTCTTCAGTAGAAGGTTGCTGCAGGAGTGCAGAAGCTTCGTGCGACATCGCAATGGAAAAATCGGTGCCAGCGCCGGAGCGCATGACGATTGCGTCATGGCGATGGCGATGGCGCTTTGTGTCCGTGACGAAATACGGCAGTAGATTTCGTTTGACTGCAAAGCAGGTACAATCCGATTGAAACGGGGGCATTTTGGCGGTTCTGGCAACGCAGGCGATTCGACGCATGAGAGGTGGGGCGCAAAGCCATCTTATGTTGGCTTCTGACGGTCATCCTTATGTCGTAAAGTTTCAGAATAACCCGCAACATGTACGGGTGCTGGCGAATGAATTGCTGGCAACACGCCTGGCCGAAGCTGTTGGATTGAGTGTTCCTGCCTGTGACGTGGTAGAAGTGACGGATTGGCTGATTGAGAACTCCAAAGAACTTAGTCTTGATTTCGGCCACAGCCAAGCACCATGTCAGGCTGGACTGCAGTTTGGATCGAGGCTTGTCGGCGGACTGATGCCGGGGCAGGTTGTGGATTATCTGCCAGAAGAAGGGCTTGTTGAGGTAAAAAACCTAAACGAATTTGCCGGCATGCTGGTGATCGACAAATGGACATGCAATTCAAATGGACGGCAAGCTGTTTTTTACAAGAGGCCTCGTGAGAAGCGTTACACTGCAACGTTCATTGATCAGGGTTATTGCTTCAACGCGGGAGAATGGAAATTTGTGGATGCTCCGCTGCGAGGGGTGTATGCGCGGAACCTTGCTTACAGAGGTATCACCGGTTGGGACAGCTTTGAACCTTGGTTGAGCCGAGTAGAAGAGCTTGATCCGCAAAATGTATGGTCGATCGCGGAGCTGGTTCCTCCCGAATGGTATGGCGGGAATCTGACTGATATCGAGATATTAGTAGAACAGTTGCTGGAACGCCGTAATCGCATCCGAGAATTGATTACACTCTTTCGGGAATCATCGAGAGAGCCATTTCCAAATTGGATGAAAGCTGGAAAGGATATGCTGGAGCGGCGGTTTCCGGAGCCAAAATGGGCCGATACTATTCGTGGACCAATTATGTAATCGTATGTGTGACAAAAGCTTTTCTGGATTGCTGAGGGATAGACGGGATTGAATGCGCGGAAACAATGTGATTTCTTTCTGGTCCGGTATGTGCCGGATCCAGTGAGGAATGAGTTTGTGAATATTGGAGTGCTGCTGCGGGAAGCAGGACAGTCCGAGCAAACTGTGGTCCGTTTTACGCAAGACTGGGCCAGGGTTCGATGTGTTGATCCAGATCTGGATGTGGCAATGCTGGAAGGCCTTGAATCTGAGCTCCGAGGAAAGCTTAGTGAGCAAGGGGCACAGGCGCAGGCAATGATGCGAGTGCTTGAAGACTCTTTTTCGAACGCAATTCAAATCACCGAGGCAAAAGCATATCTCGCAGAGTCGATGATATCGGGGATTGAGGAGCTGATGCGGTTGTATGTTGAACCGCGTAAAAGACAAGCGGCCACACGTAAGAGTGGGCGGCAGGCAATCCACGCGAAGATGAGATCGCAGTTTGAGCGCGTTGGCGTCTGGGACTTCATGCGGAAACGGATTGCGATCTCCGGGTACACAAAACCTGGTGATCCGTTACGCATCGATTGTGGTTACAGGCCAAACGGGGTGGTTCGTATGTTTCATGCGGTATCGCTCGATAGCGATACGGAGTGGCCTAAAGTACTGGCGTTTAGCGCAGCCGCGATTCGCGAAGGCGTTGCCAGAGTGGAAAATGCAAAGCTCGAGCTAACAGCAGTGGTGGAACCGATTGCTGCGGTAACGACAGATCGTGAAGATGCAGACCGGGTGGCACAATATCGCTTTTCGGTTGAGACGATGGAAGCGGAGGATATTCGCGTGTTGACGACAAACGATCTGCCCAGGATGGCAGAGACGGCACAGAGAGAACTGCGAGTGTAGCAAACGATAACAGGCTGAGAAACGAAAAGCAGCAACCAATGGGGCATGGCGATAAGCCATGCCCTTTGTTTTGGAGAAAAGAAAAAGTTGGGGGACGAAACATTGAAGGTCAAAAGCTCGGTTCAAAGACTGTGGAAGCGAAAAGGCTCTGAAATTGAAGCATCTGAGGCGCAGGTGGCGAAACGAAAGACGCTGGCGCTGCCTTCGATTCTGACTCCTTACCGAACGCCTTCCAATGCATTACCTAAACCCACTCCGGTGAACCTGCGGCGGTTTGCGGAGACGCCGCTGGTGAGGCGGGCCATCAATCTGCTGAAGGACCGCATCGCGAGCCTGGATTGGCAGGTGCGAGTGAAACGCGGCTTCTCGATCGCGGATGTCGTGGATGTTCAGGCGCGTGCGGCGGCTCTACGGCGAGGACTAGAGGAGCCGAATGCATCGGATTCATTCCGTACGTTGATCGAGCAGGTCCTTGAAGATGCGCTCGTCGGCGGATTTGGCGCAATCGAAATGGAACTTACAGGGAATGCGGAGAAACCGTTCGATCTCTGGGCAGTAGATGGTGCAACAATTCAGATCGATCCTAAGTGGGATGGAAACCCGGAATCTACGCGCTATGCACAGACGACCGGGCTTCCAGGCACCAAGGACCAGATTTTATTGCGTGACGATCAACTCATTTACATACGCATGAATCCCCGGTCGCACACGCCGTTTGGCCTGGGTCCGCTGGAAGTCGCATTTGAGACGGTGAACTCATTTCTGGCCGCACATAGGTTTGCTGGCAATCTGGCGAGCAACGCGGTCGTGCAATATGCGCTCTGGATGAATGAAACGACGCCTACTGAACACGAACGACTCATCCGTTGGTGGCAGGACGAGATCGAAGGTACAGGACGTGTTCCACTGCTGAGCACGGAACAGAAGCCGGAGGTGCTGCGGTTTGCCAGCGGGACAGACGCCGATATGCGGCTGAACTGGCAGGAATTCCTGATCCGCATGGTTGCAAATGCCTTCTCTGTTCCGCCGATGCTGCTTGGCTTGGAGCAGGAGGTGAATCGAAATACAGCTTCCGAGCTAGCAGACGAAGCATTTCGCAGCGCGGTTGTGCCGCTGGCGAAATTGCTGGCGGAGCACCTGACTCGGGATCTGTTCGCGAAGAAGCTGGGATGGCGTGAATTCGAGTTCGTCTTCAACGAACTGGATGCTCCTGATGAGATTACGGAGATGCAGATCCAGACGCAGCTTTTGACTGCTGGTGTTTTGACTGTGAATGAGGTGCGAGCGATGCGCGGGCTTGCACCGCTCCCGTCCGCATCAGCTCCGGATCTGTCGGTGGAAATGGGGTAGGGCAACGCAGCAGAGGAACTGAATGGCTTTTG
>DATAQW010000331.1:0-8271 GCA_036264445.1 Pseudacidobacterium sp.
TCTAAATTATGGTCGCTCAACTACTCAGGGCTACGCTTAATTACGCTCGTTTTCCTAGTATTATCATAGACTTACAGAGATGTCCGGAAACTCATAACCCCTTGGTTGGGGGTTCGAATCCCTCCGGGCCCACCAGAAATCAGGTTCACACCTAAATAAGGCACGCAAGCAGTGCATCGCCAAGTCATCCAAGAGCTAAAAGCATCTTCTCTAACCGATCCAAAGGAGCGCCAAATAACGCAACGCGCGCTCACACAGGAAGCCTCTCGTTTATGGCCTCGCACTTTGATAATCGTGATCGCTGACCGGTCCACCGCGCCACGCAAGTGCAACCCGCTGAAGCGCTGCGCAACGAATAGCCCAGTTCGCTTCTATTCCCGGGAGCGATGACGTCATTCCGCACCTTCCGGGACGCCGCCGTGAATCCACGCCAGAAAAAGCTTGTATCCGACCGACAGCACAACTGCGCCGACAAAGAGGCCAATGATGCCCATCGCCATGAATCCGCCAATGACACCGAGAAACACCACGAGCACAGGTGTCGTGGAACCCCGCCCAAGAAGTAGTGGCTTCAAGACGTTATCCATCAATCCCACGAAGATGCACCAGACAAGGAAGAGTATCGCCGCGGTCTTTGAGGCGACCATGAACGCGAAGACAATAGCTGGAATCAGCAGGACCGCCCCGATCTGAAGGATCGCTGCAAAAAGAAAGGCAATGGTCCACACGCTCGCGCCGGGAAGTCCCACCACAAAAAAACCCAAAGCGGCGAAGACGGTCTGGATCACCGCCACGCCGAGAATCCCGAACGTGACGCTGCGAACCGTTGCGCCCACCAGTTGCTGATACTCTGGCCCCTGCTCTCCAAATAAACGAATCATCAAGGCGCGCGTCGCCGCCGCAGCCGCCTTTGCATTTGCCAGAATTGCTCCGGAAACCGCGATTGAGAGAAGGAACTGCAGCAGTGTAGAGCCAACGTCCGCCGAAGCCGAAAGAATATTGGGCAGCGCGGACTTGATCTGCGGAGAAAACTTCATCAACGTTGCCGAAAGATCTGTCGAAGCCCTGCTCCACGCACGAAAGAGCGTCCCGCCGATGAGCGGCCAATTCTCAACGCCTGCGGGCGGCGCTGGCACGGACAAGTTCCCGGCGCGCGCTTGCGCGGTCAAGGGTTGAAGTCCCTCAATCAGGTTCTTGCCCACCAGCACAATTGGAATGATCAGCCCCGCAAGCAGCACCAGCGTCCAGACCATCGCCGCCCATATCCCGTGCCCCTTGAACCTGCGCTCTAACTTCATGTAGGTCGGATAGGAAGCGATCGCAATGATGACGCCCCACAGGAGGAGTGGAAGAAAGGGACGCATGATCATCAGGCATCCAACAACCAGCAGAGCCGCCAGGCCCACTTGTATCGAAACCTCTAGCGCCTGGTGAATCCTTCGCTTTGCGAGATCGACATCCTGAGTTGCCATCGCTGATTTTCTCCATCAGGCCATCGCAATCGACGCGCCGCGAACTGGACGGCTGGATTCGGACCATCCGCAGCCGCGGATGATGACCATGGAGCGACCATTTTCACCGGCTGGTGCAAGCGGCAGCTACTGACAGTTTTTACAGTTCAAAGGGGCTTAGCGATCTGTTTCACTTAGCCGAATGATCGACTGCAGGTCGGCGCGTGATCAATGGGAAGCGTTTCCCTAGGGTGAGCCGAGAGCTGGTCGAGCTGGACCTAAGCCCATGAAACAGCTTCTCAAAGAGATCGCGGATAACCCGTTGCTGTGGGCGCTGGCCTTTGTCCCTGTGGTTTTTGTGGTTGCAAAGGTCGCACCGGAATCGCACACGCTGCTCTTCATTTTTTCCGTGTGCGCGATTATTCCTTTGGCGGCGATGCTGAGCCTTGCAACCGAATCTGTTGCGGCACGCACGGGCGATGCCGTTGGCGGGCTGTTGAACGCGACGCTCGGAAACCTGACAGAGCTTGTGATCGCGCTGACCGCGCTGCATGCCGGGCAGTACATGCTGGTGAAGGCTTCGGTGGCGGGCACGATCGTTGCCAATACGCTCTTTGTGCTCGGGGCGTCTTTTCTGCTGGGCGGACTGAGGTATCATCTGCAGGAATACAACCGCGTGAACGCGCGCTTTCAGGCGGGGCTGCTCTTTCTTGCTACGATTGCGCTGCTGATTCCTTCGGCGGTTGCGAAGGCAGACAACGCCCCGGCTGGGGAGTTCACCAAAAAACTGAGCGTGGCTCTGTCTGTGATGTTGCTGGTGGCGTACGCGTTGGGGCTGTTGTTTTCACTGAAGACTCACCGCGAGTTGTTCGCCGGCGCAGAACATGGCGAATCGAGCGAGACAGTAATGCCTATTGGAGTCGCGCTGGGTACGCTGGCGGTGGTCACGCTGTGTGTGGCGCTGGTGAGCGAGGTGTTTGTCGAATCGGTGCAGCAGGCCGCACTGGCATTCGGCATGACACCGGCGTTCGTGGGCTTTGTTGTGGTGGCGTTGGTGGGCGGCGCTGCGGAGATGGGATCGGCGTTCTCAGGCGCGCGTAAAAACCGGCTGGACTTGAGCGTAGGCATTGCGCTGGGAAGCGCCTCGCAAATCGCGCTATTTGTTGCGCCGGTTCTTGTGCTGCTCAGTTATGTTGTCGGGCCGAAACCTATGGATCTGCAGTTCTGGCCAGGAGCCGTGATCATGATGCTGATCGCAACAATGGCGGCGGCGCTGGTGACCAGCAGCGGGCGATCGACGTGGTTCGTCGGAGTGTTTGTGCTGATGGTTTACCTGGTCTTTGCGATGACAATCTATCTTCTGCCGCCTCGATAGTCTGAAGACAGTGTCGCGGAAGCTAACGTCGCGATCCCATATTGAATTGCCGCAGGCGGTATAGCCATCCCCTGCGTTTCAACGGGCAAGGTTTCGTGAGGAATCGCCTGAAGCGCCTTGGTCGTGGCTTCGATGGCGACCGCCACGAGAATGCCGCTAAGCATCAATCCCAGGAAGCCGAGGAGCACCGCCAGCACGCGCGAACCGCGTTTGGTTGGGCGAAAGTCGCCGTATCCAATTGTGGTCGCAGTAATAAATGCCCAATAGAGAGCGTCGAGCCGCGACCAGCCTTCTCTTCTTCCCACGAGCAGTCCAACAGTGGTTATTACAAGAGCCAGGAAAACCAGAATCGGGGATGTCAGCCCGATGCCAAAGCAGAACTGCTTAACAAATATCACGGTGAATCCGGTAAAGAACAAGCGATCATCACCTCCTTGGGAAGCAGGCGCGCCCGAGACGTGTGATTGAGGCATCGTCTTTCAAGACGAGAGCCGATTACTTTGATCGTAGTCCTTCTCACGAACACTTCACAGACACGTCAATGCGGATCGAGTACGCACGCAGAAACATCTCAACCGCTGCACTGACGCGTTGTCGTTTTTCTTTCAAGCTAAGGTTGTCCGGAAGTCCCAGCATTGTCCAGCGAACGTATCCGCCAGTGATGAGGCTCATCAGGTGTTCTGCCATGATCTGAGGATCTTCCTTGATGAGGTGTTTCTGCCTGATTTGCTCTTCCATATAGTTGGCAAGAACTGCAACGCCGCGTCCAGGGCCCAGCTCATAGAAGCGCTTTCCCAGATGCGGGAACCTCGATGACTCCATGCTTATCACCCTGACCATGCCCTGTTGATTTTCCGAAAGAGCTAATTGCAGAAGATGGAAACCATATTCCTTGAGCGTCTGTTCAATGGGCAGCTCAGGCTTCAATGTTGTCACAAAGTCGCTCAGTATCAACTCTATGCGCCGTTCCAGCACCGCAAGAAACAACTTTTCTTTGGTCGGATAGCGAGCGTAAAGAGTCGTCTTTGAGCAATTCCCGCGACGCGCGATCTCGTTTGTGCTGGCGCCTTCGAAGCCATGCTCGATAAACACTTCTGCGGCCACATCCAGAAGCTCAGAAACACGATCATCATCAAGCCGCGGTTGAATGGACAGACTCGCGCACTTCTTGTTCGCAGGTCGTCTTTTTGCCGGTAAGAGTTTCCTCATCGGAATCTATCTTAACGATCTTTTTCTGCAACCAGTCATTGAGGGGCACATCAGATACAGTACCATACGGTATCGATGCGTGCATTGCGAAGGACTTCAGTAGATGGCAACAGAGACACTGGCTGCAGAACAATCTGTTACGGTCACGCAGCAATGGAAGCCCGCAGTCAATCCCTGGCTGATCGCGGCTACCGCAGCTCTTGGTGCATTTATGGAGGTGCTCGACACCTCCATTGCCAATGTAGCGCTCCCTCATATTGCCGGAAGTCTTGGCGCCAGCGAGGACGAGAGTACCTGGGTGCTGACGGCCTATCTTGTCTCCAATGCTGTTGTGCTGCCAATGGGTGGTTGGGCGGCAAGCATTATTGGACGGAAGCGCTTTTTTCAGCTATGCCTGATCATCTTTACTATCAGTTCTTTCTTTTGCGGGATCGCCCCTACACTGCCCATACTTCTGCTGTGTCGTGTCGTTCAGGGGGCTGGTGGTGGCGGTCTCCAGCCCATGGCTCAGGCCATTATGGCCGATTCTTTTGAGCCGCATCAAAGAGGGCTGGCCTTTTCTCTCTACGGCCTTGTTGCCGTACTTGCTCCGTCAATCGGACCAACGCTCGGTGGATGGATTACCGACAACTACAGTTGGAACTGGATTTTCTATATCAATATCCCAGTGGGGATTTTGTCGATCATTCTCACGCAGCGTCTTGTCGAAGACCCGCCGTGGATGAAGGCTGATAAGAAGAATCTCGCCAGGATCGACTCCCCGGGGTTGATTTTGCTCGTCCTGTCGATGGCGTCTTTGCAGATTATGCTGGACAAGGGAGAGGAAAAGGACTGGTTCCAGTCAACATTCATTCAAGTCTTCGGTATAACTTTTGCAATTACGTTCCTAGCGCTGATTATCTGGGAATGGCACGCCAAAAAACCACTCATGGACCTGAAGCTTCTCAAATCGAGGAACTTCGCCGTGTGTTGCTTTCTGATGCTGATCACCGGAGGTTTGCTCAATGCATCCACGGTCCTGCAACCACAATTTGAACAGGCAAGCATTGGATACACGGCTACGGTCGCCGGCCTGTCCCTCTCCGCAGGTGGTATTCTTCTAGTGGTCTTAATGCCGATGGCTGGGCAAGCTCTCACGAGAGTTCCGGCGCGTAATCTCATTCTGTTCGGTTTTGCATTCTATGCTGTCGCGTATTTCTATACCGCAACACACCTCAACTTGGGATTGAGTTTTAGAACCAATTCGTGGCTGAGGGTGTTACAGGTCGCAGCTATTCCGTTTGTATTTATTTCCGTAACCACGGCTGCCTATTTCGGAATGCCTTCGGAGAAGAGTAACCAGATCTCTGGTCTCATTAATTTTGTTCGGAACATCGGCGGAAGCATCTTAATTTCCTTAACCGGGGCTGCTATAACCGAGAGGGGACAATTCCACGCTAATCAGCTGCTTAAGTATGTAACGCCCAGCAGTCCAACATTTCAGACACAGCTCAAGTCATTGCAAAATTCCCTCTCGGGGTCTTTCGGCCCGGCAAATGCAAACTATCTTGCCCAAGCGCAAATCTACAATCGATTGCAGGCCCAGGCAAACCTTCTTGCATACGTAGATGTCTACTTCTTTTTGTGCGCGCTTTCCCTGTTGATGATTCCACTGACTCTGCTGCTTCGCCGGAATGACCCGAAGGAAAGCGCGAAAAATAAGGTCGCAGTGCATTAAGAACGGAGTGGGCTGACGAGGTTTTTTTGGATTTGGACGGTTATGCATTTGATCTGTTCTTTAAGACCTTATGAGCCAACCTTCAATGACGTACAGAAGCGTGCTTGGACCGACTTCTCAGCCTTGCTAGACAAATACCAGAAGAAGCTCCCTCGTTTCCCTGACTCGCAGGTCATCTTGAATGGATCCTGAATGGCAGCAAGTGCGGGAAGCCGCAGAATGGTTCGTTGCGGCCTTCGGGCAGAACCGCCACGAACCATCTGTCGCAGGCGAGTAGATATGCTTCGGCTGTGGCGACTGCTTCCGGAGCTTCTGTATCGCTGACGAGGGCGATATCATAAAACGCGTCGTTGCGCTTGCGGCGCATACGATCGAGCAAGGCAAAGGTACCCGCCGGGCATCCAGGCAGATTCTTCTGCGCAAACTCAATGATTGCGATATGGTGGCCGAGCTGTTTGCGCGGTCGTTGTCCATGGCTAAGCATCAGAGCCAGAGACCCCTTAATCATGGCCTCATAGGCAATTTGATAAGCCGTCTCGGCATCTATGGTCAGGTTTTTGCGAGCGGCCAGAGGTCCGCTTCTGTGCGTCGGTGAAAAACTGTTTGACCTGCTTCGGATCAATTCGCTGTGGCTTCGTTGTGTTCACGGCCGATTCCTGGCCAAACGTCGGTAAGAAATGGGTCGTGCGCTGCAAGCTTTCTTTTCAACTCCTGCGCCTTGAGCGTCGTGTAGCTAACTTCTCGATTAAGAGTTTTCTCCAGACGGGAGACTTCTGCAGCCAGGCCAGTGGCATCGGGCTGGCCAATGATCAGCAGATCAATATCGCTGGACGCATCGGCCTCGTTCTTGGCGAAGGAACCATAGAGGTATGCCTCTTGGATGCCTGCCACGCGATGTAAGGCAGTTGCGAGCATTGGCACAATGCCTATCGTTCCCTGAAGAAGTAAAAAGACAGCTTTCAGATAGGGATACTGGGAGTTGATGCTGTAATAGCGTTGCCGACCCTCAATCTCAGACCGCAAGAGTCTTTCCCGCTCCAGCCGTGCCAATTCGCGTGACAGATTGGTTGAATCGACGCCCAAAGCATTCGCCAACTGACGGACATACACGCGTGCGGAACGATTCTTGTAGAAATACGACAGTAGCTTACGCCGCAGATCGGAGCGTAAAGAAATCATTGCAGTAAAAAACGACTGCATTGCATGACACTTACAAGTACAGCAGAGGTACACCGATCAGCTTCAGCGATCTGCGGAAAATTGCTCTAAATTACGGTCGCTCAACTACTTAGGGTTACGCTTAGTTACGCTAGCATTCGCTTCATTTTCATAGATTTACAGAGATGGGAGGAAACTTTCCTTCTCCCAAAGTCTCGACCTTCACCGGTCTGCCGTGTAACCAGTAGGTCTGCGGCCTTGGAAAAACGGTTAACACCTGCTACGCCACGGGCACACCTCCGACTGCTACTAAGTAGACAGAGTTGTTATTGCTTTGAGGCACGGGATCGGCCGGATCGCTTAGAGACCGCGCTCTTCGGCAATCGCGGAACCACCTGAACGCCCGCCCAAAGTGTGGCAATCGTTTGCTCGACCACGAGAGTCTGGTCAGGCCGGTCGGGCACAATCCCTTGGATGACCATGAGCGTGGCGAGGCCGAAGATCGTGTACCACCAGGTGTGTGCTACCACTATGTCATCCCTACCTGGCAATCCTTCATCCCTGGCAACTTCGAAGAAGAGCTGTACGAAACGTTGGAACAAAGGTCTGCCAATGTCGTCGATATATTGTCCAGCGCGGATGCCGTTGCGGTTCTCCGGCCCGAAGAAGACGTTGCGGAACTGCTGTGGATGGGCAGTGCAGAACTGAATCAAACCACGTGAAGTCGCAAAAAGACGCTCTTTGGGTACAGGATGTTTAGCGGCAATCGCGTCGAAGTTCTGAATCAGCAGCCCGATCGTCTCGCTGCTCAGCTCGGCAAGAATATGCCACTTGTCGGGGAAATGCTGATAAATCACGGCGTGCGTATAGCCGATCTCTTTAGCGATCGCGCGAAGCGTCACTGCTTCGTAGCCGCGATCGGCAAACATTTTGCTTGCAGCCGCAAGGATTTCGCCCCGCAGCCTTTCCTTGCGCTCTACCCGGCGACTTGGTGATGTGGATGTCACTTCAATAGATTAGGCCCTTTCGACCATTTTTGCGACCGCTTGTTGGCTTATAACCGTTGGTCGCAAAAAGCGCCACCCTTTCATGACACAGCGGTTGATGTGTTCACAGTATTAAACCACTGATTAATTTGTAACCAATGGTTTTTTTTGGGCCTCTAATCGTCAGGTCGCTCATTTGGATGGGCGGCCAAATACGAGGCAGACAAGGAGAAAACGAGCATGTATTTAGTCATGGGCATTACTGGAAAAGTTGGGGGCGCCACCGCGCGGCATCTGCTGAAGCAAGGCAAACAGGTGCGAGCACTTGTGCGCAATCGCGAGAAAGCGGCGAAGTGGGCAGACCAAGGCGTGGAG
>DATAQW010000368.1:0-30791 GCA_036264445.1 Pseudacidobacterium sp.
ATCTTGGGCTCGTTTGCCAGAGCGCGAATGATGGCGCACCGCTGGTTTTGCCCGCCGCTCATCATAGTCGGATACTTATGCAGCTGCGCGCCCAGGCCAACGCGTTCGAGCAGGCCAATTACACGCTCGCGTTCAGGCGCGGTCGCCTCTCCATTACGAAGTGTAATGGGCACAAGCGCATTCTCCAGGCAGGTCAGCTCGTCCAGCAGGTAATGGAACTGGAAAACAAAACCGACGACGCGATTGCGCAATTCGGCCAGCTTGTCTTCGGATAACGTAGCAATGTCTACACCATCGATGAGGACCTGTCCTTCGGTGGGCACATCAAGAGCGCCGAGAATATTCAGCAGAGTGGACTTTCCGCTGCCGGATTGCCCCATGATGGCGACAAACTCACCGGCGCTGATTTCGACGTCAATGCCATGCAATACGGGCGTGGCGATTTTTCCGAAATAGGTCTTCTTCAGCCCGCGGGTCTCTACCACGACGCGCCGAGCGCCATCACCGGAAGCCTGATGTATGAACTGGTCCATTGTATTTCCCTCACCGCATCACATCGACAGGATTCATCCGGGCTGCGCTTCGCGCGGGAAACCATGCGGCAATCAAAGTAGAAAAGATCGCCGCAACTACCGCTCCAATGATGTACACGGGCAGAATCGCAACGGGAAACAATTGATCGGGGGTTTGCCCCACATGCCTGACTGGCTGCGTCGGCAGGCCAATAAGGTAGACAATCAGCGTTCCAAAGAACGCGCCGGCTGCGCTGCCCAGGATGGCAATGCCCAGGCCCTCCAGACAAAAGACCATGAGAATCTGGCGGCGTTTCGCTCCAATGCTTTTGAGAATGCCAATCTGTTTCGACTTCTGCAGCACCGAGACAATCAGGACGGAAGCAATGGCAAAGGATGAGGCAATC
This sequence comes from Pseudacidobacterium sp., assembly GCA_036264445.1. Taxonomy (GTDB): domain Bacteria; phylum Acidobacteriota; class Terriglobia; order Terriglobales; family Acidobacteriaceae; genus Pseudacidobacterium. The sequence goes on from DATAQW010000368.1 coordinate 920, forward strand.
AGGCTAAAGGCAGAGATGAGGTAGGCCGATGCTTCCTGCACTCTCAGCGAGGACACGAATTGCGGAAATTCCCGTGACCAGGAGCGCGCTTCATACGGAAGAAGGCTCTCGACGCGGTCGGCCACCTCGTCTGATCCGAAGATGTCGAAGACCTTTACAAACACAACATTTACGGAGTTCCCAACGCCGAAGAGGCTTTGGCCTGTGCGGAAGGTGACATAAGCGGAACCGCGTCCGCGCCCCTGGCTGTAAATACCCACGATGGTGAGCGAATCGGACGCGCCGGTGCTGGAGCTGACGCGAATGCGGTCTCCCACAGATACGCTCAGATCTTTTGCGAGTTCGTAATCAATCACCACTTCATCGCTTGCCAGGCCGACGTATTTTCCGGAGATCAGGTTCGGTGTGACCGGTGAGACCTCGTCCTGCTGTTCCGGGTCAGCGCCGACGATGGTGACGCCGGTGGGATTTCCGCCCTTGGAGACAAAGCCCTGACCCTGAATTGCGGGCACCACAACACGGACATTGGGAAGGCGGCGCACCACATCCACCACATGCTGCCAGTCATCAATGAATTTCTTTTGGGGGGCCTGCTGCTCAATGCGGCTGCTGCTCATCGCCGCTTGCAGGGAAGTGATCTCAGCCAGTGGCACTGGTTTTGGTTCTGCAACGCGGATGGTCACGTGCGACAGATTCTCAGTAAGGGTTCTGGTGAGCCTTTTCTGCAATCCGAAGATAAGCGATGTGAGAAAGATGATGACAATAACGCCCGCTGCTACTGCTCCGATTGTCAGCAATGTCTGGCCGCCGCCTGTCAGCAGATGGCGCATCGCGAGCTTGGATTCAAAGCGCAGATTTGTGGGAATGAGCGCCATGATCTTACTTCCTTACTCTGACGGCCTGCCCCGGCGAGAGTCCCGAGGGGTTCGCGATGACCTCATCCGTTGTAGAAAGGCCCCCTGCGATGGGAATGCCTTCGCTTGTGACAGGTCGCGTCAACACGATCTTTTCGAGAGCATGGCCATTTTCCGCAACCAGAACAACCGAGCGTTCGCCTTGCCTCATAACAGCAGTGGATGGGACCATCAGGCGATCGGCCTGCTCGTTGGTGATGAGATTGACATTGACCGTCTGCCCAGGCCGCAGCCAGTCAGGCGGGTCTTCAGGAGTTATTTTTACCTGGATCGTTCCGCGCTCCTGATTGACGGAGGCTCCAATTTCCGACAAACGGCCCTTGAAAGTATTTCCACTGAATGCGTTGGAGGAGATGATGGCAGACTGACCTAAGGCCAGATCCGCCAGGTTGTTTTCATCCAGATCAACGCGCAATTCCAGATCGTCGCTTACCAGATCCACAACTCCCGCAGAGCCGACGGTCTGGCCGACCTCCGCATTGATCTTGGTGACAACGCCGTTGAAGGGGGCGGTTACGTTTGCGTCTCTGACCTGCTCCTTGGCGACAGAAAACGCCTGCTGCGCTTCGTTCAAACGGTTACGGGCCACCTGCACATCTTCAGGACGCGGCGTTTCCTTCAGAATCTGCAATCGAGCCTCGCGGGTCCTGACAGTTGCTTCTGAAGACTTGACCAGAGCCTTCGCGGTTGACGCTTTCGTCTGCGATGCTTCAAAGTCGGCTCTGGAAATCGTGCCGTCCTTTATCATCTGTTGGCTGCGGGCGTAATCTCTCTGCGCCTGCCCAAGATCCGATTTTGCCTGCGCCGCCTGCGCGCGCGCTTCTGCTATGGAGTTCTCGGCTTCCGCAATTTCCGCTGCGGTGGGGCCTTTCGATGTCTGCGCAAGCTCTGAGCGGGCTGTATCCACGGCCTTCTGTGCCTGGACCTGCTGCTGCTGCGTGACAGCATTTCTGAGAACTGCGATGGGCTGGCCGGCTTTTACGCGGTCACCTTCTCTCACGAAAAGCCTCTCTACCGTGCCCGTAAATTGGGAGCCAACACCTGTTTCCAGAACGCCCCCAACGCGAGCGCTGCTTGCGATGGTTTCCGTCAGAGAGACTTCTTTTGGATTGACAACGGAAACCAATTTAGGACGGCGGACGAACCAGGTTGCGCCAATCACAATAATGGCAATGAGGAGAATGACACGAACCCACAGAAACCACCTGGAGTTTTTCTTTACGGCCTGCGGTTGTTGAGATGTCCCAGCCATCAGCTACTGCCTCCTGAACAAGAGTGTGTAGCATGGGCAACATTGTACGACGATTGCAGGGATTATAGCGACGACACGGCTCTAGTTGATTTGCGTTACGTGTCGGTACGCCGGGTTAAAGCCAAGATTCCGCGCCACATCAAGAATGCGGTCGAATTCCAGGCTGATGGTCGCGCCTGCCTTCTGCGTAACTTCATCTTCGATAGGCAGGTCAAAATCATCGGCTCCATAGAGAAGCCCTTCGAGCGCGCGTTCATTCTGCGTAAGAACTGAGGTACGGATGCGGGGAACATTGTCGAGATAAATACGGCTCAATGCAAGATGACGCAGGTATTCCGCAGTCGTCACTTCAATTCCGCCAAGCTGTGTGAAGTAAGGCTTGTAAGTCCAGCAGAGAAAGCTGGCAAGGCCGTTGGTTTCATCCTGAAAGTGTCGCGTGCGCTCAAGATGCTCCAGGCGCTCATCGATGGATTCGTCAAAGCCTATGACCATGGTGGCCGTGGTGTTTAACCCAGCGTCGATGATGGCGCGCTGCGCTTCAAAATATTCGGCAACTGTGTACTTGAATTTGCTGTGACGGCTGCGAAAGTCTTCCGTCAGAATTTCTGAGCCGCCTCCGGTAATCCAGCGCACGCCAGCTTCTTTGAAGCGCTGCGCTGCTTCTGCGTAGTTGAGCTTCGCGTGGTCGGCAAGGTACATGAACTCAGCGATGGTCAGTGCATAGAACTCAAGCTTGTTGCCATACCGGGCTCGGATGGCGGCAAACAGATCGCAGTAGTAGTCGAGCGGCAGATGCGGGTTAAATCCGCCGTTGAAGGCCGCCAGATCGCCGCCGAGCGTGAGCAACTCATCAAGTTTCGCGAAGACCTGCTCCTGAGTGAGCACATAGCTTTCTTTGTCTCCGGGAAGGCGGTAGAAGGCGCAGTAATCGCACTGAGCCACGCACACATTGGTGTAGTTGATGATGCGCATCACCAGGTATGTGCAGGAGGATGGAGCATGAAAGCGTGCGCGTACGAGGGAGGCGAGATCGCGTAATTCCTGATCGTTCGCGTTGTGCCATAGCCAGCGCGCTTCATCGGTAGAAATGCGTTCGCGTTCGCGAATTTTCAGTTGAATATCCTGCGCGGTGCCAATCGATGTGCTCACAGGCTCATTTTAAATTGGCAGCGCGATTTCCCCGTACTTTCTCTCTTGAAAATCATGCATACTGGGCAGAAATGCTGTCCTCGATAACGTTTGCAAGGAAATCCTCAGGAAACGAAATTTGACGTACGTTCGCGCAAAATCGTCGCCCTGACTTCCTTTCAGTAGGGCGAGTAATAAGGCGAATACGGGCCAATGTAGGGAGAGGGAGCAGGGGCCCGAACCATCATCTGGGGCGCGGGCGCGTAATACACCGGCATCATCGGTTGCGCGATATACGGGTAGTACACCACTGGAGCCGGCACATACATTGGCTGGACATACGTCTGCATCACGACCGGCTGCGGTTGAGGCGCTGGAGCGGGCGCAGGTTCCTGATACGCCGCCGGCCGGCGCAGCAGCCCCGGGCTCTCCTCCTGAAGAGGCGCACGCGTTGGCACGCTTATGTCATCAAGAAGCTTCAAAGTCAGCCGAGTCTCTTCCTTCAGGGTCGGTCTTGGACCGCGGCGCGGCAGGTTGATCAAGTCAATCGGCCACAAGATCGGAATGGACCACTCGATAGCATCGCGCACGGCATGACCCTTGCCAAGAATGCGGCCTTGCCGGTCGACGTTATAGCCCGGCACCGCAACCACTCGAGCATCCAATGGGATCACTGTGTCCGGCTCGATCTCCATGCGATCGAACTTAAGCTCCATCCATCCTTTGCCGACGAGATGGCCGGGATCCTTGTAATCCTCAAAGCGGCCTACCATGAAGCTTCCGTACGGCAGCGTAGAGCGGCCATACATCTCGACATGGCTCACCGTACACATGACCGGATCGCCGATGTTCGCTGTCTTTGAAGAAAGCTTTGGCTCAGCCACAATGCACGATATCAGGGAGCCAGCTGGAATGAGCTGCTCTGCAGCGAGACTAGCAAGGGGAGCTGCAAGCAACAAGATTAGAAGAGAGAGCTTGCCCTTCATATAGAGACCTCCACACGGTACTTGGCAGGCGTTCTACTGCTGCTCGCAAACCCTCTAAGATGTAGCAAGAAATCCGTGCTCCACGCAGCATGGATCTACAGAGACAACATCATGGGCCTATTCAGCGCGCGCCGTCAAGACATATTTTCGAGTTTTGGAAGACAAGTCTGCAGCTTAGTTTCTCCGTATCTTCTCTCTTGACAATCATGCATGCGGAGCAGAAATTATGTCTCCGGATAACGTTTACACAATTTCAACTCAAGTAATTAATCAGATAAACCAGATTTATCGTGTAAACGATTTCTAAGACGGTGTGCGACTCATTTACTCGGATGACAAAATTAGGAGGCCCAAAATGCAAACCCGGCTCTACGGCAGGCACAGAAACGGGCGCTTTGTCCCGTTTTTGTTCACGCTATTGATTCTCGCAACGTTTAGGCTGTCATTCGCCCAACTGGATCAAGGTGCCATCTCTGGCACGGTGACCGACGTGCAGGGTGCTGTTGTGCCTCATGCGAGGGTGCTGCTCACGAATACAGACACGAACTTCACTGTCGAAACGCAGACCGACAACAGCGGCCTCTACACGTTCCAGCCCATCAGGATTGGGCATTATTCCGTGACCGTTACTGTACCCGGCTTCGCCTCTACTACGAAGACTGGGCTTGAGCTGCACGTCAGCCAGCGAATGCAGGCGGACATTGTGCTCAAAGTCGGCGCAGCTACAGAAAAAGTGGAGGTGAGCGCAGATTCCACGCCACTCCTGCAAACCCAGGAGGCATCCACCGGCCAGGTGATGACCACCCGGGAAATCAATGACACGCCGCTCAATCAACGCAACTATGTCTTCATTGCACAGTTGGCTGCGGGTGTGCCCGCCTCCAATGGCTCTCGCGGGCAGGGCAATGGAGATTTCACCGCGAACGGCATGCGCGCAACACAGAACAACTTTATTCTCGACGGCATCGACAATAACTCGAATGCCATCGATTTCCTCAACGGCGCAAGCTATGTTGTAAAGCCGCCGCCGGATGCGCTGCAGGAATTCAAGGTACAGACCGGATCTTTCTCGGCGGAGTTCGGTCATTCAGCCGGTGCAGTTGTAAATGCCAGCATTAAGTCGGGCACCAATGCATTTCATGGCAATGTATGGGAATACATACGCAATAACGCTCTGGGAGTGGCGTCTCCAACTGAGTGGGCATCCGGCACAAACAGTCCTACGCAAGTGCTGCCTTACCATCAGAACCAGTTCGGAGGAACTTTCGGTGGCCCAATCCTGCGAAACAAGCTTTTCTTTTTTGTTGACTATGAAGGGAACCGGATTGTTCAGGCATTTCCGGCCATCACCAGTGTTCCGACCCTCAAAGAACGGTCCGGAGATTTTACAGAGCTGCTCGAACCCCGCCTGACGGGCGCACCCCAGCCGATCACGCTATTTGAGCCGGGGTCTGCTGGAAACAGACTGCTGGGCTCCGCCTGCGGAAATCCGCAAAACGTGATGTGTTCCGGCGAAATCGACTCTATCGCAAGTAAGTTGCTGAGTACGTATCCTCAGCCGAATGCAAATAACGGTCTCACTTATAACAACTACGCCACTTCACGGCGATACACGGACAATACCAATCAATTCGATACGCGTGTGGACTGGAATATAAGCACGTCAAACCAGATTTTTGGCCGCATCAGCTGGTCGCAGCAAGACAAGACCGCCGAACCCATTCTCGGCGAAATTCTGGATGGGAGCGGCACTTTCGACTCCGGGAGCTTTCTCAATTACGGAAAAAATGCCGTCTTCAGCTATAACCATGTGTTTTCGCCAGCTTTCGTCAACCAGGCACGCTTTGCTTACAACTGGGGACACTATGCATGGCTCCAGCCAAGCTACAACGTAAATCTGGCGGCCCAATTTGGAATGGGTGGAATTCCCTATGGCCCTCTCAATGGCGGCCTGCCCAACATTTACATTAACGGCATTAATGGTATGTGGACACCGTTGTTTCAGCCGGCAGACGAACACGAAAATGTCTACCAGATTATCGACGATCTCACCATGATTCGCGGAAACCATACCTTTAAGTTCGGCGCCAATTTTCAAAATGTCCGTTACTCAGTGGTCCAGCCAACCTTCGCGCATAGCGCGCCAGGCTATGACGGACATTTCACCGGCAGTCCAGGCGTGGCATACACCGGCTCCGGCGTTGCGGACTTTCTAGCCGATTACATGAACACCAATTACCTTTCCAGCTTCACAGAGCCAAACCTGGGACGCTGGTATCGCTCTGTTTATGCGCAGGACGACTGGAAAACGTCCCGGCGCCTCACTGTCAATCTGGGATTGCGCTACGACTTTTACCAGCCGCCGATTGAACGAAACGACCGTCAGGGGCTTTGGTATTCCACTGGTCCCATCAATGTGCCGGCAGCAGGGAGCGGGGTCTTCATGCTTCCCACTTCGCAGAGAAGTATCGCTTTGGATCCCCTGTTTCTCAACCTGCTGGCGAAGGACAACATCCAGTTGGTATATAGCGGTAATCGCTCTCTCGTGCTGTCACAGAAAACAAACTTCGCGCCGCGCGCCGGAGTTTCCTATCAGGCAAACGACCGGCTGGTCTTTCGTGTTGGGGCCGGTCTGTTTTATGGCGGTCTTGAAAACCTGGGCAACTATCCAAATCTGGGTACGAATTATCCCTATGACATTGAGCAGTTCTGGGGAGCTCCTTCATGCACTGCCGGATTGACTTCCTGTACGACCAATGGATCGACGCTTGAGTCAGGCCCTCCATCTGGTGGTCTGTCGCTGCCAACACTCACAGGACAAGACCCAAAGTGGCGCAGCCCTTACAGTGTCGAGTACAACGTCGCAACCGAATGGGGCATTACTAATAACATGTCTCTTAACCTTGCCTATGTTGGCAGCGTATCTCGCCATTTACAGGTAGTAGTGTGGCCAAACAGCTCGGCGGCTATTGCTCCTGCGGGCACAAATACAACCTCACTTCAGCCGTTTCCTGACTTCGGCGGCTTTCATGTCATCACAGGCGCGGCGGTCTCAGACTACAACGGCCTGCAGGCGACTTTGCAACGCCGCTTTGTCAATGGTCTGAGCTTCCTTTCCACTTACACCTGGTCGCACTCGCTGGATGATGCCCGGGAGCCGCTGCCTAGCAATGGCGAAGGAGGAAACAAGAATTACAACATGTTTGGACTTGGAGTTGACTACAGCAATTCTCCATTCGATGTGCGGCAGAGGTTCACATTTACCGGCACCTATGAACTTCCCTTTGGTGTAGGGCGCAAGTATCTGCAGAATCCAGGCATCCTGAACATGCTTGCAGGCGGATGGTCGTCGACAATGATCTTCCGTGCTCAGTCAGGACAGCCGTTCACTGTATATGATCGTGGGGCCATCGATCCTGCAACAGGAAACGTCGTGGGCGGTATTGCAGGGAGCGGAACATTCGCCATTCGAACCGGCAATGTTTGGCACGGAGGAGGAACGGCGCTGGCGGGCAACCCCGGCATTACCTGCCCCGCCAAAGTGCGGACTGTGGCGCACTGGTATAACCCTTGCGCCTTTGCGAACCCGCCATATCCAAGCAGCTTTGGTTCATCCGGGTACATTACAGGCTCGGCAGCCGCTCTGCTGTACACCGGCGGCCGCCGCGGACAAATTGCTGGTCCCGGCTATCAACGGATCGATATGTCGGTCTTCAAAAACTTCAGAACCTTTGAAAGTCAGTACCTGCAATTCCGCGCAGACGTATTCAACCTCTTCAACACGCCTGCATGGGGTTCACCGTCCGATTCAGGGATTGGAAACACTGGCGGGCAGATTACAGGAACACGTTTCCTCGGCAACTATTCTCCGGACCCGCGTTTCTTCCAGCTCGCTCTGAAATATTATTTCTAACGCAACACTACAAAGAGTACTGGGAGTGTTCTCCCAGTACTCTTGATGGCAACGTGATACCTTTTCTCCGTAAACAAAAATCTCATTTTGGAGAAAGGGTTTTCTTGATGCGGACAATTCTGCGAGGTGCGGTGTTTGCATGTTTGACTGCGGTAAGCGTTGCAACGTTAGCGGCTGATGCTCCCAAGGTAAAGACAGATAAAGGCGAGGTACAAGGCTACACCAGTTCTGATGGACAGGTGCGTATCTTCAAAGGCATTCCCTATGCCGCGCCGCCGGTAGGTCCGCTTCGCTGGAAGCCTCCGCAACCTGCGGCGAAGTGGCATGGCACATTGCAGACAACAAACTTCGGGCATCATTGCATGCAGCCTTTTTTATGGCCAGATGTGATCTTCCACGATCCCGGCCCAAGCGAAGACTGCCTGACGCTCAATGTCTGGACTCCGGCGAATAACAAGAACGCGAAGCTGCCTGTGATGGTGTGGATCTTTGGCGGAGGATTTACCGTCGGCGCTACATCGGAAGCGCGTCAGAACGGCGAAAACCTTGCTCACAAAGGCGTCATTATTGTCTCGATGAACTACCGCCTGAACATCTTCGGTTTCTTTGTGCATCCTGAGTTGACCGCCGAATCGCCGCAACACGCGTCGGGAAATTATGGGCTGATGGACCAGGCTGCCGCCATTCAGTGGGTGCATCGCAACATCAAGAATTTTGGCGGCGATCCGAACAACGTGACCATCTTTGGCGAGTCAGCCGGATCGATCTCTGTATGCGCGCAAATGGCCTCGCCTATGGCGAAAGATTTGTTCCAGCGCGGGATCGGCCAAAGCGGAGGAGCATTTGGCGCGACCACCCTTCCTTTGAAATCGCGCGAGGAGCGTGAGAAGAGTGATCAGGAAAACGCAGGAAAAATCCTGGGAGTAACGAAACTGGCTGACCTGCGCTCTCTTAGCGCAGAAGAAGTATTGAAAGCAGCTACGCCGGAACCGGATATGGACCCTGTTCGCTATTCTCCTGATGTCGATGGCTATTTCCTGACTGACAGCGTTGAGGCCATTTATGCGGCGGGTAAGCAGGCGCACATTCCACTGCTCGCCGGATGGAATGCAGATGAAGGAGGAATTGCTCAGAAAACGCTAACCGTTGCCGAGTATCGGCAGATGGCGCAAAAAGAATTCGGCGCGCATGCCGACAAGTTTCTCGCCCTTAACCCAGCGACAACCGATGATGACGCTCTGCGGGCCGCAAAGGACGTTGCGGGCGACCGCTTCATAGCCTATTCCACCTGGCGCTGGATTGTGGCGCACGTAGCTACAAGTGAAAAGCCAGCCTATCGCTACCACTTCGAATTGCCGTCACCGGGAGACAAATTTCATCCTGCAGGCGCGGCCTTCCATTCTGATGATATTGAATATGTCTTTGGAACCCTGGATTCGCGACAGGGAATGCCGGTGCGTCCTGAAGACAGGCAATTGTCAGAACTGATGCAGAATTACTGGACGAATTTTGCGCGCACGGGCGATCCGAATGGTTCCGGTTTACCAAAATGGCCAGCGTACAGCGCCATGAATGGATGGCATGTGATGCACCTGAATACGACACCAGAAGCGCGGCCCGATACGACCAAGGCACGATATGAGTTTCTTGAACAGGTGTGGAGCAATGCAACGCAGTAGGCGAGTTGTTCTCTCAGGAACTGTCATCCCGGATGGAGCGTAGGGACGCGCAGTGAATTACCCCAGGTCAGCTCCGCGAACCTGGGGGGACCCAGTAGTGTCCTCTGAAAAAATGCTCAATCCTGAAGGGAATGCGCCGAAGCTAGAGTGTTCGCAGCGGCCATATTCGGTCCAGATGAAGCGGGCGAGGGAGCAGGTCCTTCAGTCTGTTTGCCGGCCGTCGTCAGACTTCCGGAGTGGTCCGGTCCCAGGCCAAGCTTGATCAATGCACGTGAATCAGGAACCAGCTTTGTTTGCCAGCCGTGGTCTGCCTGATATTTCTCCATGGCTGCCTGGGTTTCGTTGTCCCACTCCCCGGAGGGCTCGCCGCTGAGGTATTTTTCCTTGATCAGAGCTGTCTGGATTTGCCGGGCGCGGTCGTCATCAATGCCACGCTGGCCCTGGACTTTATGGGTGGTGGACTTCTTCTTGCTGTGGCCCGAAGTTGCCGCCCGGTGGCTGCGTCCGGCAAAAGCGGGCGTGGTAACAAGGACAGCAGTTAACAGTATTGTTTGGCAAGCTCGAACTGAAAGCATGCAATGGGACCTCATCTGGGGGAATTTTTTCCTAAAAAATCTTTCTCGTGAGGTTAAAAGGGAACTCACAAGATTGCAAGCAAAACTGTACTGGCGTCACAAATTTTTGTAACGCCAGTACCATAGTGGACTATTGTCTTTCATGGTTACGGCAGTGTTCCGCCGAGTAAAATTCCGCCGTCCCTCGGATGCTGTGGGTCGACAACGTTGAAGACCACGTCCTGGCCTGATTTGAGGCCGGAAATGATCGCGTTGTATTCAGCCTTATTGTGAACAGGCTGCTTGTTGACCGACGTGATGACGGAGCCTTCGAAGCCAGTCATATTCATTTCGTTATCAGCAAACGAACCAGGCTTGACTCGCTGGATCAGGACGCCATGCAGCGCTGAAGGCGCATTTTGCGGCAGGTCGCTGACGGTGATGCCAAGCTTGCTCTGGGAGGTGTCCATCCCATTCTCTTGTCCGCCGCCCTCTTCCTGATCATTTTCGCCGAGAGCCTTTTCTTCCATCGTTTTGCGGTCGATGATAGCAACGGTTGCGCTGGACGGCTTGCCATCCCGCGTGTAGCCAAGCTGGACAGAACTTCCTGGCTTACGGACGCTGATCTGATTTACCAGATCGTCACCATCTTTTACCGGGTGACCATCAATGGTTGTAATGATGTCTCCCGGTTTGAGGCCGGCCTTATCAGCAGGCAATCCAGGCGTCACGCTGCGGATAATGACGCCAGTCTTCGCGCCATAAACGCGTTGAACGGCGCTGGAAACAGCGGGTTGGAAGGTGATGCCAATGGAGCCGCGGACAACCTGGTGTTGTGGTCCAATCAGCTCGTTATAGACATCGACTACAGTGTTCGCTGGCATCGCAAACCCAATGCCCTGGTATCCGGCGGACTGAGTAAAGATCGCAGTGTTCACGCCGACAACTTCGCCCGCCATGTTCAGCAATGGGCCACCTGAGTTACCGGGGTTGATCGCGGCATCAGTCTGAATGAAGTGCTGGAACTGCCCTTGTATGCCGGGCATAGTCCGGTTTTTGGCGGATACAATGCCCGCCGTGACGGTCTGCTGCAGAGTAAACGGGCTGCCGATGGCGATGACCCAGTCACCTACCTGCGATGCGTCAGAATTGCCGAGCCTTACCGTCGGCAGGGGATGATCAACGTCGATTTTAATGACCGCCAGATCGGTGGCCTTGTCGATACCAATCACCTTTGCCGGATGTCCCTGGTTTCCGTCGGGGTCTGTGGTGAGCTTTACATAAATGCGATCGGCCTTGTCGACAACGTGGTTGTTAGTGATGATGTATCCCTTCGGATCGACGATGAATCCGGAGCCAAGGGCTTCGCGCGCCTGATCGTCAGGCTGTGCCTGGTCAGGGCCCATTCCGAAGAAGCGGTTGAAGAAATCCTGCATGCCGCCTTGGCCGCCCTGGTCCTGATCGTCATTGTTGTCATCGCCGTTGCCGTTGTCTGGGTTTTGCGGCATCTGACGGAAGCGCTGCCCAGGACGGCGGCGTCCCTGCTGCTGTTCCTTTGGCAGGGTTTCAGTATTAATGTTGACCACAGCAGGGCCAACTTCCTTGGCAATCCTGGTGAAATCGGTGGAAAGGTCTTTTGGGGCAGGCACCCTCAGGGGAGTTGCATCGGAGCTGTTGACCCTCGACTCCTGTCCGCGGACTCCATGGGCAACGATCGAGCCGATGATGATTCCAGCCGAGAGTGTCGTAAGGATCGTAAACGTAGAAGCGAGACGGCGTGTGCGGAGCCGTTCAAGCAGAGATTTCATTCGAATCTAACCTCGTATCTGTTTCGGGAGCTGTTCTATAGAATTGCCGGCGCGGTCGCCTTTCCATGCTTCAGTATACGGGAGCTTGCGGAAGTTTATAGCGAGCTCCTTTGAAATGAAGCAGATGGTGTGCGAAAAGGCAGGCTTCACTTTCTCTTTTCGCTTGTTAGACGCATAAAATCGCCGGGAAGTCACGTTCTCTCTATGCCTGGAACCGTTTCATGCGCTGTGGGTTGTATGCGTCCAGGCAGGAATTCTGTAAAAGCGATACCGCACAAAATGAGCAGTGCTCCGCAAGATGCGCGAAGTCCGAGGCGTTCTCTCAGGACCACAAAAGATGTAAGCCACGCGAAGACAGGCTCCAACGCTAGAATCAACGCCGTGTGCGTCGGCGGAAGATATTGCTGAGCATACGACTGAACGGTGAAAGCAGCAGCAGTGGCCAGCAGCGCAGCTACTGACAGGGCAATGATGACGCGCGGCGTCCAGTGGATATAAGGATGCTCAAGCAGCGGGCCGCTGATGGCCATAAAGAGCGCGCAGAAGCCGATCTGCAACAGTGCTAATTGTGTGAACGGCACACGCGGCAGCGTGTGCGCCAGGGCCAGCACATGCAATGCGAATCCGAGGGCGCAGCCCAGGGTGAGAATATCGCCGAGATTGATGGAATCAAAGCCGAATGAAGCATGCGCTGGAGTGGTCAGCAAAACAATTCCAGCAAAAGCAAAGAATGCGCCCAGATAGGCATTCCAGCGCGGAGCATGGGAGCCAGCGGGCCGCAGGAAGGGAATTGCGGACAAGAGCGGCACCAGTACGACTAATAGTCCGGTAATAAATGCTGATTTGGAGGGCGTCGTAAGCTGCAGCCCGGCGGTCTGAAATTGATATCCCATCGCCAGGCACAGACCAACGATGGCTCCACTGGCAATCGCGCGGGGTGGGAGGTTTTTCCAGTGTGCTCGATAGACGACAGCAAGGCAGGCAAAGGCCAGCGTCATGCGAATCAGGTTGAAGAGCAGCGGGGAAATGTCTTGTAGCGCGTCTTTGATGACAACAAAGGTCGCTCCCCAGACGAAGACAACTGCGATCAGCAGCAAATGGGCGCGCAGGGAGCGGGACATGAGGGAAGAGTAGCAGAGAGATTAGATAGGGTTGTCAGATGCGGTCAAACTGTCCTTCTAACAACAAAGGTCACTTCGTCAGACTCTCGAAGATCTCTCGCACGTCCAGATAAATCGGCGTTCCCGAGGCTTCAAAACGCTGTACCTCATGCCATCCCGCAATCCAGTCAAATCCTGATCGGGTGGTAGGATCAAGCACCCAGATGTGCTTCACTCCCATTGATGCGGTAATCTTCAAGCCAGTCGTTATAGCGGCGCACGCGGTCTTCGGGCGAAAGAATTTCAACCACAGCGATGGGAGGTTTGGTGATGACCTGCTCAACAGGCAAGTCACGCGAAACCAGGCATACATCCGGGATGCGCACGCGCGTTTCCGATACACGTACACGCTGCTCCGTGAGAGCGTATACGTTCCATTCCTTGCGATGCGCATGAAACCAGGCAGCTATAGCTGTTTGCAATTCTGCATGATCGAACTCGCCTAAATTGCGCTCCTCAACCTCACCGTCTACATAATCGCGGTCAGGGTGATAGGAGGTCTTGAGATAGGTTTCAATCGCCAGATGCGTCGTTGTGGCCATCACTCCTCCTGACCATATGTCTATCTAGCTTTCACATTTGCCACGTATACAGTTTTCCCACTGATCACGGTTCGCAGAACCTTCGTTTTCAAAATTTCAGCGGGAGGAACTGCCGTTACATCACGGTCGAGTACGACAAAATCCGCATAGAATCCATTTGCGAGCTTGCCTTTCTTCTGTTCAGCGAATTCGGCGTACGCTGACCCTTGCGTGTAGGCGTAGATCGCCTGCCAGATGGTGATTTTCTGTTCGGAGTGATAGGTCATTGTTCCGGCTTCGTTCATGCGCGTGACTGAAGCGTAGAGTCCACGGAATGGGGTAATCGGCTCGACGGGATAATCCGTCCCGAAGGCGAGCGGCACCCCTGCGTCGAGGAATGATTTCCACGCATAGGAATATTTCGCGCGTTCGGGGCCGAGGCGCTGTTCGGCCCAATTCATGTCTGTCAGTACATGGCTGGGCTGCATTGACGCAATCACACCGAGTTGCTTATAGCGCGCGAAATCTGCCGGGTCGACCACCTGTGAGTGCTCAATGCGGTTGCGAGGGCCAGTAAGCGTCGCGTGAATGACACGATGACCGGGAACGCGCATGGTTTGCATATCGGCACGCAGCGGGCCTGCATTTTGTGCGACCGAAAATGCGTCGAGCGCCATACTTACAGCGCGATCGCCGATGGCGTGAAAGCCTAGCTGAAAGCCTGCCTGAGCGCGTTCGATGGCCATCTGATTCAATTTCTGCTGGTCGTAGCGCGGGATTCCCGAATTGCCGGGATCGTCGCTGTATGGAGCTTTTAGTGCCGCAGTGCGCGAGCCGAGCGAGCCATCCATAAAGCCTTTCAGCATGGTCGTGTGCAGCATGGGGTCGTCCTGCGGATGCGAGGAGCGATACTGCTTCAGCTGATCGACAGTCGCATTAAAGGGAAGCCACTCGCTGATGCGGATCGGCAACTTGCCTTCATGCTCAAGCTGCTCATAGACCTGGAAATCTTCTTTATCGGAAAAATCCTGCGCAGAAGTAATTCCGTGTTCGACCGCATCGGCCAGAGCAAGCTCTATGCCGCGGCGGCGCAATGCGGGAGGTGGCGGAGGGATCTCTTTCTCGATCAGGCTCTGCGCTGTCTCGCGAATGATGCCGGTTGCCTCGCCATTCGCGTTACGGTCAATCTTACCTCCCTGCGGGTCTGGTGTGATTTTTGTAATGCCAGCCGCTGACAGCGCAGCAGAGTTAACGACTGCGATATGTCCATCGACGCGAACCAGAAATGCCGGATGGCCTTCGGTCACTGCGTCAAGATCAGCTTTCGCCGGCAGAGTTTTCGAGGCCCACAGTGTGTGGTCCCATCCGCCACCTGAGAGCCATGCTCCCGGAGCTGCGGCTTTTGCAGCGGCCTTCACGAGCTGCTGCATTTCGGCAAGCGACTTTACGCCGGTCAGATCGACAGAGAGCTTGATCTGTCCTGCGTCGCCAAGATGGAGATGGGCATCGTTGAATCCCGGCATGACAAACGCGCCGTTGAGATTCACCATCTGTGTCGATGGGCCTTTCCATTTCGCCACATCGGCATCGCTTCCGGCTGCAATGATCATTCCGTGCTGTATTGCCATCGCAGAGACGCGTTGTGGATGCGCCGATTCAAGATCAACGCCTGTGAGGATATTGCCGTGATAGTAGATTGCGTCCGCTGGCGTTGTGGTTTGCGCTCCCGCAAAAGAAGCAAAGGCAGCAAGAAGGAGGATGGTCTTCACGCCTCGGAGTCTATCAAGGAGCCGCGCAGCAGGCCAGAAGTAGCAGAAGAATCCGGCGCAGACCAAGTTCGCGTCCTCGCGCGTCATACCATTCGGCGCGCGTGTGGATGCCGCCGCCCTCACCGCCTGCTCCGAGTGAAAGAGCGGGAACGCCCAGAGCTAAAGGGATATTCGCATCCGTCGAAGCGATGCGCGGCTCAGTGCGGATGCCGAAGTGCCTGTCCACTGCGCGCAGATTCTCGAATAACAGAGAGTTTTCCGGCAACGCGCCTGCGGGGCGGTCGCCGATCTTCTCAATGGTGAACTGAAGCGCCAGCTCTTTCTTGACGCCCTGATTGGCTTCGATCACCGCATCTTCGACGGCGCGATGGAGCTCCACTTCGAGGCGGATGAGCTGTTCCGCATCGGTCGAACGCGCATCGAAGCGCGCAGCTGCGCGCTCAGGGATGGCATTGATCGCCGTGCCGCCTTCGATAGTGCCGACGTTCAGAGTGGTTCGCGGTTTGCCGTTGAGCTTGAGTTCGCCAAGACGCGCAACGGCCTGACTCAAGACAACAATAGGATTCACGCGACCGGCATCGGTCCATGAATGTCCGCCGGGCCCGTTGATGGTGACGAGATAACGCCGGCTTCCCAGAGCGTGGGTAACCGCGACCTCGTGTCCCGCGCCATCGAGAACAATATGAGCGGCAACGCGATCGTGCCATAATGCGTGCTCATAAAGATAGCGCATACCGCGCAGATTGCCTTCGCCTTCCTCGCCGACGTTGCCGATGAAGATCAGGTCGCCAGGTAGTTGGATTTGAGCATGACGCAGCGCTGAGGCGATTGCCAGAAGCGCCGCTACCCCCGCGCCGTTGTCACAGGCTCCGGGAGCGTAGAGTTTTGTGCCATCCAGCTGAGGCTGAATCCAGGTATCGGCAGGAAAGACTGTATCGATATGCGCGGAAAGAACAACGCAGGGTATGGTTGAGCTTTCCCCCCGACAAATGCCTATGGCATTTCCAACATCATCGATAGCGACATCGTTCAGGCCCAGTTCCTCAAAGCGCGCGCAGAGCCATTCCGCGCGCGGGCCTTCTCCGAAGGGCGGAGCTGGCACCTGGACGAGTTCCTGCTGCCAGCGCATGATTTGCTGTTCATGCAGATGCAGCCAGCCAAAGGCCTCGTGCACACTGCGCTGCGCGGCCAGGTGGCCAATGCGTGCAAATGCCGTAACTGGAAGAGTGGCAGCCATAAGACCCAGCCTAGCATTTTGACGACTCTTACAAGCTACTTCCTACGAGGAATCATTCATTCGCAACGCGGAAATCGACTGGTCACGAAGTCTTGAAAATAAGCATTGATCGGTCTGGATGGCAATGGTCTAACGTGTGGCCATCGCAGTAACAATAGCCACTTTGCTAGAACCAAATTGTGAGGACTAATGAAAATCGATCGTAGAAGTGTTATCAAATCATCGGCGTTCGCTGGTGCGGAATGCTCCTAGGAATCATACCGTCTAAGATTCTAGGCCAGACCTCAACCGAATCCAGTATTAAATCCCATCCTTTCAATCCCGTAATCCTGCAATCTTATGTCACCTCACTCAAAAACGCGGTGACCAAGCTCAAAACGAGCGGCGCATCAGCTGCGGATTTCAGAGAGCTTGGAACTGCGCTCAGCCTAGTATATGCAGAGAGCCAAAGAATATCCCTTGATACGACTCTGGATGCAGAGATTCGCGCTAAGGTCAGTGCCATCAAGGCCTACGATGTCGCCCAATTTTAACGTTTATGAGTCAACTCAGCGTTTGAGGCGGGTAGCTCCATTTGAGGATGTTGATGTTCAACGGGCTGTCGAAAATGTGAACGATTCAGCAAAAAGCACGCTGATAAATCAAGGCTTGCTCCCCAGTGAGAGGGATTTGATTTCCGCTATCTCTCTGGCTGAACAAAAGGCTCAAAGCAATGGGGTGGTATTAGCGCGAAGCGTTCCATCGCCTTCTGCCAAATTTCAGCAAGTAGCGTGCTACGCTGCCGTTATTGGCGGAGTCTTAGCGCTGGGTGCGATTTTTGCCCCGGAGGTAGAAATCGGGGTCATAGCAGGCGTTGTCATAACATCAGGTGATTTGCTTGCGGCAGGTTCTGCAATGTACGGAATCATCGGCGGTTTTACCTGCTGATGATCGAGAAGGAGTCTATGCCTAAATATATCGAACTTCGGACTTTTCGCACGGCCCTTATCAGTTCTTTGATGCCGGTTGCTGCGGTCGTATTGCTGTTAAGAATGTTTTGGGGTACGCCTGATTTCCGCTTGTGGGGAATTGTAGGAGTTGTCATTATTCTCGCAGTTGTCTTCTTTCAGTTAGGGCTACTGTATTCCGTACACAAGGAAGCGCGTTCCGCAATTGCAGCCACAAATGATCCGGTCCTTAAAAGGACTATGAACATGCTTATGCGCACTTTCAACTGGGGAAATGCGCTCGTCATGATTGTCGTAGTCCTCGTATTTGAGTTCATGCGTGGTCGATCCTGAGAAGAAGAACGAACACACAACAAGAAAAATCTGGCTGCGGTCTACGCATGAATGATCGCAGCCAGATGCACGATATGCCTCAATAATCCA
This sequence comes from Pseudacidobacterium sp., assembly GCA_036264445.1. Classification (GTDB taxonomy): domain Bacteria; phylum Acidobacteriota; class Terriglobia; order Terriglobales; family Acidobacteriaceae; genus Pseudacidobacterium. The sequence goes on from DATAQW010000368.1 coordinate 19,211, forward strand.
CCGAAACTAAAAACAATCCCCGGGCCGGGGCTGTCGCTCCTGCCTCCGTTCGCGAGCGCGATTCGAGAATATCTTTGATTTTGCCAGGGGCAGTGTGTCCGCGTCCCACATCGAGAGAAGTTCCGACAAGATTCCGCACCATATGGTGCAAGAAGCCATTCCCATGCACTCGATAGACCAGCAATTCACCGTCGCGTTCCTCCCATGTCGAAGAAAAGATCGTGCGGACAGTACTGCGTGGCTCACCGTCTGAAAGGCGCTGGGACAGATCTGGGTCGCTGGCGGCAAAAGAGGCAAAATCATTCGCTCCGACGATTATTTTTGCAGCCTCTTGCATCGCGGCTACATTCAGAGGCCAGTGCAGAGCATAAACATACCGCGCTTGCCACGGAGGGCAAATCTCTCCGCGAAAAATACGGTATTCATACGTCTTGCCCACAGCATCGTGCCGGGCATGAAAGTTCAGTGAAACGGCTTCCACATTCAGCACACGGATGGAAGCGGGAAGGGCGCGATTCAATGCTCTGTGAAAATTGGCCGGCGGTATGGGAGCAGCTAACACAAAACTTGCCACCTGCCCAAGCGCGTGAACGCCCGCGTCGGTCCGTCCACTGCCCTGAGGAAGAACGCGCTCACCAGTAATACGCTCGATGGCATCGGCCAAAGTTCCCTGAATGGTCACGTGTCCTGGTTGTACCTGCCAGCCGTGGAAGTCGGTGCCATCATAGGTTAGGATCAGTTTCCATCCCGAAAGGGGACGTTCCACAATTTCTTTATTTTTCTCAATCATTTAGCGCGTCCTCAGGCGAGAATAAAACATCCAATGCCTGCGATATACTCAGCTTTTCCTGACAAAGGGTGGTCTTCACCCCATTCTCCCAGGGAACGAAGCCTGGACTAGTCGCGTATAGACGAAGTAACCGTAAGAATTACGGCAATGTTTCATCAGGTGTGCCCAACGGCAGCGGGGGTGCATACGAGGGTAGATTTGGTGCGTCTGAAATGGACACAGCCTGCCTGATGAGGGTACCGCTGCTTATTTTTGATGGAGAGGCGAATGGAATTTTCTTACGAACGCCGCGAAACTTTAAGGCCGCAACACACCTTGTTCCTGAAGTTACGGGCTGCCGCAGCGATTACATGCGTACTGGCGAGCACAGTGCCGTCCTGGGCCATCTGCCAGCAGGCGGCTCCCGCACCGCCAGCCAACGCACAGACCACTATAGACCCGGCCCTGCAGGGACTTCCGCCAGAACCGGCACCTAACTACACACAGCCATTATTCTTGCGCCCAACGAGTCGCGATTTTTCGAGGCCACGCAGCCATTGGCCAAATCCTATTTCCCCATACAGGGCGACGACAGTGGAGGCCCCGAGCTTTCTCAACTCGCCAAGTCTTGACAATCTTGTAAAGGACGGCAAAATCTATCTGAGCCTCGACGACGCCGTGCTGCTGGCGCTTGAAAATAACTACGACATCGCCATTCAGAGACTGAACCTGGATATTGCCGATACGGAGTTGTTGCGCGCTCGTGCCGGAGCGAGCCTGCTGGGTGTTCCCAACGGCACGGTGACTGGCACTGTAGGGGGCAGCACATCTACCGTCAGTGCCTCTGTAGGTGGTGGTCCAGGCGGCACCAGTGTCGCATCGGGTGGCGCAGGTACAGGCGCTGGCGGCCTTTCCTTGTCGACGAACGGACTTGGTCCCTCGCCTGAAAATATGGACCCGAGCCTGACCGGCACCATCCAGCTGCAGCGCCAGATCACGCCGGAGCTGAGCCCGCTGTTTGTCGGAACGACGAGCTTGAATACAAATACGAATCAGTACAACTTTGCTTACAATCAGGGCTTCATTACCGGTACTTCCATGCAGGTGGCATTCAATAACAGCTATACAACCTCCAACAGCATCTTTAATATCTATAGTCCGGCACTACAGAGTTCTTTCAATCTGCAGATCACACAGCACCTGCTGGAAGGCTTTGGATGGGGCATCAATGGACGCTTTATCGTGCAGGCGAAGAACAACCGCCGCATTTCAGATTCAGCATTTCGTACTCAGCTGCTTTACACCATCAATCAGATAGAAAACATTTATTGGGGGTTGGTGAGCGCTTATGAAGATGTTCAGGCAAAACAGCGCGCTCTGACACAATCTACGCAGCTCGCTTCTGATAACCGAAAGCAGTTGCAGATTGGCACACTTGCTCCGCTGGACGTAGTAAATGCCGACAGCCAGGTAGCGAGCGATAAGCAGGCGCTCATTTCCTCGCAAAGTACGCTTGAATTTCAGCAGCTTGTGATGAAACAGGCAATCACACGCAACCTGGATGATCCAAGGTTGGCAAATGCGCCTGTGATTCCGACAGACCGCGTCAGCCTGCTGGCAACGCCGGAAGAGGGGACACCTGTAGAAGATCTGGTGCGCCAGGCGGAAGCGAACAGCCCGTCGATTGAACAACAGATTTTGACGGTCAAGAACAGCGAAATCACGCTGAAAGGTGTCAAGAACGGGCTATTGCCGGCCCTGGATGTCTACGGCTTTTATGGTGCAAGCGCTGTAGGCGGCGCCATCAGTCCTTACTGCAATTCGAGCGTCTTCGGCAGTTCTGTAGACTTCTGCAAAACTCTGCCGACGGTCGGGTTTGGCACGGTGTTTAGCAACCTCTTCAACAGTACCGGCCCGAACAAGGGGGTTGGGTTTAACATGACTGTCCCCATCCGCAATCGCACTGCACAGGCTGTACAGGCGCGTTCGATGCTTGAATACCGCCAGAGCCAGATGCGGCTGCAGCAGCTTTATATCCAGACGCGCATGAACGTCACCAATGAACAATTTGCGCTTACCAACGACCGCGCTGCGGTGCAAGCGGCTTTGGCTGCGCGTGAATATGCCTATCAGAGCCTCGACGCTGAGCAGAAGAAATACAGGCTGGGCGCTTCAACCACAGCCAACGTGCTGCAGCAGGAACGTAATCTTGCTACAGCAGAAAATAATGTAATCACGTCGACGGCGAGGTACGCGACCGATCGTGCTTCGCTGGCACAGACCCTTGCCAATACACTCGACCGCTACGGTATTAGCATTACTGAAGCGGCGACCGGTAATATAACGCAGAGGCCCTCGATTCCGGGCCTCGAACCGGCCAAGCAGTTGCCCGAAGTTTCAGTTCCAAGGCAACAGGAGAATCTTCAACAGCAGCAGCAACAGCCTGCGCCAGAGCCGCAAAATCTTCCGCAGTCGCAGCCGCACTGAGTTTGCTGTACACAGAAAAAAGGCCCGGTTCGCGCCGGGCTTTTTTTTGTTGCTGTCTTAGCGTTCTGCTACACGATCCAATAGTTCGTAAAACTCTGGAAAAGAGATAGCCGCAGATTCTGCTCCATGGATGACCGTTTCACCTGAGGCGCGCAAAGCAGCAACCGAGAAGGCCATGGCGATGCGGTGGTCGCCGCCGGAGTTAATCTCGGCTCCGTGAAGCTGCTGTCCACCGGGAACATCGAGGCCATCCTCAAACTCTTCGACCGCAGCACCCATGTTGCGAAGATTGTTTGCAACCAACGCAATGCGATCGGATTCCTTGACGCGTAGTTCTTTCGCATCCCGGATACGAATGCCATTCTGCGTGTACGGTGCAATGGCGGCCAGCACCGGAAGCTCGTCGATGAGCTGCGCTGATAGACCACCGGAGATCGTAGTTCCAGTCAGGCCGTTCGCCGGGGCATTTACCTGTACCGTTCCGACCAACTCGCCGTTTTTCTCCTCAAGATTGAGCACGCCAATGTGCGCTCCGAGAGCCGTAAGCACATCGAGCAGCGTGGCGCGTGTGGGATTCAGCCCAAGCGCATCGAAAATCAGATTTGAGCCGGGAAAGAGCGCCGCGGCGCAAAGAAAGAATGCAGCAGATGAAATGTCGCCGGGAACCACGGCTTCGATGCCCTGTAACTGCTGGCCACCGGTAATACTGACCAAAGCCGTCGTGCGATCGACATTCGCGCCGAAAGCGCGCAATGACAGCTCTCCATGGTCACGTGTGCGGACGGACTCGCGCACAGTTGTCGTGCCTTCCGCCTGCAATCCGGCAAAGAGCAGGGCAGTTTTCACCTGCGCACTGGGAACGGGGGTGGTGTAGTCGACGCCTCGGAGGTTGCCACCGCGGATGGTGAGCGGAGCGTGGCCGTCAGTGAGTGTAATCTCAGCGCCCATCTGCGAGATGGGTTTGCGCACCCGCTCCATCGGACGGCGGCTCAGGGATTCGTCGCCGATCAGCGTATAGATATGCGGTGTTGCTGCAAGCAACCCGGTCAACATGCGCATGGTCGAGCCGGAGTTGCCGCAATCGAGGGGAGAACTGGATGTGTGCAGGCTGCCGCCAGTTCCGGTGATTTCAATCGCGCCATCTTCCAGACGCGAAACCTTTGCTCCGAGAGCAGCAGCGCAGCCGAGGCTGCTGGCGCAATCCGCGCCCGTAGAAAAGTTCGTGAGCTTTGTTGTTCCGGCAGCCAGCGCGCTCAGCAGCGCATAGCGGTGAGAAATGCTTTTGTCTCCGGGCAAACGAAGGCTGCCCAGGATATTGCGTGCAGGCGTAATGATGCGTTCAGTCTTGGTTGCGAGCATTCATACTTATCGTAACGTATGACAGGGTTCAGGAAGACTGCTATGTTTTTTCTGTACCCTGCGTCCTGAGCGCTGTGCCCTGTACCTTCAGCACAACCACCGTCTCATCATCAAACCTCTCTATGCCCTTCTGAAATTTGCCTACTTCATTAAAGATAGCTTCGGCGATTTTGGATGCTGATTTGTGCTGGTACTTTTTTACGACTGTGACCAGACGCTCGTCGCCAAACATATCACCGACTGCATTCTGCGCATCGACAATGCCGTCGGAACAGAAAATCAGTGAATCGCCGGGTTGCGTGGAAAGCGTGAATTCTTCATATTTCACGTTGGGAAAGAGCCCTAGAGGAAAGCCTTCAGCCTTGACTGTATCGACTTCGCCTTCGCGACAAAAGAGCGGCTGCACTGCTCCGGCATTCGCTATCTGGAGAGTCTGGTTGTCGTCATTCCAGACAGCATAGAGCATGGTGACGTATTGTGAATCGAGATGACGTTCCTGCAGCGCGTCATTCAGCGTCTTCAGCATCTCCGAGGGCGACAGATGTTGCGTTGCTTCCGAACGCATGATGCCGCTGACGAGCGCGGCATACAGCGCGGCAGGCGCAGCTTTGCCGCTTACATCGCCCAGCATGATGGCGCTGCGGTTTCCATCGTAGGGAACAAAGTCGTACAGATCGCCGCCCAGCATGCGGGCAGGCAAAAAGCGCGCTGAGAACTCGGCATGAGCGTGTTTGGGCTTGACAGAGGGCAGCAGGCGCAACTGCACTTCACGCGCCATTGCCAGGTCGCTTTCAAGGCGCTGTTCCTGCTGCGCCACGCGCTGATAAAGACGCGCGTTTTCGATGGAGATGGCAATCTGCGCTGCCAGAGTAGTGACGGCGCGCTCATGGTCTTCATTGAAGAAGTGCGGGCGCGTGTGTTCGATATCCAGAATGCCGATGACCGTGCCTTTATAGATAAGTGGCATGGCCATTTCCGAGCGCGTTTCAGGATTGAACATGTGGTAGCGCAGGTCTTTACGCACGTCAGGCGCATGGATCAACCGTCGTTCGGCAATAGCGGCGCCGATAAGTCCACGATCAAGCGGAAGTCTTTCATCTGGATAAAATCGCTGGCCGAAACGTAGGGCAAAGCGGTTTTCAAGTATCTGCTCGCGTTCGTTGACAATCCAGATGGAGAACATCTGGTAGTCAATAATACGGCGCAGCAATGTGCCGATGCGCTCAAGCAGCGATTCAAGGTCGAGAATCGAAGTCAGTTCGCGACTGATCTCATTCAGAACCTGCAGCGCCTGCGCCTGGCGCGCTACGCGGGTGTAGAGACGTGCATTTTCAATTGCACTAGCAATGCGTGAGGCGGTGAGCTTGAGCAGATGCAGGTGCTCCGGCTGAAAGTAGTTCGGCTGCTCGGACTGAATATCAATCACACCGATGACACGATTCTTGACGATGAGCGGCACTGCTAATTCTGAGCGAACATCAGGATTGACGTTGATGTAGTTCTCAGCCGTGGAGACATCATTGATGAGTACTGGCTCTCGTGTCTGCGCAGCTTGGCCGACAATTCCTTTGCCCGTCCGGATGCGCATGCGTTCTGCTTCCGATGTATGGCCAATCTGGAAGCGCATGCGCAGGTCATTTGTGCGATCGTTGAGCAGCAGAATGGCAAAGATGCGATAGTCGATGACGGCGCGGACGAGGTCAGCGGTGCGATGCAACAGCGTTTGCAGATCAAGCGTGGTGTTGAGCGCGTCTGCGAGGCGAACCAGAAACTCGGTTTGCAACGGCTCGACACGTACCTGTATCGGTGCCGGCATTTCGGAGGTTGGACGGTAGTCGCCCTCGAAGATGTGATCACCGGAACGGGCGTTGTTCTCTTGAATCGGTGTCGCGTCTGAACTCGCGCCTTTGTCGAGCCCCGTGGAGGGCTCGGCCGCAGGCATTTCGTTAGTTTTGGCTCGGGCTTGCTCTTTGGTCACGGGTTCCTGGCTGCTTTAGGCACACAAAAAGGTGAACGAGCCATGATATCGCGGAGAGGTGGTGATTCGTTACTCAAGCTGATAGCGAAAATGGTTCTCGTTAAAGTTATTTTGCATCCAGCTCGCACAGGATACTGACAGACGCGCTCGCTCCAATGCGATTGGCCCCAGCTTCAAGCATCGCATGTGCGTCTTTGAGCGTGCGGATGCCTCCCGACGCCTTGACGCCGCAGCGTGAGCCCGCGATCCCGCGCAACAGGGCAACATCTTCCGGATTAGCGCCTGCGGTCGAAAATCCTGTGCTGGTCTTGAGGAAATCTGCGCCTGCAGCAATGGCGAGCTCCGAAGCGCGCAGCTTCTCTTCAAGAGTAAGCAGGCATGTTTCAAGAATCACTTTAACAATAGCGCCTGCTTCGTGCGCCACTTCAACCACTCCATGAATGTCCTGCTGTACACGGTCATTCATTCCGGACTTGAGCATACCGATATTGAATACCATATCGAGATCGTGCGCGCCGAGCTTGACCAGTTCTACCGCTTCTTCGCGTTTTGTGATTGACAGAGAGGCACCGAGCGGGAATCCGAGCACAGTACCGACTGGGATTCCAGTCCCCGTCAGCGCGGCGCAGGCTGTACTGACCCAGGACGGATTGACCATCGCGCAGGCAAAGCGATGCTGCGCAGCCTCTTCGCAGAGGTGGATGATCTGCTCACGTGTTGCTTCCGGCTTGAGCAGCGTGTGATCGAAGACGGCTGCGAGAGTATCTCTACTGGAAAGGGTTTCTTGCGTGAAGGCGGTGGCATCAAAAGTGCCATTACTGAATTCTTCTTCTATGGAGACTTCTTTGGTCGTCATTTCAGGTACAAACTCCGCATACTACTCCGGATAATCCGGAGGCATGAGACAGATATCAGGCAGATTACGAAAACGCTCGGCATAGTCCATGCCGTAGCCAACCACAAATTTGTTGGGGATACTGAATCCGACATAATCAGCGTCGATTTTCACCAGGCGTCGCGATGGTTTATCGAGCAATGTAGCGATACGCAGAGAGTGGGGCTTATGTTGTTCGAACAGCTTCTTGAGGAAGTCAAGCGTAAGGCCGGTATCCAGAATATCTTCCACAACGATGACGTTCTTTCCCTCAATCGGCTGGTCTACATCTTTGATGAGCTTGACCGCTCCGCTGGTTTTCTGGCCCTTTCCGTAGCTTGACACTGCGACAAAATCAAATGTGCTGTTCACAGTAATGTTGCGCGCAAGGTCGGCAAGAAAAATAGCTGCTCCTTTAAGAACGCCAAGGAGCACCACGCTCTGTCGTGCGTAGTCGCGGTCGATCTCGCGGCCAAGCTCTGCAATGCGGCCGGCGATTTGCTCACGACTGAAAAGAACCTTCAGGGCAGGAGTAGTGGCTGGCACGGTCATCACTGACTAGCATAGCTCGAAAGGCCGCTGCGGACGCTATACTCATTTAGGTGTACCCCTTTATCCATATTGGCCGTTTTTCTATCGGCACCTTTGGCATCATGCTTTGGTTGGCTGCGGTTTGCGCCTGCTGGGTGCTGCATCGCAACTTCCGTCGCTGGAAGATAGATGCTGACGCAATCGGAATTGTCGCAATCACGACGGTTTCTGGCGTGCTTGGCGCCAAGCTCTGGCATGTTCTGGAAACACCGCGGCTCCTGATACAGGATCCCGCAGGAATGCTCCTTGACCGCGCTGGATTTGCCTGGTTTGGCGGCCTTGTCGCCGGAATTCTTGTCCTGCTGTGGCAGGGCAGAAGCGCAGGTTTAAGCAAGCTGGGCATGCTCGATCTGGCTGCGCCTGCGGCTGCCGTCGGTTACGGTGTTGGACGCCTTGGCTGCCTCACCTCCGGCGATGGCGATTACGGTATTCCAACCAATTTGCCGTGGGGCATGGGCTTTCCCAATGGGCTAGTGCCAACGCCGCCCGGAGTGCGTGTGCACCCCACTCCCATTTATGAGCTGATTGTCGCTTTATTCATTGCGTGGCTGATCTGGCGGCGCGGACGCCCTGAGGCAACCAGACCTGCAGGCGCGATTACCGGCGAATATCTCATTCTGAGCGGCCTTGCGCGCTTCCTGGTGGAATTCATCCGCATCAATCCCAAAATCTACTGGGGCATGAGCAATGCGCAGGTCGCCAGTATCGGATCCGTGATTGCCGGAGCCATTCTGGTCGCATGGGCGCACAAGGCTGGGAAGGCCGTGGTGCTCCCTCGTGTTCCCACTCCCGACCCTGCGAAATGAAGCATTGCACTAATATCGCTATGGACGGATGACGGAACGAATTCTGGGCAACCCCGTGACCGAGGTTTTCAAACCCTCAGTTTTCCCGATCGCATCAATCAGGTTGCGAGTGATCTCGTCATCGGTTTCTGCGCCGTGGCGCAGGCTCACCGGGTACCGCACGATGGCTTCCAGTCCAGTGCTTGAGAGCTGCAGTTGCGCCACGGGCTTGAGCGGAGTGAAGGGAAGCTCAAAACGCTTCTCAATGCTGCCGTGCTGGCGATCGAGGACTTGCTGATATTTTTCATACGTTTTGTTGACGACTTCCAGCATATTTTTTTCAACCAATTCGTAATCTCCTGTGGGCTCCAGCGAAACGGCCACTTCATGCCATGTATATGCTGTTCCTGGAACCTGCCGGAACATTGGCGACGTTGCCTGGAACAGGACTGAGTTCGCAAAAGCGACGATGCGGCCAGTTGGCTGCAGATCTGCACCCGCGCCTGCCAGTTCGAGCAGATAAAAACGCACAAAACTTACATCGATTACATCGCCAGTTACTCCGGCGATGCTGATGCGATCGCCGACGCGGATTCCGTAGCGTCCAATAAGAAAGAAGTAAGCAGCGACGCTGAGCAGAATCGTTTGCAGTCCGACGGCGATGCCAGCCGTAATGAAACCTGCAAAAGTCGCCAGCGAACTAAATTCATTAATGACGCTGAACATCAAAATCAGGCCGATCATGAACCCGATGACAAACCGGCGAACGAGGAGAAACTGGCGTCTGCGCCTGATGTCTGTGATGTAGCGGAAGATCATCTTCTTCCAGAAATTGGACACAAGCATGAGAACGCCCAATACGCCGAGGATGACTGCGACCATGTACAGGATTGAACGCAGCACCGAGCCATATTGGCTGGCAATGGAGTCACGCCAGTCCTTGAGGTTGGCCTGGCTCTCAGCCAGCGCGGAAGCCTGCTGGCTCAAAGGAACTTCTACCGCAGCAATCTGATCGAATTTTGCCGCCAGATTGTCGAAATCCTGTTTTGTTGGGGCTGTCTGCCCAGGTTGCGGATTGTCTGCAACACTGGACAAGGCGCGCCCTTGTTGTGTCGTCTGCCGCAGTGCATTGCGCAGCGGCTCTCGCATTTTGTAAACCAGGTCCTGTAGCTGACTGGTTTCCAGCATTAACGTGTCGATCTGATGCAGCGTCAGCGACTGGTCATAGAGCCTGCGAAGCTTTCCCAAAAGGCCATTGGAAGCGCTTGGCTGCTGCGGCGTGCTGATTTGCGCTGAGGCCTTCATTTTGGGGTCAAACACTTCCGGAACAGAGCCCCTCAACTGCGTGACACTTGCTGCGAAGCTGTTTGCTGCCGGCTGGCCATTTTGCGTGGTTGGCTGGTTGGTTTTTTTCTTGGACGGATTTTGGTTTGAAGCTGCCTGATTTGAGGTCTGGGTCAGCTGCGTGAGCGAATTCACCATCGACTGGCCAAGATCAAGCTCGCCCTGTACCCGGTCCCTCTGGTTCGTGAGCGCCAGTACATCGCGCTTAGGCGCTGATGCGATCTCGTGATTTAGCTGGCTGATTTGCGTTTGCAAAGCTGCATTGTGTGTCTGGGTGTCAGCAAGAAATTTCGCCAGATCATGGTTTGCCGTAGATGAAGATGCGCCCTCATCATTGTTGGGAATAAATGGCGCGGCTTTTTCTGCAGACTCGAAGGCATACTTCACTACCTGCGCGGCGAGCGACTCTGCATTTGCCTGATACACCGCATCGGTGGGCAGACCGGAGGGCTCAATCTGGGTCTTGATATTTCTGTACCAGGTAATGACCGCATTCAGGTGATGAAGTATCTGGTCATCGGTGATGAGCTGTGTATTCTGTTGCTGGTCCTGTGCGAAAAGAACTGCGGACAACACTGGTGTCACAAAAATAGCCGCAAGCGCGAAGCGCCGGAAAAACATAGGGGAGTTGAATCGCATCATCTGCTCTTATTTTAGGATGTGGGCTCGCAAAGAAATCTCCGCATCACAAGACTTCTTTTTCAAGCATTTGTGCTTCTTAGTTTGATGGTGTGTGAATGAACCCAGTTATGAAAGACACAACAAAAACAAGAGTAGTCGCGCTTCTGTGCGGAATCGCAATGGTAACAGGCTGTTCATCGAGCAAACTGCAGCCGACGAAAGAGAACTTTCAGGCTGCGCTGAACACGTATTACGCTACCCGCGGCGAGTGCCTTTTCCCAAACGCCTTGAGCTTTCCCTTTGAAGTGAGTCCGGGCGCCGATGCGAAGGGCGACAAAATGCGCATGGACGCGCTGATGAATGCCGCGCTTGTGAAGCGGGAAGCGGACAAGAGCATTAATGTCTATGTCTATTCGCTAACGCCGGCGGGTGAAAGAGCAGGCGCGAGATTCTGTTTTGGGCATCGCCAGATTACGAGCATCGACAGCTTCACGCCTCCTGCAAAAGCAAATGGGTTTCTTGAGACGCAGGTGAGTTATCACTTCTCAATGACTGAAGTTCCTGTATGGGCAAAGACCGAGGAGATGCAGGCTGCCTTCCCGGATCTGGCAAAGGCGCTCTCAGGCAATGCGACCGGCCAGACGACACTCGCAAATGCCGGAGTCGGCTGGCAGGTTCCTGGCTGAGAATGCGCCCATCCCGAAAGGGTGACATCGGGATGGGCGTCCGCCATGGTGTTTGCTGATGGTTCTGCTATGCAGCGCGCAGCAGCA
>DATAQW010000386.1:0-10001 GCA_036264445.1 Pseudacidobacterium sp.
CGTCTATATAAAATAAATGAGATAGCTGGTAATACAGGCGTCTACAACTAGAGTTTGAATGTTGAATCAGTATTTTTTTCTCCGCGCTTTGCGGAGCCTGGATCGTCTTTCCCAACGTTACGCGAGCTCCCTTCTCCAACAGTTTTCGAATATCAAGGGGGAGCGCGCATGAGCCGCCAGCCAACTGCCGTCATTATCGGCGCAGGACCCGCTGGTCTTACGGCTGCTCTTGAATTCGTCCGACGCTCTGATATTCGTCCGATTGTGCTCGAAGCGAGCCATGAAATAGGCGGCATCTCCCGCACGATTCGCTATAAGGGCAACCGCATGGACATTGGTGGCCACCGCTTCTTCTCGAAGTCCGATCGAGTGATGAACTGGTGGACAGAATTGCTGCCAGTGGGCGCTGAGGAGAATGGCGATCATTCCGTGCGTTATCAAAACAAGGAGCGCACTGTCACGGCGTCAAATGCCGCGTCCGATCCCGACCGCGTAATGCTGGTGCGCCCGCGAAAGAGCAGAATTTATTTCCTGCGTAGTTTCTTTGATTACCCGCTTAGCCTCAGCCTACAGACATTGCGCCAGCTCGGGCTATGGCGCATGTTCAAGATTGGACTGGGCTATCTGCAGGCGCACCTGTTTCCGCGAAAAAATGAAGAGACACTCGAGGATTTCCTCATTAATCGTTTTGGAACAGAGCTTTATCGCACTTTCTTCAAGTCATACACGGAGAAAGTCTGGGGAGTTCCCTGCGACCATATCAGCGCAGCGTGGGGTGCGCAGCGCATCAAAGGGCTTTCTCTTCGCAGTGCCATTGCGCATTTTCTTAAAAAGACTTTTAGCCGCAGGAAAGCGTCCGACATTTCGCAGAAAGAGACTGAGACGTCACTTATCGAGAAATTTCTTTATCCCAAATACGGTCCTGGACAGCTTTGGGAGTATGTAGCTGAATTAGTTACAGAAAAAGGCGGCTGCGTGCAGTTGGGCTGGCGCGTAGACAAGCTGCATGTTTCAGGTAACCGCATTACCGCTGTTGAAGCTGTCAGCGATTCCGGTGAACGGCGCATGATTGAAGCTGACTATGTTTTTTCCACAATGCCGGTGCGAGAGCTTATTCGGAGTCTTGATGCAACGGTTCCAGACGAAATTCGCGCCATCAGCGATGGTCTTGTCTATCGTGATTTCATCACAGTCGGCCTTCTTGTGAACAAGCTCACAGTAACCGAACCGGATGGCTCTCCGCTCAAAGATACGTGGATCTATATTCAGGAGCCGGATGTGCTGGTTGGGCGCCTGCAAATTTTCAACAACTGGAGCCCGTATCTCGTTGCCGATCCGAGCAAAGTCTGGATTGGCCTTGAATACTTCTGTTATGACACAGATGAACTGTGGCGCTCTCCTGACGAAGCGATCAAGAAGTTCGCCATTGCGGAAATTGAAAAGATAGGAATTCTGAAGTCAGAAGATGTACTCGACGCTCACGTTGTGCGCGTGCCTAAGACGTATCCGGCATATTTCGGCACGTATGACCGTTTCGCTGAGATCGTCCGCTACATGGAGCGATACGAAAACCTCTTTCTGGTAGGGCGAAATGGCATGCATAAGTACAACAATCAGGATCACTCTATGCTTACGGCTATGACCGCTGTCGACAATATTCTTGCTGGAAACATGGACAAAAGCGGCTTGTGGGAGATCAATACTGAGCAGGAGTATCACGAAGAGAAGAGTGAATAACTGCTGGTAGGCGTATTCTAAAGAGTGATCCAGTGCCGGAAAGTTTCAACCCTGATTTTCTGCCTCGCATTACTGTGCCTTCATGCTCCCGCGCAGCAGTACTCTGCGGATAAGCCGCTCGGAGCATCTGCTCAGTCCACACCCGCATATTTGAAGAATGCAGGCATCGACCAAAACCTCAATCACCTGCTTCCTTTGAATGATCATTTTCTGGATGAGAATGGCAAGGATGTGACTCTCGGCAGCTTCTTTGGCCATCGGCCGGTAGTGATGGCTCTCGTCTACTTCAAGTGCGGAATGCTCTGCCCGCAGGTGCTGCATGGAATGGGTGCATCATTGAAGCAAACCGGACTGCATCCAGGGCATGACTATGATGTGATCGTCGCCAGCTTTGATCCGTCAGATACGCCAACTGACGCTGTCGAGGCGAAACAGCATTTCCTCATGATGCTCGATGATGCTTCCGCTGCAAGCAGCGTGCACTTTCTTACTGGTCAGCAGGCATCAATTTCCGATCTTTCACAAGCAACCGGATTCCACTACGTTCGCGTTCCCGGCCCCGACGGCAAGATGGACCAGTTTGCGCATTCCAGTGTCATCATGATTGCTACTCCGGATGGACGCATGTCGAAATATCTCTCCGGAGTTGAGTATCAGCCACGCGATGTGCGCCTCGCATTAGTCGAGGCAAGCGATCATAAGATCGGATCGTTTTCCGATCTCATTCTGCTCTATTGCTGCAATTACTCGCCCAGCCAGGGACGTTATACTGTCGCCATTCTACGCGTATTAGGGCTGGCTGCGACGGGATCTGTCTTCATGCTTGCTCTTGTTATTTATCTGCTCGGTAAAAAACCGAGGACGGCTTCCTAATGAACCAACTGAATATGCCGTCATTCTTCTTCCTGTCGTCAGCATGACGATCTAATAAATAAGTGCTTGTGCCCGCTTTACTTCAAACTGTGTGAGCGAATTGCGCCAATCTTCTGCGATTCGCTGCGGGTCGGCTCCGCTCTCAAGCATCTCAAGTACATGATGATTTGCCAGCAGTGTTTGTATCTGGTTGAGCTTGTACTGCTCCGGATAGAACTTGTGCAGCGCGGAAGCAATTTCGATCCCGAGTTCGGGTGAGTCGAGCACATTACGGTCGATCAACAGCACGCGTACTCCGTGACACACTTCGCCTGCGTACGGATAGGGTTTTTGCGGCGTGAAATCAACGGGGACAAAACGCACTCCGGGCAGAAACCGCGCATTCAAATAACGTGCTAATGAGCGCGCATCCATCCACGGTGCGCCGAAGATTTCGAATGGGATATCAGTTCCCCGCCCTACAGAGATATTTGTTGTCTCAATCAAACCCAGTGCTGGATAAAGCGCTGCTTCTTCAAGATCACGCAGGTTTGGTGATGGGTTTACCCAGGTTAATCCAGTGGAATCGTACCAGTCACCACGTTGCCATCCCTGTAACTTCACCACAGTCAGGGGAGCATCCAAGTTCCGTTCGTGGTTGAAATATTGTGCAAGCTCTCCGATGGTCATGCCGTGACGTACAGGCAGCGGCATGTAGTGGACATAGCTCTCGGCGCCTTCATCAGACAAAGGTCCTTGTACAAGTGCTCCGTTGATGGGATCGGGCCGGTCCAGAACAACAACGTCGGTTCCGGTCTTTCCGGCGGCTTCAAGGAAATATCCGACAACAGTTTCGTAGGTATAGAAGCGCACGCCCGCATCCTGAAGATCAATTACGACTGCATCAAGGGAACGCATCGTATCAAGAGGGGGCCTGCGTTGCGAATCGGTCGCTCCATAGAGACTGATCATAGGCAAGCCTGTTTGCTGATCACTGGAGTTGCTGATGTCAGTTGTATCCTGCGCACCGCGAATACCATGCTCGGGGCTAAAAAGTGTCTTCAATTCAATCCCTGGAGCATGCGCGAGGACATCAATTGTCCGCTGCCCCTTGGCATCAACTCCTGTTTGATTGGTCAGCAGGCCAATGCGCAGATGGCCGTCGTGCTTACGGGCCAAAGTGCGCAATTCAGCAAAGTTGTCCGCCTCAAGCACATCAATTCCGGTTTTTATTTCAGCATTGTGAGCAACCCAATGATGCATACCGCTCAGGGATTCGTTGTAGCCGGTAAGTTTTGCTGAAAGTCTTCCGTGGTCCGGTGCAATCCCAAGCGCGAGCGCTGCAGCGTCAGCAATTTTTCCGCGAAGCGCGGTTATGCTCTTCGGGCCATTTGGGTGAACAGCATTTGTGAGGATGATTACATATGTATCGGAAACGGGATCGATCCATAACGAAGTGCCGGTAAAACCGGTGTGACCGAAAGAGCCGACTGGAAAGATGCTTCCGCGATTGCTTGAGTACGGCGACTCAATGTCCCATCCAAATCCGCGCAGCGCTGTTCCGGTCGCTGGCTGCTCCGGCGTCACCATTTTTTGAAGCATTGCCCGGGAGACGGGAAAACGGCTTGGCCTGCCGGCAAGCCGGTCCAGAAGATTTTGCGCGTAAACACTGACATCATCTGCCGTGCTGAAGAGTCCGGCCTGCCCTGCAACGCCACCCATGCGCCGCGCTGTTGGATCATGCACAACTCCGCGAAGCATCACCCCGTATTCATATTGAGTAGGAGCAATCAGCGGGCGCCACTCCACTGGAGGCAGATAGCGAGTGTGTTTCAGCCCAAGCGGCTCAATAATATTTCGCTGAACGTATTCGTCCTCAGTCATCCCTGAGAGCTTTTCAATCAGAGCGCCGAGCACGATGAAGTTGATATCGCTATAGACAAAGCGCACTCCTGCCGCCATCTGTGGCTTGACGGCAAAGGCGCGCTTAAATGCTTCAGCTCTGCCTTCCCAGGGGTCAGTCAGCGTGAGGTCTGGAGGCAGCCCAGAATAATGGGTCAATAGCTGCCGAATGGTAATGTCCTGCTTGCCGTTGGCCGCGAATTCGGGCAGATATTTCGCAACTGGATCATTGAAACTCAATTTTCCCTGCTCGCATAGCTGCATGATCGATGTTGCTGTCATCAGCGGCTTCGTTAGCGACGCCATGTCAAAAATGGTACTTGGCGTCATTGGTTCACGCGTTGGCTCAAGCGAGCGCTGCCCATAAGCCTTGCGGAAGACTACATGCCCGTTATGCCCCACAACAACCACGGCGCCTGGTATGTGCTGCTCTGTGATCGCCTGATCAACCAATTGATCGATGACAGAGAATTTCGCTTCCTGAGCAGAAGGAACAGAAATAAACAACAGAAGCAGCAGGTACTTTCCCATTCCACGCATCTACGATTCGCTCCTCCTATCGTTTCGAGCGAAGCTGAGAATATATCCAACAGTGAAAGTTACGATTGATCCCACAAAGACGTACCAGGTCCATGCAATCTTAGGAATGATGAAGGCATGCCCAAACCATTCAGCCTGAATCGGCGCACTTTGACGCCATAACAATAGATTCAGTACGCATCCGGCAATCAATCCAACCATTGCTCCGCTTTCTGTGGCGCGCTTTGTCAGGGTGCCTAAGAGAAATACACCAAGCATTCCTCCATAAAGCACGGACGCAATAGAAAGCCCAATCTCAAGCACGTGCCCGCCGCTGCGCGAAAGAATCGCCAGCACAAGTAGAACAGCTGCCCACCCCAGAGTCATCCATCGCGAAAGTTTTGTCTTCTGGGTCTCGCTCAACCCTTGCCGTTTTGGCAGATAAAAATCGACCATTGATGTTGATGCAAGTGAATTTAGTGCAGCGCTCAGGTTTGACATGGAAGCAGCAAGAATCGCCGCGATCATCAGTCCTGCAATTCCAACTGGCATCTGATGAACGATAAACATGGGAAAAATTCGATCAGCGCTGGCAACTTCATGCGATTGTCCGGCGAGTTGATAGTACACATACAGGCCTGCGCCGATCAGGAGAAACAAAGTGAACTGTACGAAAATAACCAGACCACTTGCAAGCAATGCCATACGCGATTCCCGCAGATTTTTTGCAGCGAGCAAACGCTGCACCATCAATTGATCGGTGCCATGACTTGCCATGGTCAGGAAACATCCACCAATGACTCCCGCCCAGAACGTGTAGGTTTGCGACACATTCCAAGCGAAGTGAAAGACCGTCAG
Organism: Pseudacidobacterium sp.; assembly: GCA_036264445.1. Taxonomy (GTDB): domain Bacteria; phylum Acidobacteriota; class Terriglobia; order Terriglobales; family Acidobacteriaceae; genus Pseudacidobacterium. The sequence goes on from DATAQW010000386.1 coordinate 5,869, forward strand.
CTTACCCGCTGCTGATGCGACTGAATAAAGAACATGTGCGCCGCCAGGAATATGCCTGCACACTGTCCAGAGACTGGCAAGCGTACCGATCACATAAAGAAACATCTGCAGGACATCGGTCCAGATGACTGCTTTCATCCCTCCCTCAAAGGTATAAAGCAGTGTGAGCAACGATAGAATCACGATGGATGCAATATCTCCGGTGCCTAGCGCAACTCCGACGACAATTGCCACTGCGAAGACACGCACACCTTCCGCGGCGGCGCGCATGATCAGAAATAAAAAAGCGATCAGTTGATGCAGCTTCCTGCCAAAGCGCTCACCGATGACCTGGTATGCAGTCAAGAGTTCTCCACGAAAGTATCGCGGGAGAAACAGAATGCAGATCACAATGCGTCCCAGCAGATACCCAATCACCAGTTGCAGGAAGCCGAAATCACCAGTGAAGGCAATGCCGGGAACGCTGATGATTGTGAGCGTGCTTGTCTCTGCCGCAACGATGGAAAGCGCAATCGCCCACCAGGGAATGTTGCGGTCGGCAAGAAAGTAGCTCTTGATCGAACGCTCACCGCCCTTGCGAAAGCGCAGGCCGAACCATGTGATTCCGATGAGGTAAAAAATAACAATGATGAAATCAACAGTGCGCAGAGGTATGTGCATCAGCTCTCAATTCGCTTTCGCTTTCGCAATCCCTACAGATTCGGGAGTCGGCAAAGTGTGCGTTTCAGTCCACTGCTGGCGGGCGGCGCGAATCCTGTCTGCGCGCGCAATCCATAATTGCTGCGCCATGTCGTACTGCGCTGTTACGTTATCCAGCCAGTATGGGCGGTTTTCCTTGAGCCATGCATCGCGGAACAAGTCACGAATGTAGCCGTACCCGTCACGCAGATCCTGGCAACGTCCATTCGCTCCGGAAAGGTTCCAAAGATCGCGTGAGATATGCTTCCGGACTTCTGGGTCATTTTGATTCTGATACATCCGCAAATATACTTCAGCGATATCGCTTGCTGTCTGGAATTTGAATGCGATGAAATCCATGCGGCGCGCACCCAGCTCCATTGCGTCGACGGCTTCCGGTTCGCGAAGATTGCCAGCCTGTCTCGCTTGCGCGATGAGTGTCAGCGCACGTTCAGCATTGGTTCGGATTTCCATCAGAGCTGGTTTAATCTTTGCCATCGTCTCCTGTCCTTCGGCACTCCATGGGTCGAGCCAGAACAACGAATCTCGAATATCGCCTGCCCCTGTTTGTTCAAGAGCCTCATGTGCGGCGATCAGCGCTAGCTGCGCCTGATCGAGATCGCTTGTGGTATCGCCATGAAAGACGCGGCCGTAACTTTTCTGGAATTGCGCGATGTCGCTCGTTCCCTGCTGCCACGCGGCTGCCGCGCCAAATAGAACTCCGTACCAATCTTCAGCAAACAGTCCTTCGCCGTCATCATCCCAGATGGTGTTCAACATGCCGGTACTTCCGGCTTTCTGGCCCTCGGCTACAAAACCCTGAATGTTTCTGAGTGCGAGATCATTGTTTGGGTATACGCGGCTCCAGTTATTCACTCCAGGGGCAACCCATGTCTCCATTCCAGCCTTTGTATATGGATCGAGCCATTTGCTGAAGCCGTTTTCTTCCGGCTCATAATGCCATGCGACTGCGATCATGTTCTTCGGCAATTCGTTCACGCGGGCAGGGTCGTTCATCGCCACGTCTCCCCAGAACAGCAGTCTTCGATTCAACGGCAGAAGCTCAGTATGGATCCGCTTCAGAAAATCAACGTAGACAGCACCTAATCCGCGTTGGTTTACATCATTTGCCGTCTTTCCCTGCCCTAGTTCAAATGTCTCGTCCGCGCCGATGTGCAGAAATGGTCCAGGGAAAATTGCAGCCAGTTCCGTAAACCACTGTTTGATCAGTTGCAGCGATCCGGGCTCTCCCGGAGCGAGCACCGCGCCGTTCGGCACTTCTGCAAGCTGCGCGTATTGCTGCCAGGTAAGCACATGATGCAGATGCCCGAATGCCTCCTGTTCAGGCACGATCGTGATGTGATAAGCCTTCGCATATTCGACCAGCGCTTCCGCATCCGCCTTTGACATCGAGCCACCGGGTAATCCGGGCAGTGGATTCGACGCGTACTGCATTGTGTTTTCAAAATACGGCGAGTAGACATTCATTTTGTATGCGGCAAAAGTCCGGATCTGTTTTTTCTGGAAATCAAGCGTCGGCACTGGACCGCGTGACAGGTCGTCATGCACTCCACGGTATTTCATTGCAGGCCAGTCACGGATTGCGCATCCGTGAAACACCGCATCTTCACCCGAACCGGAGATAAGCTGCTTTGCGGTCTGCGCTCCATAAAAAACTCCAGCCGCAGTGTGGCCGACGATATAAACGTTGTTCTTCGCTGTAAAGAGGATGTATCCCTCATCCACCATGGGTTGATCGAAAGAAAGCTTTGCCAGTAACAAAGCTCGTTTCCCTGCACCAGAAGTATCGCGAAGCAGGTAAATGCGTATCGAAGGCTTGGCTGCGGGTGCAATGCCAAGCTCTTTAAGGCCCTCCTCAAAATCACGGGCAGCGAATGTATCGTCTTTGTCGCCTCCAGGAGCGAAAACTGCCGCGCCGTGTGCTAAAGAAATATCTTTTGAGCTTTGAAATTCGCGGGGTCCAGGAATAAGGGAGAGATGCGGCTGTTGAGCACGAGCAGTTACTGTCATGATGACAGCAAATGATGCACAGCATAGAAGACTATAAAGAAGGGGCGCCAATCTCTCTGTAAAAACACCCTTTGGTTTTATCGGACAGGCGTCCACACTACCGCGGCTTTTCCGCATCTACAGTCCTTTCAAGCAACAGGATGAAGAGTCATTAAGAAAATAGGTTCACTAGTCTGAGGATATGAGATTTATTTTGACATCCTACATAAGCAATGGCGCTCCTAGGTCTTACGGCAGGCTTTTGATGAACGCCTGCAGCCCCGCAACACCTTGTTCGTAGCAGCGGAACGTCCCATTCCACCATTTTCTTGAAACCAGGGTCCCACAAGCTACGCACGAAACGGTCGCTGAAGAAAAGAGAAGTTACATCAAGATTGCTTTCTTGTTGCAATCGTCTAAGCATGGGAGCCCGGTATTGAATGGAATGGCTGGCAAAGTAGGCAAGCTTTATTTTGCGTTCAGGCTTTCGTTCAACCTGTGCCTCGGCGTTCTCCATCGTTGTTTCACCTTGCGGGGTCAAGTATGCGCTCCTTGCCAGAGATACTTTTCGTTCAGGTCGAGGATTCATTCGAAACGTGGAAAATCAGCACAGAGTATCCGTATTTGGAAAACAGTGCGTGTTTCTTTTTTAGCAGGAATGGCAACGGTTTTCATCAATACAAAAGGCGCTCCAAATAGTAGAGCGCCTCGGTGCGGGATGATTAAAATCTTCTACGGGACGCCTGAACCCACGGAACGGCTTTGGGTAATGCTGTTTGCCCCTGCGCCAGAGGATCCCGCATACTGAGTGCTCGTACGCACATCTATACCATTTCCCTGTAAGAGAATGGATGTAGAGACAATGTCAGTGTCTGTGCGGATAACCGTGAGATATGGGCTGTCCTGTGCGACGGTGTAGACTTTGCCGGTCGGATAGTTGAAGGTTGACGCAATTGCGCGCGGATGACCATTTACCGGAATTGTCTTTTCCACTGTGAAGCTGGAAAGGTTCACAACACTGACTGTGCCATCGCCTTCATTGGCCACGTAAACACGGCTGCCATCCTGCAGAATGCTCACTGCTGCTGGATGAAGTCCGACAGGCACTGTGGCCAGAATCTGACCGAAGTTTGCTGTATCGGTATAGCCGTCCACCGCACCATTAATGCTTACATTGATGATGCTGATCGTATTGTTGTCATAATTCGCGGTTACAAGAATCGACCCGGCGGCGTAGAGATCCGCATGGACCGGGCCTGCTACGGTTGTTCCGCCGTTATTGAGGTTAATTGTTGCATTGGTCAAGTGCTGGCTGGGAGAACTTGTATCCAGCAGGTTCTTAGAACTGTCGATGACCGTGATCGTTCCGCTGCCGCGGTTCAGGATAAATGCGCGCCTTCCGTCAGGAGTCATCAGCCCATATACAGGGCAGAATCCAACAGGAA
>DATAQW010000417.1:0-11725 GCA_036264445.1 Pseudacidobacterium sp.
CTTGGAGCTTACAAACAGAAAATGCTCGCCCTTCAATATCGGACCGGTCCACAATGCACCCTGGTTGTCGCTGCGATAGACCCCGTCAGATGTTGCAGCATACCAAAATTGGCCATTGGTGCTGATGTCATTTACACGCGAATCAATCGACGCGCCCGGTTGCGCAACCTGTACCGTATGCTTGGTTCGCTTTCCCTTCTTGACCGTGGATATCGCCTTCTCGACATAAGAGATCGTATTTCCATCCTGCACCCACGTCGAGCCATCCCACCTGTAAATTCCACGTCCTGTTCCTGCGAGCAGCGTCCCATCATCTGTCTGAACTAATGAGAAAACGTCTTTGCCATTCAGCCCCTGGCTGCGTTGCTCCCACGTACCCCCACCGTCCTCGGTAACAAAAACACCACCGTAACCTTTGTCGTTCAGCACGCCTGCATAAATGGTGGCTCCGTGTCTTGAGTCAGCAAGTATAGTCGCAACTTGGCGTTGCGAGAATCCGGTGTTGGATGGAGAAAAGGTCGTGCCTCCATCCTGGCTCTGGAGAATGCCGCTGCGATCAGTCGCAAGGAGCACATGCTTCGGATTCTTAGGATCCACAAAAATGTCATTGATAATGACATCAGGCCCGGTCATACGCGACCAGTTCACTCCATCGTCAACGGTCTTATACAGGCCTTCCGTTGTCCCGGCATAAACAATCTTCCGGTTTTCCGGGTCCTGCATCAGCACGCGCGTGCGCCGCGCCGTCGATGGAATGCCCTGTACTTTGCGATAAAGCTCGCCTGCATTCTCGCTGCGATAGATTCCGGAACATGCACTGGTGAAAATTACGGTCGGGCGAGTCGGATCAATGATGATAGAAAATACATCGGAATCATCAATCAAACCTTTCTTGATGTTGTGCCAGTTCTCTCCGCCATCGGTTGTCTTCCATGGAAGGTGCCAGGTCCCTGCGTAAATCGTTTGTGGATCGTAAGGATCAATAGCAATCGACTCTACCTCATGGATTTCTGTGCTTTCCGGCGGGCTGATCTCTTTCCAGTACAGACCTTTGTCTTCACTGCGGTAAACCCCTGAGAGGGACCCTGCTACCAGAATCTTTGGGTTAGACACCGACTGAGCCAGTGCGCGTACGGATTGCCCAGCCATTTCCTCACTGGCAACCCAGGTCTGGCCACTATCGTGGCTGATATAAATACCGCCCGACGGACGATCTACCTGCCACACACCGGCATAGAGGGTACGCGGATCGGAGTTGTCGATAATCAGGCTGTCCACCACAAGATCGTCAGACTTACCCAGCCTCGCTAACCGCTTCCAACTGCTTCCTCCATCTGTTGACTCGTAAATCCAGCTGGACAGGGTTCCCACATAAATGTGCTGGGGATCTGCAGGATCAAAGGCTAGACTGCGCGCATCACCGCCGTCCGGTCCCACGGACTGCCAGATCTGAGACTGGCCCTGGACCGTATCATGACCAAAGAGAAAATATGCTGCAAAACCAAGGAGTAAAAGTTGCAAAAGCTTGCGTTTTGTCATGTTCGCCTATTACTTTACTCCGTTTTTCCGCCCTGCCCAACTTCATTTGTTTGGAGGCGTGATCAAAGAAGAAAGGCCAGCCGGGGTTGCCGGCTGGCCCAGGTTTTAGCCCATCACGCTTATTACTGAGCTGGTGGTGGTGCTGGTGCTGCTGCTGCTGGTGCTCTTCTTCTACCGCGACCGCGACGTCTTTCCGGAAGCGGCCTGCGTATCTGCGGCTTGATTGTGGACTCATCAACTGCGGTCGTGCCTGGAACATCCGAGTCGAAGTTGGCGCCGGCCGGTACGAGGTAGTTCTCAACTTCCCTCGTGCCTGCAGTGCCTGTACGCACCTGGATACGGCTGGCATCAATGCCTTTCTCCCTCACCAGGTAGTCCTTGGTGTTCACTGCGCGCTGAGCTGCAAGGTTTTCAGGCGGTACTGCATGGCGGTGCCTGCCCTTCGGCGCAGCTTGCTCTTCCGGAGTCGAGTTGCCAACGACAACCACAGATGCATCAGCTGAACGCTGCGCGTTGAGCGCCACGTCATCGAGGCAAGCCTTGGCTTCGTTGTCGACACGGGCCGGACGGCGCTTGTCGCGATCGAAGGTAATCGAGCAGAGTGTCTGCGTCTTCGGAGCAGGTGCCGCAGGAGCGTTGACCGTCACCGAGCAGGTACCCGATGCCGTCTGTCCCTTGTCATCTGCAACGTTGGCGGTCACGGTAATTGTGCCGGCCGGAGCACCAGCCGTGGACAGAGTTGCCGTGTTGCCTGTGCCGCTGATCGAACCAGCCGAAGCGCTGTAGCTGTAGGTCAGAGGACGGTTTTGCGGGCTAACGCCACTGGCAGTCACAGTCACCGTATCGCCTGGGTTCACGCTGGAAGGATTGACCGAGCAGCTGACCGTCGGAGGCTCAAACTGCTTCACAGTAAAGTTCGTTGTGCAGTCTGCAAACTGGCCGGGCTTTTGGCCCTGACTTACGTGACCTGTAACTGTATAGGTTCCAGGCTGCAGACCTGAGGTATCCACGTTGGCTGTAGCCGTATCACCACGTACCGTTATGCCCTGACCAGACCAGCTGTAAGTTGTATTCCTCTTGGGGTTCAGGTTGGTTGCGGTGCCGGTAATTGTAACGGGGTCGCCTGGAAATACAGCGGACGGGTTCGCCGAGCAGCTAAACTCTACCGGCGGTGGCGGGACGATGTTGCCAAACGACCAGACCAAACCAGTGCTTAGACGCGCCGCATTCACATTGGCGCGGCCGCCAAAGGCGATTGCCGGCCCGAAGTTAACGTGGTAATACTGGTAATCCGCCTGGAAAAGACGGAGACTCACATGGTGGTTCAAAAATGGCAGGTTATAATCCAGGCCACCTCCGACGGTTATTGCCGGACCCCACGTAAAATTGTGCGCGGCAATTGGCGGAGCATTTGGACCGGTAAGTCTTACTCCTCCAACCAACGCGTGGACAAACGGCGTGATGCCTTCTGAAGTCGGATACCGGAAAATCGGCCCTCCTGAGATGGTATAGGACCCAGCATTGGTTCCATCCGGATGAGCACCAAATTCAGCTTGTCCACCAAAATAACGATTGAAATAATAAGCGACACTAGCAATAGCGCCGTAGTCGATGGCCCTATACGTATCACTGAACACCGAACCATCCGCAAGGGGCGTATTGACCGTGCCATGGGGCGCCAGGTACGAATAACCGGTAAAAACATCGACTCGGGAAACGGGCCGCTCCGGTGGAGCAGCCGGCTGTGGATTCGAACTCTGCCCGAAAAGACTCGATGCTCCGAGTCCCACGGCGCAACCAAATAGCAGAATTCGGCTCACGGAACTTAACGGACGAGAATGCATATGCGTCTATCCTCCGCAACCTTGAAAATCACAACTACTGGATGAACTCTGGCTCAAGACTTCAAGCCGACAGAAACCGATAAAACTATAGCGGTATAAAAACTACCACAGCTAATTAGCTTAGAGCATAAATTCTTCAACGAGTTGCCTGAAACCTTGCCTTCCGGCAAAAAGCATCGTCGGAGTAAATACCAGAAATTTGAGAACAAGGGGTCTGGACTGCTCCCCCTGGAAACCAAACTTCCCGGTCAAGAATGAACCCCTTAAAGGGCAGTGCACTTCTAAGTTATTGAATTTTATAGTTTATTGCAAGTTCAGCACGCGCTTAAAGCTGCCGCGTTCCCGTAGAATCTTTTCCTGAAGCAGGGTAATGGCGTACAAAAGCTGCTCTGGACGCGGCGGGCATCCCGGCACATAGACATCCACCGGAATTACTTGATTCACACCTTGGACAAGTGCGTAGTTATTGAAGACTCCCCCGGAAGTAGCACAGGCGCCCATCGAAATGACCCATTTCGGCTCGGGCATCTGCTCATAAAGACGGCGAATGACTGGTGCCATCTTCTGCGAGACGCGCCCGGCAATCACCATTAAATCCGACTGACGCGGAGATGGACGAAATACTTCCGCACCAAAACGCGCGACATCGAAACGCGACGCGCCCATTGACATCATCTCAATGGCGCAGCACGCTAAACCGAATGTCATCGGCCATATAGAACTCTTGCGGATCCAGTTGATGGCCGCATCCAGCGATGTCAGGAACACGCCATCCGGCTGATCATAGCCATAGCTAACTTCCTGCAGCTTTTCGCGGTTTTTCGCACTGCTTTCCAAAGAACCGAACAGATACCGGTCGCGCGCTAATTCGCTCATATCCCTACTATAACGCCGCTTCTTTGTGGACGAAACCCTATGTTCTGCGATTTTCCTGAAGCTAAACGGATTTGCACCGGATATAGATACAAATTGCAGGCAACGCAGAGCCTTCGACGTCTGCAGTAAAAAAATGCGTTTGCGATTTTTGAGAAATATGTAAAAGTAACTGCAACACATTCAGGAAATTCTCTAGGGCATCAAGCTACATCCACGCATGCCCGGCTGTGATTTCAAGTTTGCACTCTTTTTTTCGCTGGCGCGAGACAGGCTAGCGGTGGTCTATCTCAAATTTGTTTCGATGGGGTGTTATGCATCGTTGTCGCAGCACAAAGATTCTTTTAGCGCTGGCTGTTTCCACGGGTAGCCTGTTTTCCGCATTTGCTCAATCGTCTACAACTGACCAGATTGCAAAACTTCAGACGCAGATTGCCAGCGCGCAGTCCTCAGCCGACAATGCCTGGATGCTGGTCAGCGCCGCGCTCGTCCTGATGATGACCGGACCAGGCCTTGCGCTTTTTTATGGCGGTCTTGTTCGCAAGAAGAACGTGCTTGGCACCATGATGCAGAGCTTCGCCATGATGGCCATCATCACCATACTCTGGGCATTTGTGAGCTACAGCCTTGCTTTTGACTCCGGCACAAGCTTCATCGGCGGCCTGCACCACATCTTTCTGCGCGGCGTCGGTCTCACACCCGATCCTGACTATTCAACTACCCTGCCGTTGCAGACTTACATGATCTACCAGTTGATGTTTGCCATCATCACTCCCGCACTAATCACCGGGGCCTTCGCCGAGCGCATGAAATTCAGCGCCATGGCAGTCTTTCTCATCCTCTGGTCGATTTTTGTTTACTCGCCTATGGCACATATGGTCTGGGGCAAAGGTGGATTACTCAATGCTTCTCTCGGCGGCCGCTTCCCTACGCTTGATTTCGCTGGCGGCACTGTTGTCCACGTCACTTCTGGAATATCCGCATTGGTCTGCGCTCTATACCTCGGTAAGCGCGTTGGATACCCCAAAGAAGCCATGCCGCCGCATTCAGTCGTTCTCAGCTTCATTGGAGCTTGTCTTCTTTGGGTGGGCTGGTTTGGCTTCAACGCCGGCAGCGCTCTCAGTTCCGGAACGCTGGCTACCAGCGCCTTTGTCAACACGCACTTCGGCGCAGCCGCCGCAGCCCTGAGCTGGATGCTCGCAGAATGGATACGCAACGGTAAGCCCAGCGCTCTCGGCGGCATCTCCGGAGCAGTTGCGGGACTCGTCGCCATCACCCCTGCAGCCGGCTTTGTCAAACCAATGTCAGCTATCGTGATCGGTCTCGCCGCTGGCATCGTCTGCTACTTCATGGTTATCAAGGTAAAAAACTGGTTTGGCTATGACGATTCGCTCGACGCCTTCGGTGTTCATGGAGCAGGTGGAACACTCGGCGCTGTCCTCACCGGCGTATTCGCATCGAACGCCATCAATCCGATTTTCAAAGACGCGAACGGCAATGCGCTGCCTTCCGGCGCGGTGGATGGAAACTGGCATCAGGTACTAAACCAACTCGTCGGCATTGCCTTTGCATGGGTGATTTCGATTGTGGGAACGCTGGTTTTGCTGAAGCTGGTCGATCTCACCATCGGATTGCGTGTACCGCGCGAACATGAAGTTGAAGGTCTTGACCTCACACAGCACGGTGAAGAAGGTTACGACTTCGCTTCGTAGAATTAAGGAAACTGTTACCCTGTAACATCTGAGATCACACACTATGCAGAAGATTGAAGCGGTCATTCAACCATCGAAACTGGACGCGGTCAAAGACGCCCTGCTCGAAGTGGGCATCGAGGGCATGACCATTCTTGAAGCCCGAGGACATGGCCGCCAGAAAGGCCACACCGAGTTCTATCGCGGACGTGAATACACGGTCGATTTGCTGCCAAAGATCAAGCTCGAAACCGTTGTCCCCGACGAACTGGTTGAAAAAGCGGTACAGGCCATTCTCTCGGCCGCGCGCAGCGGAAAGATCGGTGACGGGAAAATTTTTATCTCGAAGATTGATGAGGCCATCCGCATTCGCAACGACGAGCGCGGCCCCTCAGCCCTGTAGGCAAATAATGGTGCCCATCCTTGCGAAACAAAAGATGGGAACTCGGCAAAATTCAGCTTTCGCAACACTGAATCGAAAACCGCATGACGCCTGAGTCCATATCCCTCCCGCGCATACGGGAAACTTATCAAAAAGACACAGCCGACCTGCGTCAAACCTTCGAGCGCACCGGAGACGGCTCAGCGTCCATCCGTCGCCGTTCCACGCTCGTCGACAAGGCTCTTCGTCTGCTCTGGACCGACCTGCTCGCCGATCAATCCGAGCCGGTCAACATCACATTACTCGCCACCGGAGGTTTCGGCCGCAAAGAACTCTTTCCTTACTCCGACGTCGATGTACTCTTCCTGTGCGCAAACGAAAGCATCGAGCGCGACTTCCACAGCCTCATCCGCAACTGCATCCAGGCCATGTGGGACATTGGCCTGCGCGCCAGTCCCGCCATTCGCACCTGGAAGGAATGTGACCGTGTAGATCCTGACAACCTGGAATTCCTGGTCTCTCTGCTCGACCGCCGTTATCTCTGCGGTGATTACGCTCTCTACAAGCGCCTCGAAAACGATCTCCTGCCAACACTTGTTCTGCGTGAGTGGAATACGATCGTGCAAAATCTTGCTGAAATAGCACGCACCCGCCACGCAAAATACGGCAATACCATCTTTCATCTCGAACCCAACATCAAGGAATGCCCGGGCGGTTTGCGCGACTATCATCTTGCGCAATGGCTAACTCTTCTCTTCTCACTGCAGGAGCAAAAGGTCTGGCCAAAACCCACAGGCAATTTTTTCTTCACTGTCCACAACGACCTTGAATCAGCCTTCGACTTTCTTGCAGCTACGCGATGTTTCCTCCACTACCGTTGCGGCCGTGATGACAACACGCTCGATTGGCACGCGCAGGACGAAGCAGCAGCACAAAGCATTGGTCTTGAAACCCGCGGCAGTGCTGATCCAGCCTACTGGATGCGCACTTACTACCGCCATGCACGCACTATCTTCCGCCGCACCTGCCTGCTGATGGACGATGTGCCTCCGCCGCGCCGTTCGTTTTATAAGCAGTTCCGACGCCGCCGGACGCCAGTTGCAGGAACTGATTTCTTCCTCGAACAGAGTCGTCTCGATCTCGAAAGCACAGCAACGGTCAATGATGCCGACAGCATCCTGCGCATCTTCGGCCTCATTGCCAAGCATGGCTACAAGCTGAGCCAGAACGCCGAAGATCGCATCGCAGAAGCGCTTCCTGTGCTCGCTGTGCAGATGCCGGAAGGCCCGTTCCTCTGGAATTGCCTGCGTGAAATTCTCCTCGGACCGCACGCCGCGCATGCCCTGCGCACCATGCATGCTCTCGGCGTGCTTGAACTAGTCATCCCTGAATTCCACGGCATCGACGCGCTTGTCATCCGCGATTCTTACCATCGCTACACCGTCGATGAGCACACTTTCCTTGTCATCGACAACGTACACGCCCTGCGCCAGCCCGCGCACGACTGGGAAAAACGGTTCTCCACACTGCTCCCGGAAATCGATCGCCTCGATCTCTTCCTGCTCGCCATCCTCATGCACGATACAGGCAAGGCACGCCGCACTGGCGATCACTGCGCCCAAAGCGTCGAGCTTGCCGAGAGTCTCTTCGCTCGCCTTGAATTCGAGCCGGAAGAACGCGAAACCGTTCGCCGCCTCATCCGCAATCACCTCGAAATGTCGTCCACTCTGCGCCGCGACATTTTCGACCACGAAAACATCCGCGCCTTTGCAGAAAAAGTCAGCAGCCAGTCGCAGCTCAAAATGCTCTGCCTGCTCACCTATGCCGACATCAAGTCAGTCGCGCCTGAGGCCCTGACTCCGTGGAAAGCGGAAAACCTTTGGCAGCTCTACATCGCGACATCGAATGTACTGGATCGCAGCGTCGACGAAGAGCGCTATCACGTTGAATCTGACACCGGAGTGCTCAACCGCATCCTCGCTCTTGTTCCTGATCGCAGCGAAGAGCTCAAGTCCTTCCTCGAAGGCATCCCGCAACGCTATCTGCAAACCCGCCTGCCTGAACAAATTCGCAATCATTTCCGCATGGCGCTCGACCTCACCACAGAACCAGTGCAGCTGGCATTCCGTCAATTACGGCAGCTGCATGAAATCACGCTCATCACCAAAGACCGCCCCATGCTCTTCGCCGAGATGGCTGGAGTCCTCTCCGCCTGGGGCATGAACATCGTCAAGGCTGACGCCTTTTCGAACAGCGCTGGCGTCATCGTCGACACTTTCCAGTTCACCGATCAATTCCAGACCCTCGAACTGAACCCAACCGAGGTTGACCGTTTTCTCAAAAGCATTCGCGACGTCATCTCGCATCATGTTCCGCTCGAAACGCTACTGCGCGCGCGGAGCCACGCAAATCGCCGCAATCATGCGAAGGTCAAAGTTGAAACTCGCCTCTCGTTCGACAACGAATCCTCGTCGCATAGCACGCTGCTGCAAGTCGTCGCTCAGGACACACCGGGACTTTTGTGTGAACTGGCAAAGACTTTCGCCGAATGGCAGTGCAATATTGAAGTTGCCCTCATCGACACGGAAGGCGAGGTAGCTATCGACGTTTTCTACCTCACTTCCCATGGAAAGAAGCTGGACGAATCGCAGCAGCAGAATCTCGCCACATCTCTCAGCCACGCACTAGCAGAACTCAGCCACTAGCAAACACTAAGTGTACCGGGGCCCCGGAACACTTTGCGCGTCTTGGCGTCCTTGCGCCTTGGCGGAAGATTCTCACTTCAAATAGGCCCGCACCAGATCAATCAGATCCTCGGCCAGCTCCGTGGGCGGCTGCGGGCTCTTTTCCGTAAGCATGTGCAACCGTATGTGGTCTTCTAGGACCTCGGCCATCAGACTGTTGATGCCTCCGCGCACATTCGCAAGCAGCATCAGCACATCGGCGCAATCGTCGGCATTGGTCAGTGACCGCTCGATCGAATCCACCTGCCCGCGGATCCGCCGGATGCGCGCAACCAGCTTTTGTTTTTCTCTTTCGATATGACTCATAGAATATATCCTATGGGGGTATGGTACATTAAGTTCTGGCGTCAGAATGATCTCTGTAACATCGCTGCAATCTTCTCCGTGGAAGATCAGATTTTATTCCTGATTCTGCCGCCCCGGAGGCCTTTTGCGCAGATTGCTTCTCACTTCGTGTCTGGTCCTGTGTCCGCTTCATGGCTTTGCCCAACTTCCTCCGGCGCCGACGCCTCAGCAGGCGACTCCTCCATCCGGACAGATTTTTCTTTTTACAGATGACGCACAGCGCAGCCAGTCGAGCGCAGCGGGTGTTTCTCCGGAAGAGCGCGCAGCGCCCGAAGCTCCAGCTGTCACCATGTTCCCGCACAGTGACACGGCTCCCTATTGGATTTCAGGCCAGACCAACGTCATCTTCCAGGCTAGCCCGCCGTTTCATTCGCCCTATCAAGGCACAAACAGCCTGCACGGTGCCGGAGAATACAAAACCTCGCTCCTGGGGACGCTGTACCTCGGTTACCAGCCGCATCACAACATACGCTACAACACCGATTTCATCGTCGATTTCGAAAGTGCCGGTGGACGCGGCTTGAGTAACGCCTTGGGCCTTGCGGGATTTACGAATCTCGATGTTGTCCGCAATCCGAACCTTAGTTCCAGTCCTTATCTTGCGCGCGGCGTGATTCATCAAACCATAGGGCTCACCAACGAAACCACTGAAGCCGATCGTGGCCCATTGTCTCTTGCAACGCAGGTGCCTGTGCGCCGCTTTGAGTTTCGCATCGGCAAGATGAGCATGCCCGATGTATTCGACATCAACTCTGTGGGCAGCGACAGCCACTTGCAGTTCACCAACTGGACCATCGACAACAACGGCGCATGGGACTATGCCGCCGACACGCGAGGCTACACCATTGCTTCGATCCTTGAGTATGACGATCGTAACTGGAGTGCACGTTACGGGATTGCCGCCATGCCCACTGTTGCCAACGGAATCGACCTCGACTGGGCTTTCTCCCGTTCCAACGGTCAAAACATGGAGTTTGAGCTGCGCAAATCAGCGATTCGCGGACGCAAAGGTGTCATCCGCATTCTCAGTTATGTAAATCGCGCTCACATGGGCATTTACCGTGAAGCTGTTCAGGCCTTTTTCAACGGCACAGACCCCATTCCAGACATTACCGCACACGAGCACTTCGGAACGGTGAAATATGGCTTTGGCTGGAACAACGAACAGGAGATCACTCAGGACTTCCGCATCTTCAGCCGTATCGGCTGGAATGAAGGCCAACACGAATCATTCGCCTATACGGAAGATGACCAGACGGTGTCGTTCGGCGGTGATTTGCAGGGTATTCGCTGGAACCGTCCCGTCGATAAGATAGGCGTTGCCTTCGTATCGAATGCCATTAAGCGCGACCATCAGAACTATCTCAAATATGGCGGCCTCGGCTTCATCCTAGGCGATGGCAAGCTCAACTACGGCCGCGAGAATATCGTCGAAAGCTACTACAACTGGCATATCTGGCGAGGCATCTTCTTCTCGCTGGGCCTCACGCACATCGACAATCCCGGATACAATCGTGACCGCGGCCCGGTCTGGGTGCCATCCGTTCGCATGCACGTGGATTACTGAGGTGATTCAGTAGCTCTATCGCGCGATCCACTCCTGCAAAGCAGCAACGGCTCCAGGCAATCTGGAAACAACCAGCACACTTCCCTCAGACTTATTTTCCTGCAGAAAAAGCATTGAATCGCCGAGCCACAGATGCAACGGACTTTCAACATTACCCGATTCAGAAACATCCGCAGACTTGAGCGACTGCGTATCGAGAAGCGGTACATAGAACGAATATCCACGCAGTGCCTCTTCACGAATTACCGGCAGAAACAACGCTGTCATCTTCTCGTGAAATGCCTGAGGACTGCCTGGGAGCAGCGCATACACCAGTGTTCCCGACCCGGCCAGAATTGCTAAAGCATCTTCGGTTGCAGATTCTCCGCCTGAAACAAAAAACACCGTGTTCATCAGCGGGGGTGGCTTCTGGCCGGGCTCCAGTGCCTGGAAATCCTCCGCTGTCCAAAGCCTGGGAGGCTCGCGGTCTGGCCATACGCCAAGCCCGACTTCTGGAAGCCAGCTAGCGCCATGCCTGCGCACAACATCTGCGGTATCTCCTTCATGCAGATTTGCTGTCTGTATCCATGCCGCGGGCTGCAAAATATGCTCGCTCACCAATCGGCTCGTCCACGGAAGGAGAAAGCTCCGCCACAGTTCGCGGACTTCCAACGCGGCCGGAAATTCTTTCAACTCAATCATGGCTGCCTCAAATGGTTCGGGCACAACTGGAAATGAAATATGCAGCGCCTCGCGAATCA
>DATAQW010000018.1:0-5103 GCA_036264445.1 Pseudacidobacterium sp.
ATCACCGAGGCTTCGACGCGAGCAAAAGAAGCTTTGCTGGCGGCTGCCGCTGCTGATCCTACGTATGTAGGAGGGCCGTTTACAGTACTTTCTGTAACAAGATCTGGTGTTAAGTGGATAGAGCACGGCGCATGCAAATGATGAACGAACCAACCACCATCCGCGAAATTCTCGACAATGCCAAAACCATCGCCGTCGTCGGCCTTTCTGATAAAGAAGGGCGCGCCAGTTATGGGGTTTCGCGGTTTATGCAGAGTCGCGGATATCGCATTGTTCCCGTCAACCCGCAAATAAAAAGCTCGCTGGGAGAGAAGGCCTATCCCACACTCGATGCCGCGGCGAAAGAAGTAGGAAAGATCGACCTGGTCAACGTCTTTCGCGCGCCGGAGTTTGTTCCAGAGATCGTCAAAGACACGATTCGGCTCAGGATTCCTAATCTCTGGCTGCAGGAGGGCGTGATTCACGACGAAGCCGCGCACCGGGCTGAAGATGCCGGGATCAAGGTTGTGATGGGCCACTGCATCCTGAAAGAGCGCATGGCAGCCGGATGGGGACTTGCCGTCCAGGCAGACGCGCCCTCGGCGTAAATTCCTTACGTTGACATTCTGCCTTTCCGCTCTATTGCGCACAATCGGCGCGATTGAGTGGGGCATCTAGTTCGTGTTTCCCAGAGCAAAACAGAGCTTTCTCTTCGCTCAGGATGACATCTCTGAAGCATTGTTGGAGTCAGCTATTGCGCATATGCGACGCAATTCCTTCTATTGCCCGATGCGCTGAAAGCGCAGCCCCTTCCTGCCATGCGACGATGTGGCTCAAATAGTCTCCTGCGAAAAATAATCTGCCGTCCGGTTTGTTCAGCTCGTCATAAGCGGGCTTGGCCGCCGGAACCATGTTCATGGCAAAGCAACCCATGCTGTAGGGAATTTTCTGCCATGAGACATAGATTGGTTTTGTAAGCGATTTGCCGTGGGCCGGATGCAGTATCTCCACTGCCGCGCGCGAAGCATCAAGCTTGCCCTGTGTGGAAAGCGCTCCAAATGCGGTCGGCGAGCCATCGCTGAAATCGTTCTGCTCAAAATTGAAGCCGGAAAGGATGATTCCGGTTTTTGTGAAGAGGCCGCTGCTTGGATACCAGACTAAATCCACCGTCTGTTTCGGAAATGAGATGCCGCCGTAGATGTTGTAATGCTTTTCCCAGAAACGCGGCGCTTCCCAACCAATCTTATAGATGGATGCGAGCTTCATTCCCGTAAATGCCTGTTTCTTTTCCGGAGAGCAATCGGTATCAAGTGTTCGCAGAATGCTCAACGGCAGCGTGCAGACGCAGTAATCAGCTTCAAGTGTTTTTGTGGACTGCGATGTGCCATGAGTGTAGACAACGCGTACGCCATTTGCAGTTTTGCGAATCTGCTTCACCGGAGATCGATACTGTACGATGTCGCCCAGCGATTTTGCGAAAGCGTAGGGAATCCGGTCCATGCCCCCGACGGGTTGGAACATTGTCGCCTGCCAGTCGATCTGCTCTTCGTAGAGCTCTCCATTGGAGAAATCAGCCGCGAGTAGCTCATGCAAATCAAGCGGAGGACGCAGCTTTTCTTCGTTTGGTCCAGCTCCGGGAGGCGCGATGAAGCCGCTACGCTGCGAGCCCTTGTAGCTGTAATCACTCTGCAGGTCGCCGAACTTAGTCAGGAAGTCGAGCATGCGCTCTTCGTCTTCTTTGTTGAGGCCGTCATCGAGACCATGCTGATTGATGGCTTTTGCAAGCAATTCGGCGATATAGCCGCGCGTGTCATGCACTACCTGACGCTGTTCGACCGGCTTGCCGCCATTCAGATTGCCGGCCTGCATGAGGGTGCTGCGCGAGGTATTGATCTCTACTTCGAGTGGAACGCCAAGCTCTTCGCAATATCCAAGAATGGCGTGATGGATCGAAGGAATACGCGCCGGACCTACATTCAGATAATGGCCTTCTTCCCAGTCGCAGGTCTGAATGGTTCCATCAGTGAACTCAACTTTGCTGCCATTGCGCACGCTCCAACTGCGGCCGCCGGGGCGCTCGCGCGCTTCGAGAACGATGCAGCCGAATCCAGCTTTGCGCAGTTCATAGGCGGATACCAGGCCGGCGACGCCACCGCCAAGAATGACCACTTTCTTGCCTGCGCCAAAGTTGGATGGCAGATCAGGCAACGGAGAAGCCTCGGCGACTGTTGCCAGAAGGCCCAAAGCCTGCATTGCTGTATACATCGCCCGGTAGCCGCCCGCCAACGCTACCCGATTCAGGAACATACGCCGCGTCCACGCCATGAATGGTTCTCCCAGACAGATAAGTGATTTTATGTGAGGGAATTTTGATGTTCAGTGTCGCTTGTTAGCGGTAAATTTTGCAATACAAATGCAGCATTGCTTTTACAACAGATAAAGAACTTTTCTCGGGGCGTGCGTCCTACAATAAGGAAAGCAATCTATTAGGTATGCGTGTCCGCCATCTGGTTCTTATATTTTCTCTGCTGCTCCTGGCCCGGAGTTCGCAAGCTGCGTCGACTGCGACTGCTTCGCATCTGAGCGTGCAATTGGTCGTGCCTCCAGCAGAGGTCTATCCGGGACAGAACTTCACTGCGGGTTTGTATTTCAAGCTTGAACCAGGCTGGCATGTTTACTGGGTAAACGCCGGCGATTCGGGCGAACCTCCGCGCATCAGGTGGACGCTGCCTGATGGCGTGAGCGCAGGAGCGATACAGTATCCCACCCCAAAGCGCTTGCCGCTTGGCCCGCTCATGGATTTCGGCTATGAGAATGAGGTGCTGTTTCCCATCCCGATGCAGGTTGATTCTGCCTTCAAGCCCCCAGCAAATGGAAAAGCAACTCTGAGCGCAAAGGTAGACTGGCTGGTTTGCCGCGAAGTCTGCCTTCCCGGGAAGGCCCAGCTTGATGTAGAACGCAATGCGTTGCCAGCAGCGCCTGCAACCCCAACATTTGTTAATGCAGATAAGCAATTGATTGCGCGTCTGCAAAATACCATGCCGGAAGCATTGCCTTCAGCCATGCAGGCTAAGTTTGTTCCAACGTCGACTGGCTTTTCGCTCACCGTTCTGACAGGCAATCGCGAAACAACAGCGCTGTTCTTTCCTTTTGATCAGAACCAGATTGCCAACGCTGCGTCTCAGACTGTAACTCCGCTCAAAAATGGTGTGAGGATTGATATTAAGAAGGACGAGAACCTGCAGAAGAATCCGGATACGCTGCATGGTCTTGTCGTTCTTTCTGACGGGCGTGCATTTGAGATACAGGCAGGGCAAGGAGCTCTGGCTGCTGAATCGGGTGCAGGGAATGATTTCAGCGGAATTGCGCGCGTCCTCGCTCTGGCTTTTCTTGGCGGCGTGATTCTTAACCTGATGCCGTGCGTCTTTCCGGTGCTCTTTATCAAAGCATTATCACTGCTGCATTCCTCGCAACATGAACGGCACAGGCTGCGCGCACATGGACTGGTGTATGCGCTGGGGATTCTGGTTTCGTTCTGGATTGTCGTGGCGTTGCTGCTTCTGCTCCGGGCAGGTGGAAAACAGCTTGGATGGGGGTTCCAATTCCAATCGCCGGGCTTTGTTGCGGTGATCGCGCTGCTGCTCTTCTTTCTCGGGCTTTCGCTTGCCGGTATGTTTGAGATTGGTCTCTCGCTAACCAGCGCTGGTTCGAATCTCGCCGCGAAGCATGGCTATGCAGGCAGCTTCTTTACCGGAGTGCTGGCGGTGATTGTCGCCACGCCATGCACCGCACCCTTTATGGGAGCAGCGATCGGTTACGCACTGTCGCACTCCGCACTCGTCAGCTTCCTTGTGTTTACCGCGCTCGCGCTTGGACTGGCGGCTCCATATCTGCTGCTGACATTTCAGCCGGCATGGACGAAGGCGTTGCCGCGGCCCGGCGCATGGATGGAAATCCTCAGGCAAGCGACATCGATTCCTATTTTTGGTACCGTGATCTGGCTGGTGTGGCTCTTCGCCCAGACGGCAGGCGCGAATGCGCTTGTTGGATTGCTGACAGCATTTGTGCTCCTTGCCATTGCAGGATGGATTCTTGGACGCTGGCCCGCGAAAACTCCAGCGGCATTGGCTGCTGCCGTTGTTCTTGCTAGCGCTGTTGGCTTGTCTCTTTTTTCGGTACACAAGCTAAGCGCAACACCTGTGTTAGCGAACACGTCACAGGGTTCAGAGTGGGAACCGTTTACTTCCACTATTGTCGGCAAATATCGTGAGCAGGGCCGTCCAGTTTTCGTCGACTTTACAGCGAAGTGGTGCCTAAGCTGCCAGGTGAATGAGCGCGTGATCCTTCAGCGCGCCGATGTTCAGCAGAAACTCCGCGATGGCGGCTTTGCGCTTGTTCGTGCCGACTGGACGAATTCCGACGAATCGATCACGAAAGCATTGAATGATCTCGGCCGGAGCGGCGTGCCTACATACGCGGTCTATTCCGGAGCGCAGCAGGATCCACCGCAGGTGTTGCCTGAAGTTTTGACTCCCGGCATTGTTCTTAATGCGCTTGCGAAGGCGCAACAGCAAACGCAGGCTCATAGGTAAAATGCATTGCGCACTTAAAAGCGCGATAGGTGCGGCATCTTGGTTTTCTGAGCTGGACGGAAGCGGTAGACTCGACTTTGATGCCTACAACGAGTGCAACCAAGCCGCCCATTTATCTGCTCGATTCCATGTCTTTTATTTTCCGCGCCTATCATGCGATGCAGCGGCAGCGTCCCATGTCAACACGCACAGGCGTGCCTACTGCAGCGACATATGTCTTCGTGAATATGATCAACAAGCTGCGCCGCGATTTTAATCCTGAATATCTCGCGGCAATCTTTGATCCAAGCACTCCAGTCTTTCGTGATGAGCGCGCGCGAACGATGACGACTATCCGAAAGTTCAACATCAAAACGCAGACATTCGATGAAGTTGATTACGCCGGGTATAAGGCAAATCGTACTGAGACGCCGCCGGATCTTGTGCAACAACTTCCATATATCCGCCGTGCTCTTGAAGCTTTTCATATTCCCATCCTGCTGGCAGAGGGATTTGAGGCAGATGACGTGATCGGCACCCTCGCATCCAAGAG
>DATAQW010000033.1:0-4001 GCA_036264445.1 Pseudacidobacterium sp.
GGCAAACATGTTTCTGCAGCCGCCGTAAACTTTGAGCCTGCCCTCAAGTACTTTCAGAATGCACAGGTCACCGGCATTCCCGTTCGTGCGGAATTTTTTCAGTTGCAGCCCCGCCCGGTAGACGCGCCTTCGCATCTGCTCATCTTTGGAGGCAGCCAGGGCGCCCGCGCGCTGAATCGTGCCATGCCCGGGATTGCCGCGCGACTGCTCGAAGCTATCCCCGGTCTCACGATTCTGCATCAGGCCGGAGTTCGCCATGCCGAGGAGACGCAGGCAGCATACGCGGCCAGTGGCGCCGATCCCGCGCGCTGGCAGGTGCATGCATTTCTCGACGACATGCCAAAACGCTTTGAGACTGCCGATCTCATCCTCTCGCGCAGCGGAGCCAGCACTGTTGCCGAAGAGATGGCCGCGGGCAAGGCGGCACTCTTAGTCCCGTTCCCTGGAGCCGCAGATGACCACCAACGCAAGAACGCGGAGGTTATGGTTACAGCCAACGCCGCGCGGATGCTGGTCGAAGCGGAAATGACCCCGGAGAAGCTGCTCCTGACGCTGGTCTCGATACTCAAGGATCGTGAATTACTCAGACAGATGGGCGAAGCTGCGCGACGGCTGGCACATCCTGACGCTGCTTTGCGGATTGCGGCAATGGTGTCGAAGCTGGCTGATTAACTATGCAAGCAAATTGTCTTGCACTTCAGTCGGAATGACAAAGATAAAGTCGAGTGCGAATGCCGTTGGATTACGCCGTAATATTCTTTTTCCTGCGGCTCAAAACAAACTCATTGTCATGCTTGCGGCGAGTGGAAGTAGCGCGGTCAATCTTGCGCCAGAAGCCCCAGAAGTAATCGATGGCCGAGATGGTTGAGACTGCCACCATGAAGTAGACAGCCGTGATCGCCACGGAGCGTACCGGCATAATGAACCAGCCAAAGTGCCATGCATCCCAACGATGCGCCAGAATAATCGCGACAATCGACACAATCTGAATTACAGTCTTCAGTTTGCCTAGATCGCTGGCTTCGATGGTAAAACCTTCCGAACTTGCGATACTGCGCAGTCCGCTCACCAGAAACTCGCGGCCAATCACCAGCACCGCGATCCACGGCTTCATAATGTCGGGACAATATTGCACAAGACAGATGAACGCCGCCGTAACCAGCAGTTTGTCGGCCAGCGGATCGAGCAGCATGCCGATTGTGGTGATCTGTCCGCGCCGCCGCGCCAGGTATCCATCCACGCCATCAGAAATCGAAACCAGAATAAAGAAAAGTGACGTGAAGATCTCCTGCTCGCCATGCGGTCCGCGCAAGGGAAAGTGCGGCGACAGCATCCAGATAAGGAGAGGCACGCATAAAATGCGGCCCATCGTGATGGAATTGGGAAGATTCACGGCCAGGCCCGGGGAGAAGAGCGCTCCTACTCAATTATGCACCACATGCCGCATTCGATGTCACGGAACGGATTTGCGCTGGAAAACTCTGTGCTCTTCGAGCGCCGCAATGTAATCGCTCTATAACTATCAGCACGATGGATGAAACTACAGGCGCATTTGCGTCTAATTTTTCGTTTGTAATGTTATGTCTCAGCAGCAATGATGGTCTGCTTCAAATCCTTGCGCACAAACACATAGTTTGAATAGTAGTAGTATTCTCGAAGCCGGTCTGTTTGCGGGCGGCGCAGGCCTTTTGGAGACATGAGATAGGTCTCATATCCAAGATTTGCAAGCCAGATCAGGGCGTATGTCAGGGTTGCGCCTGAGAACCGCCAGCCTGCTCCGTATTCGAACTGGCCGAAACGGACGCGGCCATCGGACAGCAATTCTTTGGCGCCCTCCAGCACGTGGAAATCATAACCCTCTGCATCAATTTTCAGATAATCTATTTCCCGCCATTGTCTTTTCTGAATTTCGCAGTCGATGGTTGTAACCGGCACTGTTCTATCACTCTTTGCCAGTGAAACAGCGCCTATCAAAGACGACGTCTCGCCGGCCTCAGCCTCCTCGAAGAAAGGTAAATATCCAGGAGCATTTCCAACTGCGGCTTCAACGATTTCAAGTTGGCTTGTATCGGCAAATCTCTGTTTCAGGATGGAAACAGCAGATAGCGACGGGTCAAATAACAAGCCGACGGCAGAAGGAGAGTGTTGGAGCAGCAGATCGGTCCAGTTGCCGCGATTTGCGCCGACATCCACGAAATTGTGAATGTGTGGGGAGAGCTTAGCGATGAAATCGGACTCTCCGTTCCGCTGACAATCACTGGTGAATCCACCCTGCGATCTACCAATAACGGCTTCACATTGATTACGTAGCTTTACTGCAACTCGTACGGCTATGTCTGAGTGTGAAAGCAAATAGTGAGTCGTTCCAAGTATTTGTCTGAATAAGGTCATCCTGTATTCCTGTTCTGCATCTTGAACAGCAAGTTAGAAAACCCCATCATGACTTTGCAGAGACAGAGGAGTTCATCGGAAAGTATTTCAGCAAGAATACCTTGCAACTATCGCAAACTCAAGCGGCTACACCATAAGAAAAGGACGGCAAAATGCCGTCCTTTGTGTCCTATGTTCGTTTACTACGCGTAAATCCCACGTTGCTTGATGGTGAAGGCCACGCGGTCAATCGCCAGCATATACGCAGCGATGCGGTTATTTACCCCATGCGCTTCTGAGTAGCGGACTACATCGTCGAAGCTCGTCGCCAGAATGTCCTCTAACTGCTCGTTGACGACGGACTCTTTCCAGAAGTAGCCCTGGCGGTCCTGTACCCACTCAAAGTAAGAAGCAGTGACACCGCCGGAATTCGCAAGTATGTCCGGAATAATGAAGACCTTCTTGTCAGCGAGAATCTCGTCAGCAACCGCGGTTGTCGGGCCATTGGCGCCCTCGCAGATTACGCGTGCCTTGATGCGCTCTGCGTTTCTGCTGGTGATGACGTTCTCGGTTGCTGCCGGGATCAGGATTTCGCAATCCGTAGTCAGCAGCTCATGTGAATCAAATGCCTCTGCTCCCTTGAATCCAAGCACTGTGCCGTTGCGCTGGCGATACTCCAGCAGCGAGCAGATATCGATGCCATTCGGGTTATAAAGGCCGCCATCGTATTCAGCAATGCCGACAATCTTGTAACCCTTTTCCATCATCAGGTTTGCTGCGTTAGAACCGACATTTCCAAATCCCTGAATGATGACGCGGCAGCCATCAACCGGCATGTTCAGATACTTGAGCGCCTCATCGCACATCACTGCAATGCCGCGGCCTGTCGCTTCACGGCGTCCACGCGAGCCGCCAATGTTCACCGGCTTGCCCGTCACCACGCTGGTCACGGTCTGGCGCTGGTGCATGGAGTAGGTATCCATGATCCACGCCATGGTCTGCTCATTGGTGTTCATGTCCGGAGCAGGAACATCTTTTTCCGGCCCAATGAACTCAATAATCTCTGCCGTGTAGCGGCGGGTCATGCGCTCCAGCTCGCCCATCGACATCTTCTTCGGATCGCAGATGACTCCGCCCTTTGCGCCGCCAAAAGGGATATTCACCACCGCGCACTTCCAGGTCATCCAGCTTGCCAGTGCGCGCACCTCGTCCAGCGATACATCAGGAGCATAGCGTATGCCGCCTTTCCCCGGTCCGCGCGCCTGCGAATGCAGCACTCGGAAGCCGGTAAACATCTCAATCCGGCCATCGTCCATGTTGATGGGGAAATGCACGATGATCTCGCGCGAGGGATGCCGCAGCACGCGCCATAATCCTTCATCCAGATTCAGCTTGCGCGCAGCAAAGTCAAATCGAGCAGCCTGCGCTTCCCAGGGATTAATCTCCTGCTCGAGCGTAATTGTAGCCATACGAAACCTAATCTCCCTTTCGACCGATTCTCCGCCAGCCGCGTTAGCATAGTATCAACGTCAGACGGACCATAATCAGGCACCAAAACCGGTCAATTCGGCGCCTTTTTGCCTGTAAATTTGACCCGCAATGACAGCAAAATACGCACATCCGGCCAAACT
>DATAQW010000042.1:0-4179 GCA_036264445.1 Pseudacidobacterium sp.
GGTCTAACCACTCAGATGTCACTTAAACACATGATAGACCCAAATTATTTACTGCCGTCTCCCGCCGCCGGCCGGGGTTGCAGATTTTCTGGCGTTACGAGCCTTTGGAGCAGCGGCGTCGGCAGCGTCGCATGCAGCACTGCTCGGTCCTTATGATGTTCAATCTGAATACTATTGAGCAACGGTTTCAGGTCGGCATCGGTCATGCCGGGAACGGTAATTTCGGCGTTGCGGGCGAAGCCCAGCACCATTTTCGCTGCCTCGGCGGACGACGCAGCCGCCTCCTCGGTCGGAGCAATTTCTTCCAGACGCAGCCGTAGCGAGCCAGTCCAGCGCAGCGAGGCGATAAATTTGGAATCGAAGTTAATCGGCAGGCGAAGGCCCATTACCCGTACGTCGCCGCTGTCTCCCAGCGGGAGACCGATCTGTCCGATACCCCACGCGAGCGAAAGCAGCGGAACGTCTTCGTAGTAGTCCGATAGCAGGCTTGATCCCGCGAAAGGCAACGCGGCCGAGCGGTAGCGGTCGAGAATCGAGTGAATCTGCTCGGCGGTTGGCGTATTGCTCACAGCCACCATGTCATAGCCCAGCAGGGTCACGCGCACTGTGCGCCCATTGCTCGGAATACTGTAGATCGTGTGCCCGGCGTACTCTTCCTGCGAGGAGGTAATTCCTTCGAGGTAATGCGCCAGCCTGCGGCCGTCAAAATGCCCGACAAATACCTCAGAGAATGCGACCGCGCCATTCGGACCCGAAGGATTGGGCATGCGGTGCAGGGCGAACGCGGCTTCATCCAGATCGCGCTCAAACTGGATTCCAGTCGCATCAATAAAGTTTTGATAGTCCGGATCATGCTTTACCGGACGCTGGTCGAAGTGCGTGACCGCGCGCAAGGGACGCAGGTTCAGGTAAACAATGCCATCCGACTCCGGCAACAGGCGCGCTGCTTCAGGCGGAGCCTTTTTGCGCAGATAGACAGCGACGGCAAGCAGCAGCAGGATGACCACAACCACGGCAATCGTGATCCTCGTGCGTCGGCGTATCCTCAAAAGAGCTCTCCTTAGCGACCTCCCCATCATCTCATCTGCAGCGCCTCCGGTGCATACTCGCAGGGGCATGGCGATTGCTGGCGAGAGGGCGCTTGAAGGAGAATGGTCATGTGGCTATGGCGTTTGAACTAGGGCAACAGATCGGCGACTACGAAATCATCCGCGCACTCGGAAAAGGTGGTCTTGGCCAGGTATATGAGGTGCGGCACGCGATTTCGCAGCGCTCCGAGGCGATGAAGATCCTGCTGCCCAGCCAGATCGCCACCGCGGAGCTTGGCGAGCGTTTCCGCCGCGAAATTCAACTGTTGGCCGGTCTCAGCCATCCTCATATTGCTGCACTGCACAACGCCTTTTACTTCGAAGGCCAGCTCATCATGATCATGGAGATGGTCAGCGGCGAGACGCTGCGCGCACGGAGCTCGCGCATGCGCATGCCCGTGCCCGAGGTGCTGCGGTATGCGCGGCAGATTCTCTCAGCGCTCGATTACGCGCACAGCCGCGGCGTCGTGCACCGCGACATCAAGCCCTCAAACATCATGATCACCGACGATAATCAGGTGAAGCTGGTCGACTTCGGCATCGCCATCAGCGATCACTCGGCAGAGCTGACCGCTCCAGGCTTTATGGTAGGTTCAGTGAACTACATGTCTCCCGAACAGATCGCCGGAGACAAAGCCACCACGCAGTCGGATCTTTATTCGGTGGGTGTGACGCTTTATGAGATTTTTACAGGTTGGCTGCCGGTGAGCGGCAGCAACAACATGGAAATCATGCGCTCCCATTTGAACGACCGGCCGGCCGCGCCTGTCTCTCTGAACCCGCGACTGCCACTGACACTTTCGAATACGCTGCTGAAGTCGCTGGAAAAAGCTCCCGGAGACCGGTTTGCGACAGCGCGCGACTTTCTGTCTGCGCTCGATTCGATTCCGTCAACCGGCATCAACGAAGTGTTTTCCATCGAGACGACAGCCCTGCATATCCCCAGCGGCAGCTCCCAGCCGAAAAGCCCAAGCCAGGTAACGCAGCAAAAGAGCGCGAGCCAGATCGCGCAGTTTCCCGTCGATGACGTGAGCAAGAAGCTCGCCGTCTACATCGGCCCCATCGCCAGCGTTGTGATCCGCAAGCTGGCCCCAAAGTGCACCGATCTCGACCAGCTCTACAAAGAGGCCGCAACGCATATCGCATCAGAAGCGGACCGGCAGAAGTTTTTGCAGTCGAAGCGCCGCTGAATTACGACCCGGATTTCTAACTCTTGAAGTAATTTGATGACACACCACCACTGAGGAAGGCATACATGTGTTTTTCAGCGGCAGCGAATTTTGTAGGCAGCGGAGTTTTGGGCACGATCGGCGTCGTGACCTTAACGCGAGTGAAGCACCGGCGCGAGCTGCTTTTCGCTTCGCTCCCTACGCTCTTCGCCATTCATCAGTTCATCGAGGGATTCGTCTGGCTGGGGCTCGATGGAATTCTTTCCCCTAAGGTGACGCACGACATGGGTGCTGCTTTCATGTTGTATGCGCAGGGGCTCCTCCCATTTCTGCTGCCGCTCAGCGTGCTGTTATTCGAACCCGATATCAAAAGCCGCAGACGGATGCTGCCCTTTCTTGTCGTGGGAGCGTTGACCGCGCTTTATATCTTGTGGGCTCTGATTGCGTATCCGCTGCAGATTTTCATCGAGGGCAACAGCATCGTATATATCAATCCGGCCACGAACAATACCTTCATTGCGGTTCTGTATGTCATTGCGACATGCGGTTCGCTGCTGTTCTCCAAGGTAAAAGACATGGTCATCTTCGGAATTGCGAACATGGCCATCCTGCTGGTCGTGATGGCATTTAAGCGGTACGCATTTACCTCGCTTTGGTGCGCTTATGCAGCAGTCGCAAGCATCATCATCCTCTTCTACTTTTGGAAAAGCCACAGGGAAAGACCTTTCCAGTACATCGCGACTGCGTAGGAGCACGGCCAGAGGGTCGGCCCGGTATGCATCTTGCATACGGGACCGCACGCGTCACTATACCTCCTCGACACTCACCCCGATGCACGCTTTGGCCGAAAAGATTTCCATTTCCATCCGTCCAGGGATCGCGGACAATGCAAGCACAAGAGGTTCGCGCAGGAGGGAAGGCAATGAAACGGGCACTGCTGGCTACATTTCCGCTCGTTGTCGCGATGGCGCTTGCAGCGCAGACGCCGGCGCAAGAATTTTCCGATCCGAGAGCGTTGCTTGATACCGTTGCAAAGACCTATGCCGAGGGTGCTGACGCCTTCCACATTGAAGCGGTGGAGGAGTCCGTCAGGAAGAGTGAACTGGAGGATGACCGCAGCACGATCTACCGCACGGCGATTCATGGGCCGGGAAATCTCTACCGCATTGAAGAGCGTTCTCCGTTCGGGTCACTCACTATGGTTTCGGATGGAACGACAGAAAAGATCTATTTATCTGAAACGAAGATGTATGTGGAACATCCTGTGCCGCAGAATTGGCCAGGATTTCCGAGAGTTTATAGCTTGGCTGGGGAACTGCGGAACGCATGGGATATGCGGACATTCCTGGAGTGGGGAATAGCGAAGGCTGAGCATGCGACGATGCTTCCGCAGGAGACGATCACGGTAGGCGGCAAGAGCTATCCATGTTATTTGGTACATGCCACGCGGGACTTGGATCAAGAGGCACATGATGATCTCACCTATTGGATTGACAAGAAAGCCCCGGTTATTCGGAAAAGCTTCACGCACTCCCGATGGCTATCTGATCGTCACGAATAATATTCATCTGCCGAATCACATGGATGTCACAGCTGTGTATCCGGTCGTTGATTTCGGCCCGCAGACCAATCCGGAGTTCTTCCGGTTTACCCCTCCTGCCGATGCGAAGAAGATTGCTTCGTTTGAGCCGCATCTTGATGTGCCTCTGCCGGACAATCATCCAAAGATGCAACTGGCCGGGCAGATAGCGCCGGATGTGACGCTGACCCACGCGGACGGGAGCAGCGTTGCTCTTTGCTCGCTGCGCGGCAAGCCCGTCCTTATCGATTTCTGGGCCACATGGTGCGGTCCGTGCCTGGTGTCCATGCCTTTACTGCATCGCGTTTACGACGATGTGAAGGACAAAGGAATCATGTTCCTG
>DATAQW010000047.1:0-8935 GCA_036264445.1 Pseudacidobacterium sp.
ATGGGGATTTTAAGCTTGCCATCTCTCATAGCTTCGAGCATCAATGTCGTTCTTCACCGTTATGGCATCGCTCTTTCGTCAACCCAACGTTCTTTATGCAACACTGAGTACCGAAGCTACGCATCTGGGATTATCCGAATGTAATCGCAAAAGCAAACGGCCTCGCAGAAAAGCGAGGCCGTTTTGAGGATGACCATTCTGCGTCAGAGTACTCTGATGCAAGAACAGAACCCACTAATGCTCACCTAACGTAATTTCGACATGATCTCATCCAATATCTGCTTTGAGGGCCGTACCCGCTCTTGAGGCAATGTACTCAGCGGCTCATCGACAAGGTTGAGCAGATCAGTAAAGCTGGGCTTTTGCGTATCGATGTAAAAGACGCCGGTCAGCACTTCACCCTTGTCCTGCGCTTCCATCAATGCCTTAACGGCGGCAACACGGTCAGTTGGATTGTAGTTCTCATGCAGCTTGCGCAACCGAAGGTGCGAGCCATCGTGCATGGTCACGTCGTAGGTCGAGCCTTCGTCGTAATCAATACTGATGTCTTCGAAGTGCGGCACAAAACCCACTTCGCTGATCGCCTCTTCGTGTTCCTGCATGTACTTGTAGCTCTTGGTTGAGCCTTCATGGTCGTTGAATGTCACGCAGGGTGAGATTACGTCAAGCAGCACAGTGCCCTTATGGGCAATCGCAGCCTTTAGCATTGCTAGCAACTGCTTCTTGTCGCCTGAGAAAGACCGTCCAACAAACGTGGCGCCAAGCTGGATCGCCAGCGTGCAGGTATCAATCGCCGGAAGATCATTGATCACGCCGGTCTTGAGCTTCGAGCCAATATCGGCAGTCGCCGAGAACTGGCCTTTCGTCAGACCGTAGACACCGTTGTTCTCAATGACATAAATCAGCGGCAGATTGCGGCGCAGAAGGTGAACAAACTGTCCCATGCCGATTGAAGCAGTATCGCCGTCGCCCGAGACGCCAAGCGCCGTCATTGTCTTGTTCGCGAGCAGCGCGCCAGTGGCGACTGAAGGCATGCGTCCGTGCACGCTGTTGAAGCTGTGCGCGCGCGACAGGAAGTACGCCGGACTCTTCGAGGAGCAGCCAATGCCGGAGAGCTTCAACACGCGCTCCGGCTGCACGCCCATCTCATACAGCGCGTCGATGATGCGCTCAGAGATGGCATTGTGTCCGCAGCCAGCGCAGAGCGTGGTCTTGCCGCCGCGATATTCAAGGATCGGCAGTCCGAGACGATTTACTTTCGGCGCGGGAGTTGGGGTTGCCGTAGTTGTTGCCATAATTAGATTCCCTCCTGCAGCACGAATTCATCCGTGACGGAACGCGCATCAATTGGCAGGCCGTTGAAGTGCCGGATCGAGCGCAGCTTCACCGCATCTTCCGCAGGCAGATCAAGCTTCAGCAGGCTCAACATCTGCGCGTCGCGGTTCTGTTCCACGATGTATATACGGTCGTGCGAGGCAACAAACTCGTGTACTTC
Organism: Pseudacidobacterium sp.; assembly: GCA_036264445.1. Classification (GTDB taxonomy): domain Bacteria; phylum Acidobacteriota; class Terriglobia; order Terriglobales; family Acidobacteriaceae; genus Pseudacidobacterium. The sequence goes on from DATAQW010000047.1 coordinate 1,496, forward strand.
TTTCGTAAAGGGGAAGGCACGCAGACGGAGATAATCCGCCTCCACGTTATATTCTTTGCGGATCTGGTCGCGGCTTTCGAGCACTGCAAAATCAGAAGTGCCGAAGGCAATGATGCCGATCTTCGACTTCCCTGTCTGAACCACAACTGGATGCGGCACCAGCGTCCGCGCCGTCTCAAATTTGCGGTTCAACCGCTCCATCAGATTCTGATAATCATCCGGACGCTCAGTATATTGCGCTTTCTCATTGTGTCCGCTGCCACGTGTGAAGTACGCAGCCTTGGGGTGGTCCGTGCCTGGAAGCGTACGGTACGGAATTGCGTCTCCGTCCACATCCTTGTAGCGGGCAAACTCGCCAAGACGCTTCAGATCATCGGCTGTGAGAACTTTGCCGCGGTTCAGCGGTTTCTCAGGATACTCGAACGGCTCCGACATCCAGTTGTTCATACCGAGATCAAGATCACTGACAACAAACATCGGCGTTTGCAACTGCTCAGCCAGATCGAAGGCTGCAATGGCAAACTCATAGCACTCCTTCACACTGCCAGGAAGCAACATGACATGCTTCGTATCTCCATGCGAGAGGTATGCAATCGACAACAGATCAGCCTGCGCTGTGCGCGTCGGAAGGCCTGTCGAAGGACCAACACGCTGGATGTCAAAAATGACTCCGGGCAGTTCCGCAAAGTAGCCGAGACCAGCAAACTCCGCCATCAGGGAAATTCCAGGCCCGGATGTTGCCGTCATCGAACGCGCGCCAGACCAACCGGCACCCAGCACCATTCCAACTGCGGCCAGCTCATCTTCCGCCTGAACAACCGCGAAGGTCGCCTTGCCATCCGGCTCGATGCGATATTTCTTCAGATAATCAATCAGCTGCTCAACCACCGAGGACGACGGCGTAATCGGATACCACGTCACCACAGTGACGCCGGCAAACATCGCGCCAAGCGCGGCTGCTGCGTTGCCGTCGATGATGATCTTGCCATCGGTCTCGTGCATGCGCTCGAGAACATAGGGGTCCTGCTTGGTCAACGACTGCGAAGCATAGTCATACCCAGCCTGCACAGCAGCCCAGTTCAGATCAGCAGCTTTCTGCTTTTTGGCAAACTGGCGGCGCAGCGCATTCTCAACCGCTGTCATGTCAAACGAAAGCAGCTTGGCCACCACGCCGACATACACCATGTTCTTGACCAGCTTGCGCAGGCGCGCTTCCGGACAGACAGCGGCAGTGAGCTTATCGAAAGGAACGGGATAACAGACAACGTCGTCGCGGTATTGTTTAAGGTTCGCAGACTCCTCATAAATCGCAACCGCTCCGGGAGGCAACGAAAGGATATCTTCTTTCGCCGTCTCAGGATTCATCGCTACTACAATATCGATTTCTTTTTTGCGCGCGATGTACCCATGTTTGCTGGCGCGAATGGTATACCAAGTAGGCAGTCCGGCGATGTTCGACGGAAAGAGGTTTTTACCGCTGACCGGAATGCCCATCGCAAAGATGCTCTTGAGCAGCACGCTGTTCGCTGACTGCGAACCCGATCCGTTGACAGTGGCTACCTGAATGCTGAAGTCATTAATAATACGCTTGGAAGCGTCGCGTACAGATGCGCCTGAGGCTTGCTGGCCTAGCGCAACGTCTCCTGTCGCCATTGGGCGAAGTTCCCTTCAGTGTGAAAGTGGAAAGAACAGCTATCTTTCACATTTCATTATAGACGGCATAAACAAGAAATGATGTGCCGCATCTCTCAATGGGAAATTTCGTGTTTAAGCTGCATCAAAGACGCTGCGAACGGAAAACACTAGGTATGCGGGTGCTCCAAGTTCGAGAAGCCGAAGACGGCGGCAGCGTGGTGAAATTCAATGACGCACATCCGCCATAGCTCGCGTCACCTGCGCCTGCTCCTCAGCATTCAGCGGAAGCAGCGGAACACGCGGATATCCGCCGTAATAGCCATTCAGGTCGCAGGCGAACTTTATGCCCGGAATCCCGAATCGCCCGGTAACTACACGCGAAGCCTCAAGCACACGCGCCTGCTTCAGGGCGGCTAATTCCGGATCGTTGTCTTTCCAGGCCATGTAGATTTCCTGGCATGCCTGCGGTGCGCAAGCGCCAAAAGCCAATACCGCCCCGCTAGCTCCCGCATCGAGCGATTCCTTCACATTGCTGGACGAGCCGCTCAGTACCTGAAACCCGACTTCCTTGATGCGCGTCACAGTCTTCGGCTTCGCCTGAGGGACCGCAACCGCGGTCGTACCCGCTCCAAGAATGTCCGCCGGCACAAATGACGAATCAACCAGGGACATGCGATTGGTGAATGCGGCAAAAACATTTGTCACCGCCGTCGCGCGTTTGGGTGCATTGCGCGTTGCCGCAACAATCTGGGATATGCGCTCAATGCTTCCACTCGAATCTTTTATGCCGATGATATTCGGATGTTGCGCTAACTCTGCCACCAGCTCAACCGGCATTTCGTAATTCGTAAATCTGGAAATGTTGTAAAGCACCACAGGTAGAGGTGAACGGTCAGCCACCATGCGAAAGTAGGTCAGCATTTCCAGCGGACGCATCTGCGGACCGTAGTAATTCGGCGTGCGCACCAGAACCGCATCATATTGCTGCTCTGCGGCAAACTCAGCCAGTCTCAGCGTCGCAACTACGCTCTCCCGCCCAACACCCGCGAGAAGAACTTTTTCCGGAGACGCTGCCTCACGCGACGAGCGCAAAACTTCGCGCGACTCTTCATCGTCGAGCATGACGGCTTCGCCTGTTGATCCAAGAATGGTCAGTCCGGCAATAGGTGCGCGTGAATAATGCTCGACATTCGCCGCGAGCTTGTGCAGGTAGAGTCGTCCGTCAGAATGAAACGGCGTAGTAATGGCAGGAAAGATGCCTTCAAGCAGCATAGCTTGATTTTAAGGCAACCCACTCAGAAACGATGCAGGTTACAAATCTCGTTGAATTTGGAATGTAGTCGCAGCGGCGCCAGAAAAAGCATTTTGTGCCATTCCTTCTCAAAATCATCTGAAATAAATTCCAGAAACTGCATATTCAGCGTCTGCGGATCGCGAATTGAACCAAATACCTTATAAGCATGCTGCGCACAGAAGGCCGCGAGCTCCGGCGAGAATCTGCATTCAGTAAGAATTAGAGGTTGATATTTTTCGATTGTGCCTTGCATACCCATCAAAGCCTCAAAATCATGACCCTCTATGTCGATCTTGACAAGTCCGACATCGACAGCCGAATGAGCAGCAATAAAGCTGTCTATTTTCATAACAGGCACATCAACTTGCGGTCCTTCCTGCATCTCGAGACTCCCGGTAGCCGTGCCGCTGCTTAAAAAGAACTGAGCTCGGCCGTCGTAGGACGACACCGCTGCCTCGATTACCTCAATGTTGCTGGCCAGCGCTGCATTCGTTTTCAAAGCTGGATGATTACGCGGATTTGGTTCAAAAAGAGTAAACCCGGCGTGTGCACGGGGCTAGATACGCCGAGTAGTAGCCAATATGCGAGCCTATATCCAGAAAATCTTGATCACGATCCGCAAACTTGAGAAGAATCGATTCCGCGCCCCAATCAACATTTGCATTGGCTACAAAAGCTTCTGTTGAGAATCCGCTTTGTCTGGGCAATAACAAAGTCAATCCCGTTGGTAGCTTCAGATAGCTGTCTTTCTTGAGAATACGCTTGCGGAACTGCAGGGAGGAATACCGGGTCGCCCATTGCACTGGACCAACCTGCCGTATAAAAACCCAATTCACCATGCACTCTCCAGCGCAAATGCGCGAAGCGACCTGAATTAAGCGAAGCTATACCAACGCATATGGAGAACAGCAAGTTTGGTTCTAAGCAATATACAGTAAAATCCAGCCAACTTATGGAGCCTCAGATGGAAAAGGACCAGTTTGCGCGTCGATAATCTTCACAATCTGCGTTTTCACTGGATCATAAACGGGCTTGCCGGAAAACATCTCATAGTCCACACTTTTGCCGTCACCTTCACCAGAAATCTGGAACTGCCGCTCACCCGCTGCAGCTTGCTGCGTATGGACCTGCTCCCATGACTTCTCATCGAAGTCGTTGCTCTCCACCGTAAACACCCACACGCGCTTTCCCTGAGCATCCCTTACAAGAAAACGGTAATAGACATTGAACTTGCCCAGAGGCTTGAAATATTCAACGGCCTCGACGTGATATTGCTTCACCGGAAACATGTCGACGAGGAACCCGTTCGTCTGCATTGCATCCGGAGCTTTAGGGTCAGAATGCAGTTTGCGCAACAGTTCGCGTTCTGCGTTGCGGTCCTGCGTCCTGCCCGCAACTGCATAGGCTACTACCAGTGTTGTGTGCACTTTCCAGTTGTCCGGATCAAGCTGTTTCGCCTTCTCTGCATACTGAACTGCAAGGTCGCCCTGGTAGAGCTGGAGCGCAGCACCCGCGGCATACAGATTAGCTGCAACATCATTGGGATTCGACTGCAATGCCTGCTGGAATGCTGTGAGCGCCTGCTGCGGCTGGTGGTTCTTAAGATCAGCAAACCCCTGATCGACAGGCGACGGCTGCGTAACAGGAGCTTGCTGCCCAAGGGCAACGATCGTTGACGCTCCGATCACGATTACCAGACCTATATCATGCCACTTCATCCAGATGTTCTCTCCAGAAGCTCACCTTAGCATGAAAATAAACCCCCAGCATTTTCTCTGGGCCCCATTGGTTAGAATTACTTCGCTGCAGCCTGTGCGGCATGCAGGTGTTGTAATGCATTCACAGTGGTCGTGTGCTTTTGCAGCGCCTGGATACCTTCAGCGGCCGCGCGCGCAGCTGCAATCGTGGTAATCGTCGGAATACGCTGCAACACAGCCGCCCGCCGGATGGCCTTCTCGTCAAAAAAGGGGTCCTGTCCGTGTGGCGTGTTCACAATAAGCTGGATGCGCTCACCCTTGATGAGATCAACCACGTTCGGACGTCCTTCCTTCACTTTGTAGACACGCTCAACCACCATCCCGGCCTGTTCCAGCACATTGGCTGTGCCTTCCGTCGCCACTAAATGAAAGCCGAGTTCAACATACTGGCGCGCCAGATCAACGACCTGCTGCTTGTCGCGATCATTGACGCTGAAGAAGACATTCCCTTTAAGAGGGAGATGCAGTCCGGCGGAAAGCTGAGCCTTGGCGAAGGCTTCGCCAAAGTTGTCTGCCACGCCCATGACCTCGCCCGTCGACTTCATCTCCGGCCCGAGAACTGTATCGACGCCGGGAAACTTATTCCACGGGAATACCGGCGATTTCACGAAGTAGTGTGTTCCGGTTTCAAGGTCTTTGCGTGCAGCAATCTGCTCTGGCAGGTAATCACGCAGCTTGCGCCCAGTCATCAGGCGGGCAGCAATTTTCGCCAGCGGCACACCCGTTGCCTTCGAAACATAGGGCACAGTGCGCGAAGCCCGCGGGTTCACTTCGATGACGTAGACTTTGTCCGGCCCGCCATTTTTGCGCTGAATCGCGAATTGCAGATTGACCAAGCCGATCACATTGAGCGCGCGTGCAAGTTTTCGAGTGTACTCACGGATCGTATCGAGCACGGCAGGAGCAAGATCGACCGCCGGCAACACGCACGATGAGTCACCGGAATGGATTCCAGCCTCTTCAATATGCTGCATGATTCCGGCAATGACAACGTCTTCGCCATCGCAGAGCGCGTCAACGTCCACTTCAACCGCATCTTCGAGGAAGTGGTCGATAAGCACCGGCCGTTCCTGCGAATACTCGACGGCTTCCTTCATATAGCGCGCAACTGCATCGCTGTCATAAGCGATGACCATGGCACGTCCGCCAAGCACATAGGAAGGCCGCACCAGCACCGGATAACCAATGCGCTCGGCGCCTTCAAGAGCTTCTTCAACGCTCGTCGCCATTGCGCCCGGCGGCTGCGGAATCTGTAAATCTTCAAGCAGCTTGCCGAAACGCTTGCGATCTTCTGCAAGATCAATCGATTCGGGTGACGTACCAAGAATTGGCACGCCGGCTTCCTTCAACCGCAGTGCGAGATTCAGCGGCGTTTGTCCGCCGAACTGTACAATCATGCCAATCTCAGCGCCACTCGAAGCCTCATGCTCATAAACGGCAAGCACATCTTCGAGTGTCAGCGGCTCGAAGTAGAGCCGGTCGCTGGTGTCGTAGTCGGTCGAGACCGTCTCCGGATTGCAGTTCACCATGATGGTCTCATAGTCATCTTCCTTCAGCGCAAACGCCGCATGGCAACAGCAATAATCGAACTCAATTCCCTGCCCAATGCGGTTGGGACCGCTCCCGAGGATGATGACTTTGCGCCTGCCTGTCGGCGCAGCCTCATCCTCCTCGTCGTAGCAGGAGTAGAGATACGGCGTCATGCTCTCGAACTCAGCAGCACAGGTGTCTACGAGTTTGTAAACAGGCTTGATACCATGGCGATGCCGCAAGTGCCGCACTTTGGCGACACCTTCGTGTCCAGTAAGGCCCCACACATCAGCAATGCGCTCATCAGATACACCCATGCGTTTCGCTTTCCGTAACTGCTCTGGCGACACATTGTCGGGATTCAACTCCGCCAGCGATGCAATGGTGTCTGTCACTTCCTTGATGTGATACAGGAACCACGGATCCATCGATGTCATGCGTGCTACTTCACGCACACTCAAGCCACGACGGAAGGCGAAGCGAATATAATCCAGCCTTCCCGGTTTCGGAGTGACCAGCATCTGCGTCAGGCGGCGCGGATCAAGGATTTCTGCGCCGACTTTCTTGCCCGTTTCCAGAGAGCGCAGCGCCTTCATCAGCGATTCCTTGAATGTCCGCCCAATCGCCATCACTTCGCCGACCGACTTCATTTGCGGTCCAAGATTCTCATCCGCTCCCGGAAACTTCTCAAACTGCCACTTCGGAATCTTGGTGACGACGTAATCGATCGTCGGCTCAAAGCACGCGGGCGTCATCTTCGTAATGTCGTTCGGAATTTCGTCCAGCGTGTAGCCCACAGCGAGCTTCGCTGCGATTTTCGCAATCGGGAATCCCGTCGCCTTCGACGCCAGCGCTGAAGAGCGCGAAACGCGCGGGTTCATCTCGATGACCGTCATGCGGCCAGTCAATGGATTCACTGCAAACTGCACATTCGATCCGCCGGTTTCTACGCCGATCTCACGGATGACAGCAATCGCCGCCGTGCGCATTCTCTGGTACTCGCGGTCGGTGAGCGTCTGCGCTGGAGCGATGGTGATGGAATCGCCCGTGTGTACGCCCATCGGGTCCATATTCTCGATCGAGCAGATGATGATGACGTTATCTGCGAGGTCGCGCATCACCTCGAGTTCATATTCCTTCCACCCCAGCACGCTTTCTTCGAGCAGGCATTCATGTACCGGCAAGATCAAGCCCGCGCGCCAGAATTTCCATCAGCTCTTCGCG
>DATAQW010000076.1:0-4292 GCA_036264445.1 Pseudacidobacterium sp.
AGCGAAGAAGAAGTGCAGATTGCGCGGGAGTGCAGAGCCCTGCTTCAGTAACCTCGTTCCCGCGATCAAATTTTGATGAATATCTTCTTCTTGTAAAGGATCAGCGCCGGAATGAAGCAGACTGCGACATAGGAAAGCGAATAGAGCAGCGATCCAAACGAGGGGTCCGGAACATGCGCGAAGACGTGTGAATAGATAATCGCTCCCAACGATTTGTGATGGAATGTTATGTCCCCGAGGAGCGGAGAAAGCAATTCCGAGAACACGTAGGCTGCAATTGCATTCGAACCAAAGACAATCCACGGGAAGGTCCAGCCGCGCTTCCATTGCTTGATCTCGATAGCCCAATAGCAGAGCGAGAGCCCGAGCAGAGACCATCCGGCAGCGAACAGAACATAGGAGCTGGTCCAGAGTTTTTTATTGATCGGGAACCAGTGTCCCCAGATCTTGCCCAGCAGCAATCCGGCAATCGCACCGCCGAGCAAGCCCAGAAATTTCGCATAATTGCTTCTCTTCGTGCGCAACCAGATCGCGGTCAACATGCCCAACAGCGCCGTTCCCAGTGCGGGTAGATTGCTCAAGAGTCCTTCGGGGTCTTGCGTGCCCTCATACAGACGGCCGGGAAAGATATGACGGTCGATATAGGCAACCCAGTTGGCGTCTTTATCCAGCAGCGGAATATCGCGCGTTGGCAGCCCGTATCCCGGCACGGGTATCCAGCGCATGATGATCCAGTAGGCGATCAGAGCCGCGATCAGGACCACGATTTTGCTCTTCGCGCCGCGGTCCCACAGGTAAAGAGCACTCGCAATCAACAGGCAGACCGCGAAGCGTTGCAGCACGCCATAGATGCGCAGGGTCGACAAGTGAAAAAAGGGAAATCCATTCACCACAAGTCCCAGCAGAAACAAAATAATCGAGCGGCGCACAGCGTGCATAAACAGCGACGCTTTCGACATGCCCTTGGCCAACCGCGAGTCGGACGAGAAGACCAGCGAGACGCCGGCAACGAAAAGAAAGGTAGGAAAGACAAGGTCCGTCGGCGTCCAGCCATTCCATTGCGCATGCTTTAATGGCCAGTAGGCAAACCGCTCATTGCCATTGTTGTTCACCAGAATCATAAAGGCGATGGTGATACCGCGAAGCACGTCAAGGGAGATCAGCCGTGTTTGCACACCGGCAATCGAAGGGTTCGTTACTGTCGTAGCCGTCATAGAAGGTATGTCGGCTACTGTAACTCGTTATGAGGAATCGCGAAAGTGGCGAAATTAATCCAGTCCAGGTGTCCGTGGTCTCGGCTCGTGAGGTTCCGCAGTATTTCTCCCGTGAAGATTAAACTTTCGCGTAGTCATTGAACCGGAAATCCATAAGCCCGCAATCAGACAGAGAAGAATTACGCCGCCAATCACTCCTACAACCGCCATATCTTTGCTCCTCTTTGTAAGAGGGTGGCGGGGTCTATATGGTTGCCGTCCAGTGGTGACTCGGGTGCTACTTGGAAATTGCGGAGAGCAGCGTCAGCCTTGTTAAGAAGATTTAAGCGCAGGGTAGCGCGCGTCCAGCAGATCAATATCCAGAATGAGCTGCTGGTAGATATTGTCATTAATCTGGTTCGTTTCCAGCAGTTCTCCTGCGGTATGACGTTCAACATTGCGTGCCGCACGCGCAATGTCTAAGTAGCGTCGTGCCTGCGTGAACAGCTCTTCTTTGGTATCTTCTTTCGTGTTTCGCATGAGCGCCAGGCGCCGGCGGTAGGTTTTTTCCAGCGCATCAATAATTTCTTTCTCTTCCGGAGATTTCTCCTTTTCCTCCTCAAGATACTCAAGTGCAGTCTGGATCATGCGTTCCCGCGCCAGCTGTTCTTCCAGATCAACGGGCGCATTCTGCGCCATTCCCAGCTTTCGGATGATGACTGGAAGCGTCAGCCCTTGGATGACGAGAGTGACGAGAATCACACAGAAGGTAAAGAAAATGATGATATTGCGCGCCGGGAAAGGGGTTCCGTCTTTGAGCGTCTCGGGCAAAGAAACGGCGGCTGCCAGCGCGATGACGCCGCGCATCCCGCCCCAGGCCACAATAAAGAGGTGGCGATTATCGATAGGGACCAGTGTCTTGTGCAAAAGAAGTTGTTGAAGCTTTAGCGATATCCGCGCGATGGGAAAGACCCAGATGAAGCGCAGCAGAATCACGATCAGGCTCACCATGATGCCGCCTGCGAGCAGTTGGCCCAGCCTCAACCCCTCGATGCCCGCCATTACGGATGAAATCTGCAGACCAAGCAGGATAAAGACAACACCATTCAGAATGAAATCGACGGTGTTCCAGATCGCCGGCGATTCGAGCCGTGCGCCAAGAGAGAGCAATTGAGCCTGCCGGTGCCCGAGGTAAACTCCGCAAGCCACAGTGGCTATCACTCCCGAGGTACGTAGCCGCTCCGCTGTCAGATAGACCACATAGGGCGTAATCAGAACCATTGTCAATTCGATGGATGCTGCCTCAATATGCTGAATCAGCCGGGAATGCACCCACGCCAGAGCCAGTCCAATTGCCAATCCGCCTAGCGAGAGATAGAGCAGTTCTCCCACAGCAACCCGAAACGACGGTGCGTGCCCTGAAAGAATGATGCCCACCGTAAAACTAAGAGCCAGCAATCCGCTGGCATCATTGATCAGGCTCTCGCCCTCCAGGATGTCAACAATGCGCGTGGGAAGCCCCAGCTTGCGGGCAATACTGGTTGCGGCAATGGAGTCGGTGGTGGAAACGACTGCACCGAGCACAAGTCCTGTCTTCCATGTCAGTTGAGGGAAGAAGAAATGTGCGGCAAACCCCACGCCCACTACCGTAAATGCGACCAACCCGAAGGCCAGCATCAGAATGCTGGTCATATTTTCGCGGAGGTCGCGCCACGAAGAGTTGTGTGCTGCAGCGAAAAGCAAGGGCGGCAGCACCACAAGAAACACAAAATCAGGGTGCAGGACAATGTCAGGAACGGGAGGCAGAAAGCTGAGTACCAGGCCGCCCAGCACAAAGACAATGGGATACGGCTGCTCGATCCACCGCGCCAGAACGGCCAGGCCGATCACAAAGAGCAGCAGCAGCAACATTAACAGCTCGAGATGATGGATATCCAAGGTCATCTGTGTTCCCAAAGCTACCAGAATTTTATGAAGTTGTTGCCTCTGTGCAAAGTTCTTCTACCTGCCGTACGACATGCAGAGCGGAGCTGAGCTGCCCCATTCCAATCTTCTTTTCAAACTGCTTCTGCATCTGGTCAAAAACGCGGATCGCCTGCATCGCGTATTTGCGCCCCAACGGCTTCAATACAAGCTGAATACTTCGCCCATCTTCAGGATCGATGCGTCGCTTCAACAACCCACGCGCTTCAAGAGAGGAAAGGCAGTTGCTAATATTGCCACGCCCTGTCGAGAATGTTTCCGCCAAACGAGACGGCTTCACCGCCCGCGGTTCCTCAAACAAAACCGAGACCAACACCAGCGCCTCAAAAAAAGTGATCTCATTTGGTCCGAGTATCCGCAATAACGCAGCATCGAGCTTGCGAGATGCACGGTATATCCCAAAGAGGGGAGACTCCTCCAGAAAAGCTTCAATGCGCATGCTTCGAGTCTAGTCGATAGTTCACTCGTTGAACTATTCAATTCATGGCTAAACTAGCATTGTGATCTTCTGAAAATGTCTTGATGATGGCTCTCATGAAAGTCTTTTGGCCTCTTCTGTGTAGCCTTGTATGCGTCAATCAGGTCTTGGCACAGGAACCACTGCAAGCTGTCGTTCCCGCAAAAACAACCGTGGTCGTTGTTGGAAGTCCTGCTCCGGTCACGCTAGGCGAATCCAATCGCTCGGTTGTGATCATGGATACACAGGAGCACCCGCGCGCATTTCAAACCGTAGAAGATCGTCTTCGCACGGATGCATCGACCTACATTGAGCAGCGAGGCGCCGGGGGTGCGCAAGCCGACATCTCCATTCGCGGCACATCTTTCGAGCAGACACTCGTCCTGATCAATGGCCTACGCGTTAACGACGCGCAAACCTCACACCATAATCTTGATCTGCCTGTACCCATGGATGGAATGAGCGCCATCGAGGTGCTGCATGGAGCGGGTTCTACCCTCTACGGCTCAGATGCGATCGGCGGTGTGGTCGACGTCGTTACCGCCGCGCCGGAGACGACTGCCTTGCGTCTGCGCACCGGAGGAGGCAGTTTTGGTGAGAACGATCAGGCCTTCACTGGATCGGTCACGGGTAAGAAATGGTCAGAATTGATATCCGGG
>DATAQW010000120.1:0-15572 GCA_036264445.1 Pseudacidobacterium sp.
CACTCCCTCTTCCGCGAGGGGTTGCAGCGGCTTATCCAAAGTGAGCCGGGATTTGAAGTCGTAGGCGAAGCCCCGGACGGTGAAGCTGCGGTCGCCATGGCGTTGGAATTACAGCCGGATATCATTCTGATGGATCTGGTCATGCGTCGCAAAGACGGCATGGATGCTCTGCGTGACCTTTCCAACTCAGAATTTGAAGGGCGCACACTGATATTAACGGCGTCGATTGATAAACCGGAGATCGTACAAGCCCTGAAATTCGGCGCGTGCGGAGTCGTACTCAAAGAGTCCACGACGCAACGTCTCTTCGACAGTATCCGCGCGGTGATGGCAGGCCAGTATTGGATCGGACGGGAGAGCGTCTCCGACCTCGTAAAGGCGTTGCGCAGCGTTTCTCCTTCCGCTGATGGCGGCACACGCCCAAAAGATTTTGGCTTGACGCCGCGCCAGCTCGAAATTGTCTCCATGGTGGTCGCCGGATACTCAAATCCAGACATTGCACAGAGATGCTCGATCAGTGAACAGACTGTGAAGCATCACATCAGCACTATTTTCGACAAGCTTGGGGTTTCCAATCGGTTAGAGCTGGCGCTTTTTGCGGTCAATCACAAGCTGACAACATAACCACTTATTTCCGTCTATCCCCCATTCATTCATCAAAAAATATCCGGCTGTATGATAACGCGACATAGCGACCACCTTTTAGTGCTATTGCCCTAGCACCAGATAGTTCTATGACCGTAGTACCATTGGGCCATTGCTGATTTTTAGCCTCTCGCTTAGTTTTGTCTCAGCAATGCCGTGAATGACCAGAATAGGTCACCCCCTTCCGGCAACCCCCGATGTCCCCCGGTTGTAGTTTTTTATCTGCTTTAGGAGACACCATGGCGTTTAAGCGGGTTGCCAACACCTTAGAAAAAGATTCGCGCCGGGCTGAGCGATACAAAATTCGCACGGCAATACGCTATCGCGTGCGCGGGGAAAGCCGGTGGCATGAAGGTACAACGGAAAATATCAGCATCATTGGAGTCCTGATTCGGACAAGCCATTTTCTCGAGCCGCAAACTGCGATCGAGATGAGGTTTGTTCTGCCTGTTGAATTGAGCGGTGAAAATGCCGCAGAGGTTTTCTGCCGTGGAGTAGTGGTTCGATCGGCGAAGTGTCCGGCTGTGTCCGGAGAAATCGTCATGGCATCAACGATTATTCATGCGCGATTCCTCCGTAATGCAGAGGTGAGACACATTGGTTGAGTTCACATAGCGGACAAGAGCCGACGATACGAAAACAGCAACTCTCACACAATTCGTAGAACCAGAATGACAGTTCAATGCTGTGGTTCTGCAAGGCCACCAGGCTCATAGCTTATATGAGCCGAGGGTGGGGTTTTGAATATAGCAAGCGGTAAGTCAGGGGCTGTAGCTCACAGGGCGAAGCTATATCTACTGTAATTGAGAAGCGAGAAAGAAAATGAGTTCCTTCATCATCGACAATATGCTGTATGACGAATCAAGCTGGTGGGCGCTGTACACGCGTCATCAGCATGAAAAAGTTGTAGCCGATATGTTGTCGGCGAAAGGTTTCGAGGTTTTTCTTCCCCTCTATGAAACGATGAGGCGCTGGAAAGATCGATATAAGAAGCTTTCCATGCCTTTATTCCCTTGTTACGTCTTTCTTCGGGGAGGATTCAATCGCCGCCTGCAGGTTGTAAGCACACCCGGAGTCCACATGGTTCTATCGAAAGGCGAACGTGTTGCGATCATCCCGGACGATGAGATCGATGCTGTTCGCAGGATTATTGAAGGGCCTTGCAGCGCAGAGCCTCATCCCTTCCTAAAATGCGGCGAGCGGGTTCGCGTCAAGCGTGGCTCCCTTCAAGGCATTGAAGGAATTCTGGTGCGCAAGAAGAATCTTTATCGCCTGGTTCTCTCCGTAGACATGCTGGCGAAGTCTGTAGCCGTGGAAATTGACGCCTCAGATGTAGAGCCCGTCATCATGCACGGCATAGAGTTGCCAAACGTACTGGAACCCACTGCGCGGTCTTCAACGGGTTCCTGGGCTTCACAGCAGACAGCGTAAGACATGTCTGAGAATCAAAATGGCTTTGTGATGAAAAACATCGCTCATTCTCCGATAAACCTGGGGCTGTTAGTGATTGCTCTTGCCGGCTCTCTGGGGACGCAGGTGCCGGCGCTTGGTCAGTCCAGTGGCAGCATCCAACCAACTCAAGCTACTGTTGCGCTCGCACAGCCTCCAGCGTCCTCAACAAACAAACCGCATGACAATAGCTTTGTTATCGGTAACGACGACCTCTTATCGATCAATGTGTGGAAGGAACCAGATATTTCCCGGTCCATTCCGGTTAGATCTGATGGGCGCATCTCGTTGCCACTAGTGGGTGAAGTGCAGGCTGCGGGACAAACGCCTTTACAACTGGAGCAGGAAATCGCCAGTAGGCTGAAGAGCTACATTGCTGAACCGGAAGTTACAGTGATCGTGCAGCAGATCAACAGTGAAAAGTTCAACATCCTGGGGCAGGTGGCAAAGCCGGGATCATATTCATTGACAAGCGGAATGACGGTGCTCGATGCAATCGCTGCTGCCGGTGGCTTCCGGGATTTCGCCAAGCAAAAAGGAATATACGTCCTTCGCTCGAATACCAGCGGCGCTGAGACGCGCATCGCCTTCAATTACAAGGATGTTGTTAAAGGCAAATCCTCTGAACAGAATATCAAGCTTGAGCCACGCGACACGATCATCGTGCCTTGAGGCACTTATGTTTTCGCGAATCTATTTAAGTTTTCTACTGTTGATAGCTCAGCCCGTTTGGTGTCAGGTGAACACCAGCCAAACAGACGCGCCAGTCGACAATTCTTCAAGCGACACTCTGATGCGAACGCCGCCTCCCGTGAGCAGTGAAGGGTACAAGATTTCTGTCGGCCCGGGAACGCGTTCGAATTATCTGCATGCCGGATTGATCTTCAACACTGCATACAACGATAACGTGCTCTCGGGTGCTGGCTCCAATCCCATCAGCGATATGAGTTATTCAATTTGGCCTACCATTGCGTTCGATCAGACGACCCCACGGCTGCACCAGACATTGAGATACAGTCCTGGCTTTACGTTTTATCAGCGCACCAGTGCTTTGAATGAAGTGGATCAGAACCTGGCGTTTGATTTCCAATACCGCCTGAGTCCCCATATAACGGCTAGCGCCGACAATTATTTTCGGAAGAGTTCCAATATATTCAACCAGCCATATGGATTTTCCGGATCACCGGTCTCTGGATCGGCGCAGGCTCCGCTCACGCCCGTTGTTGCACCAATTGCCGACCAGCTCACGAATTCCACAAACGTGGCGTTGACATATCAATTTGGCAGAAATGACATGGTCGGCGCATCGGGGACTTTTGACAATCTGACTTACTTAAACTCACAGCAAGTAACTGGCCTGTATAACTCAATCACTCGCGGAGCGTCGGCGTTCTATAGCCACCGCTTCCTTAACGCACAGTATTTTGGCGCTACATATCAGCACTCACAAATGCTGGGAGTTCCTCTAAGCAAGAATCAAACACAAAGTGAAACCCAGACAAACACCGCGCTTCTTTTCTATACAGTTTACTTTCATCCCAATCTATCGTTTTCTCTATCGGCCGGTCCACAATACTACGATGTAGCTCAGTCTCCATTTCCTGAGTCGCGCTCATGGACACCGGTTGTAGCGGTAAGCATGGGCTGGCAAGGGCGCCGTACAGCTTTTGCCGCCAGCTATTCACGACTCGTTAGTGGAGGCGGAGGTTTGCTCGGGGCATTTCATTCAAACAGCGCAAATGCGTCGTTTAACTGGCAACTGGCGCGCAGATGGTCGGTAGGCCCGGCAGTAAGCTATGCAATTACCAACAATGTAAGCTCTGTCCCTGAGGTAAATCCGGGGGGACATATCATTTCCGGAAATATCTCGGTGCAGCACCCCATTAACGAGCATCTGGATGTGGAATTTAGCTATACGCGCCTGCATCAGAGCTACAACAGCATCGCAGTTGTGTCTAGCGCGCCCGATGCAGATCGAGCATCCATTTCTATCTCGTATCAGTTCACACGTCCGTTAGGAAAATAAAGATGCAAGAAGTTGCTGACGAACAAAAATCGGAATCGTTCGATATCCATTTATATTTGGATATCGCGCGCCGGCGCCATATGTATTTCCTGATACCGTTGTTCCTCGGATGGATCGTGGTTTGGGCAGCCAGCTGGCTACTGCCGGTACGGTATAAATCGGGCACGCTGATCCTGGTGCAGCAGCCCACGATGCCGAAAGATTACGTCGTACCAAATGTCAGCGACAATTTGCAGGACCGCCTGCAAAGCATCACTGAGCAGATTCTCAGCCGCACTCGCCTTCTTCTAATCATTGATCAATTGAACTTATATAGTGACAGCCATAAGAAGATGACACCGGAAGAAAAGGTCGCGGCAATGCGCAAAGATATTACTATTGAGCTGGTCCGTGATACTCACGAAGACCAGATTACCGCCTTCAATATTTTCTATTCTTCCCGCAATCCTCGTATAGCTCAGCTGGTGACAGGAGAACTGAGCAAGTTATTCATTAACGCAAATCTCGAGGTACGGCAGCAGGAATCCGAGGATACTACCAAGTTCCTTGAGGGTCAGTTAGAGAATGCACGCGCAATCCTGGCGGAGCAGGAAGCAAAAATTCGAGAATTTAAAGGCGCGCATGTCGGCGAATTACCTACCCAGCAGGCAAGCAATATTCAGATTCTCAGCGGTCTGCAGTCACAGCTGGCGAATAAGCAGGATGCACTAAATACCGCAGAGCAGCAACGGGTCTATCTGCAAACTCTCATTAATCAATATCGAACCGTTCAGGGAGCAACTAAGTCGGCGGACGGTACACCATCCCGTCTTCCATTGATTGATCAGCAACTCGACAAGCTAAGGGCCCAACTCGCAGATCTGAGCTCTCATTACACCGACAGTTATCCGGACGTCCGGAACCTTAAATTAGAAATCGCCAAAACAGAAAAGATAAGAGCCAATCTTATCGCTGAGTTAAAAGCCAACAATAATACTCAGCCAGATGGCAATTCAACCACACATGATGTTGTGGATCTCTCACAGAGCCCGACTCTTTTGCAGCTGCAGGGGCAGCTGCAGGCGACACAGGCAGAGATGAAGAATCGCGAGCAAGCTGTCGCCGACTTAAAGAACAGAATCAATGATTACCAGTCTCGTCTGAATCAAGAACCGGTAGCCGAACAACAAATGGCAGATCTTACACGTGGCTATGATCAGTCAAAGTCCAACTATGATGAACTGCTGAAAAAGAAAAACCAATCAGCGATGGCAACCAGCATGGAGCTTCTCCAGCAAGGCGAGCGCTTCAGCGTGCTTGATCCTCCCAGCTTGCCACTCAAACCAGATTTTCCGAACCGGATTAAATTCTGTGGCCTCGGAGTGGGTTTTGGCCTCGCTCTAGGAATACTGGTCGCAGGTGGATTTGAGTTCATAGATGATCGTATGCACAGTGAAAAGGAGATCAAGAATCTGTTGCCCATGGCTGTAATCTCAGAAATTCCAGAGATTCTGAGTTCAGGAGATGAACGACGCAGCACACGGAGAATGCTGCTGGGGTGGGGCATGGCCGCAATCGTCGTTGTGGTTATTCTGGCAGGCTCCGCATTTAACTATCTCCATAGTTAAGGTCAATCTCTAATGTATAAGGCCTTTTTCAACCTCACGCGCAACCCATTCGAGCTTACACCCGACCCTGCTTTCCTTTTCTCTACAAAGCGGCACAACGAGGCGCTTGCGGCGCTCTATTATGGCGTCCGGCGGCACAAAGGATTTGTTGTGGTGACTGGAGAGGTGGGCACCGGAAAGACCCTGATCCTCAGATGCTTGCTTCGACTGCTGCAACAAAGCACAGATATCGCATATGCATATCTCTTCAATAGCTTGCTGTCCCCGACAGAATTCCTTCAGTACATTCTTGCCGATTTCGGGCTTACTACTTCTGGAAAAAACAAAAGCGAGCTGCTGTTTGATCTGGGCCAGTTTCTTATCTCGCGCGGATCGAAGAAGCAGACGACAGTTCTCATTATTGATGAAGCGCACCACCTATCCTCAGAAATACTTGAAGAGGTTCGCCTGCTTACGAACCTGGAGACGGCTGAGGACAAATTGCTCCAGATCGTATTAGTGGGCCAACCGGAACTTGATGAGAAACTGGATTCCGTCGGACTTAGGCAACTCAAACAGCGAATTGCTCTTCGCGCGCGACTTGATCCATTAGACGAGGCCGAGACAATGGGGTACGTCGATCGGCGCCTGCAGATTGCAGGGAAGGATAATCAGACAGAATCCTTTTTTTCGCACCAGACGATTGTCTCAGTGTATCGGCACTCACGTGGTTTTCCCCGCCTAATCAATACTATTTGCGAAAACGCACTCATAACGGCCTATGCAAGGCAGATACACGACATAACCCCTGACATCATAGAAGAAGTTGCGAGTGAACTGCGCCTCGGCATAACTCATGCACCTAGTGTTAAAAGAATCGACCGGCATCACGACGCAAATATCCAACAAATTACAGACGCACTTTTAAATATGTATTCTACTGATGAACTAGGGTTAATTCCGCGCAGATCTTTCCAGGTGAGTAAAAAATGAGCCTTATATTTGATGCGTTGCAAAGATCGGAAGGCGAGCGCTCAGGAGTTGATCTGTCGTCAATGTCAACCGTGACAGATCTGCTGCAAGTCGTGGAACGCAATACGCTCTCTGAATTGGAAGCAGCAACGCAACCGAAGCAGCGGAACGCTTCTGAAGGCATAAAGACTGGTGATGCATTCCTTCCGCAAGGAGTAGCAACCGGCGAAGCAACAACAGAGTTTCCTCTTGCAGGTAACCTTTCGTCGAATCAGAAACAACCGGATCCGTTGCTCGAGCTTCAATCCCTGAAGGTCTCTCCTAAAAGGCAACTAGTTAGTCTTACAGACGGCGAAAGTTTAACGGCAGAAAAGTTCCGTTTTCTCGGAGTGAGACTGAGACATCTTCGGCGGGAACAGCCGCTGCAGAAAGTACTCATCACGAGCACCATACCCCACGAGGGCAAGAGCATGGTGGCTGCCAATCTGGCATGTACTCTTGCTCGCAAAAAGCAGCAGAAAACTTTGCTGTTGGAGGGAGATGTAAGGCGCCCGTCTTTATCGCAGATATTTGGGCTTGACAGACTTCCGGGGCTATGTGAGTGGCTGCAAAGCGATCATGCCCAACTGAAGAACATTTACCACCTTGAAGGCCCGGACTTATGGTTCCTGCCTGCTGGCAGTATTACAAGCAATCCTTTAGAACTGCTGCAATCAGGAAGATTATCCGTACTGATAAACCAGCTGAATACACTATTCGATTGGATTATCATCGATTCTCCGCCAATATTACCGCTAGCCGATACGAGCGTCTGGTCTCGTTTTGCCGACGGAATTCTCCTCGTTGCGCGCAATGGATCTACCCGAAAACGGCAATTACAACGAGGACTCGAGGCTCTCGACAGCAAGAAACTAATCGGCGCATTGCTAAACAGTTCTCATAACTCGCCTGCAAGCGAACACTACCACTATTACGGCGCCTCCACTTCAGGGGCAGACAATTTACCTGAAAAGTAAATTGCAAGAGACAACCTGAGCGTCCATTTTTAAGTACCGTATTCCTTCCTTGATTCCTTTTGCACTCTCAAAGCCTTTGCGGTTTTTCCTGGCCCCTACCAGCTATGCGACAAGTGGGGGAGGTTAAGGAGAAGGTTCAGTGACTTTACTAGATACTATTGATGAAGCAACATCCCGTTCTCTGTTCTCCGGCCTGCCTGGAGAACGCAATGCTCTTGGTGAAGATGCTTTTCGCCGCATGATTGTTACCGAGCGGAAGCGATCCGAGCGGTCTGGAAAGCCATTCCTGCTTATGCTGCTCGATATCGGGAGCCATCAGGTTTCAGAGAAAACCGGAAAATCTCTCGATAACATGCTGTCCGCCCTGCTCTCATGCACCAGAGAGACAGACATAATCGGCTGGTATAAAGACCGAATCAAGATTGGCGCGCTATTCACAGAACTCTTGATTGATGACAAAAGCTCCATCTTGAGCGCGATTCTAACCAGAATAAGTTCCACTCTGCGGGAAAAATTGACTCTTGAGCAATTCAGCCAAATAAGCATATCCTTTCATTTTTTCCCGGATGACTGGGACCACGATACACTTGGGCGTCCTAACAGTACGGCCCTATACCCTGATGTGTCCAGCGGCGGTTCTGACAAACAATCGATGCAGTATGTCAAGCGTGCAATCGATGTAGCCGGTAGTTTACTGGCACTAACCATTAGCTTGCCTCTATTCCTGACCATTGCACTCGCAGTCAAAATGTCATCGAAAGGTCCCGTCTTATTTCGACAAAAGCGGGTTGGGCAACATGGTACGTGTTTTACCTTTCTTAAATTCCGTTCGATGCAGACAGACAACGATCCCAGCGCTCACAGGGAATATGTGAAGAAATTGATTGCGGGCGAGGCAAAGCGCGAGTCTCCTGACGGGAACAGCCAAGGTGTGTACAAGCTCGCAAACGATAAACGAGTGACGGCAGTGGGCAAATTCCTGCGACGAACCAGTCTCGATGAGTTACCGCAATTCCTAAATGTACTCATGGGCGACATGTCGCTCGTCGGCCCTCGCCCGCCAATACCTTATGAGGTGGCTTCTTATCAAATATGGCATCGTCGTAGGGTGTTAGAAGTCAAGCCTGGAATAACTGGCCTTTGGCAGGTAAGTGGCAGAAACCGCATCAAGTTTGATGAAATGGTCCGGCTGGATCTGCAGTACGCGAAGTCCTGGTCTCCGTGGCTCGATATCAAGATCCTTATGCGTACACCTCGTGCAGTACTTAGAGGCGCATGCTGACTACCGGTATCACGTTCATTATTTAATCCATTCATTTTGCAGTTACCCCTCTATACTGCACGAAAGCTTTACATTCAGCGCGGGCCACTAATTATCTGCGGTCTAAAGGTCGGTAATATAGTGAATTTCGGTGTAATTGGTTACGGTTACTGGGGTCCAAACGTGGTAAGGAATCTTACCAGTCTGGAAGAGTCCCAGGTCCTTGCAATCGCGGAGATGAGCCCCAATGCGCGGAAGCGCGCGCAACGGGCTTATCCAGACATTGACGTTATCCCAGACGCTTCGGATTTAATTTCGTCGCCTAAGATTGACGCAGTTGCCGTCATCACTCCGGTCTGGACTCATTATGAGCTGGCAAAAGCTGCATTGGAGAATGGCAAACATGTCTTTGTTGAGAAACCTTTTACTAGTAATTCAGCACAGGCGGAAGAACTTATAAACCTTGCTGAGCAAAAGAACCTCAAGATCATGGTGGACCATACTTTTCTGTTCACCGGCGCTGTCCGAAAGATCTGCCAGCTTCTCGATGAAGGCACACTGGGCAAGCTCTACTACTACGATTCCACTCGCGTGAATCTTGGCCTTTTCCAGCACGACATCAACGTGCTTTGGGATCTTGCGCCCCACGATCTGTCCATTATGGACTACCTCATCAAGGCGAGTCCCGAAGCAGTCGTCGCAACTGGACAGAAACATCTGAACGGTCACGAAGACGTGGCCTTCATGACTCTCTATTTCCCCGACAAAATCATCGCGCACATCAACGTCAACTGGCTTTCTCCGGTAAAGGTCAGAACTACGCTTATTGGCGGAGAGAAGCGAATGCTGGTATGGAACGATCTCGAAGCCGACGAAAAGGTTAAGGTATACGACAAGGGGGTGGATATCACTAACCGCGAGGGGGTCTACGAACTGTTGGTGAACTATCGCTCTGGAGATATGTGGGCGCCTCAATTAGAGCAGATTGAAGCCCTGCGCCAGGAGCTGTCTTATTTTGTAGATTGCGTTTCAACTGGGCAAAAGCCGTTTAACGACGGATGCGCCGGTCTGCGTGTCGTCAAGATGCTGGAGGCGGCCAGTGAATCGTTGAGCAAGAAAGGTTCGCTGGTCTACCTATGAACTCCTACAACTGCATCTCGGAAGACGTAAAGCTGGGGAAGAATGTCCGGCTTTCGAAGTTCATCAACCTCTACGGGTGTGAGGTGGGAGACGAAACAAAGATCGGCGCATTTGTGGAAATACAGAAAAATGCCAGGATTGGCAAACGCTGCAAGATTTCCAGCCACACCTTCATCTGTGAAGGCGTCGTCATTGAAGACAATGTCTTCATCGGACATGGAGTGACGTTTATCAACGACAGCTATCCCCGCGCCACCACTCTCGAAGGAAATCTGCAAACCGAAGCCGATTGGAGGGTCGGGAATACGGTCATAAAAAAAGGCGCATCTGTCGGCTCCGGCGCCACGATTCTCTCGAATACAAGTATCGGCGAGAACGCAATTGTAGGCGCTGGCAGCGTTGTCACCAAGGATGTCCCACCTAACTCAATCGTTGCCGGGAACCCGGCCACAATTTTACGTTACATCGAACAAACTGTGGAAGGTTGCAATGTCCATTTTTAATGCCGTTCCAAATAGCATCCCATTTCTTGACTTAGTTACACCGCATGTAGAGCTCGAGAAGGAACTTACGAGCGTGTTTCACCGTGCGCTACATACTGCAGGTTTTATCGGTGGGCCTATGGTGGAAGAGTTTGAAGAATCGTTTGCAGCCTTCTGCGACGCAAATCATTCTATTGCCGTCAGCAGCGGCACCGACGCGTTGCGCTTTGCAATTATGGCGTGCGGTGTACAACCAGGCGACGTTGTGTTGACTGTGCCTCATACCTTTATCGCCACCACAGAAGCAATCTCACAGGCCGGCGCTGTGCCGGATTTCGTCGATATCGATGAGCACACCTACAATATGTCGGTCGAGATGCTTCGGCGGTACCTCGAAGAGCAGTGCACGCACGATAAGTCAGGAAAGCTTGTCAGCCTACGGAGCGAACGGCCCGTCACAGCGGTAATACCTGTACATCTCTACGGCCAGATGGCTGATATGGATCCGATCTTAGAGTTGGCAGATCATTATGGCCTGACTGTGATTGAGGATGCCTGTCAGGCGCACGGTGCAGAATACTTTTCCAAGAAGCTCAACCTATGGATGAAAGCCGGATCTATGGGCCGCGCTGCGGCCTTCAGCTTCTATCCAGGTAAAAATCTTGGGGCTTGTGGTGAAGCAGGAGCGGTCACCACAAATGATAGCAATATCGCTGACAAAATCAAGATGCTTCGCGATCATGGCCAGGTGACAAAATATCATCACGACGTAGAAGGCTACAATGGTAGGCTCGATGCGATACAGGCTGGTCTCCTGCACGCAAAACTATCTCATTTAGCCAAATGGAATGCACAGCGCCGCGACCATGCAGCGGAATACAACCGCCTGCTGGCAGACAATGACGCCTTGATTCTTCCGTACGAGCCTGCCTGGTCTCGTGCGGTGTATCACCTCTATGTGATCCGCACCCAAAACCGCGATGCCTTGATGACCTACCTGAAAACTGCTGGCATCGCCACTGGCGTTCACTACCCGATCCCTTTGCACATGCAGAAAGCGTATGCCTCGTTGAACTACTGCCTTGAAGATTTCCCCGTGTCGAGCCAGGTTGCCAGCGAAATCGTCTCATTGCCAATGTTCCCGCAGCTAACAGCTGGGCAACAAGCCAAAGTCGCAGAAGAAATTCTTGCTTTTACTTCACAGATAGTACGTGAGAATGAGATTTCTCTGATGCCTGTGGCTCAAAGCATATAAGGCTTAAATGATTCCATAACGAGGAGACTACGGCTTCTCATATAAAACGGCAAATCACAATGTCTTTCACTTCCCGCCTATCAATCCACAACGCTTTACCCGTATGGAAAGAAATTCCACGCTACGTGATTATCACTCCGGCGCGGAATGAAGCTCAGTTCATCGAATTGACTTTGCAGTCTATGATCACGCAGACACACCGACCTCTGAAGTGGGTGATCGTCAGCGATGGCTCGACCGACGGCACCGATGAGACCGTACTCAAATACAGCGCAACCAATCCATGGATTGAGTTACTCCGTATGCCTGAACGCGCCGAACGGCACTTCGCCGGGAAGGCCTATGCTTTCAATGCAGGTTACGAGCGGGTAAAGCACCTGAACTTCAGCGTCGTTGGCAACCTCGATGCAGATGTGTCATTCGATGCAGATCTTTTTGAATTACTGATTGCAAGATTTAATGAGGACCCACAGCTCGGTGTTGCCGGGGCTCCTTTCCGAGAGGGCGATTACCAATACGATTATCGATTCACCAGTATTAATGATGTCTGGGGTGGTTGTCAGTTCTTCCGGCGCGAATGCCTGGAGGCAGTTGGCGGCTATCTTCCTCTTAAAGGCGGAGGGGTCGACCTGGTTGCTGTTGTAACGGCCCGCATGAATGGGTGGCAGACCAGAACCTATACAGAAAGAATCTGTATTCATCACCGCAAGATGAATACTGCGATGAACAAGGGTCTCAGGCTCAAGTTCAAATGGGGGCAGAAAGATTACCGCCTGGGCAGCCATCCTTTATGGCAGCTCTTTCGATGCACTTATCAAATGAAGACTCCACCTTATATCGTGGGTGGCTTGTTGAACCTTGCTGGCTATCTTTTTTCGATGTTTACGGGGCAACCGCGTTCGGTCTCGGCGGAATTCGTTGAATTTCGAGGTAAAGAACAAATGCGGCGCCTGAAGAGTTTCTTCACAGGTCAACGACATGTAAGCCCAGCCGAGGCTGTAGCAACGCCTGTAATTCCCATGTCTCGCTGAAGTTAGGTGCGAAAACAGATGAGGTGATCAACAATGAGCGAGTTCAGGGGTATGAATATTGTGAGGGCTGGGGTTCGATCAACGCTCCGGCGTGCTTTGAGTCAGGAGCGACGTACTGAACTGAAACGTCTGCATGGGTTGGCACGAAAAAAACTGGCACCAGTAATGTCAATGGTTTATGGCGCGTTCAGCACAGAAGATTTGATTGCAGAGTTGGCGCATCGTCTTCCAAAAGATTTCGAAGTATTAATGGTCCACAGTTCATTCGATTGTCTTTTGCCAATGTATAAAGGCACGGCAAAGGACCTGATCGCGGCACTCGTCGATTTCTGTGGCCCAGAACGCACACTTGTTATGCCATCTTTTGTGATGGGTGGCCGTACTTACGACTCATCAACATATTTCCGAGATCGGCCATTCGACGTTCGCCGCACACCTTCTGAAATGGGAATGATTGCGGAAATATTTCGCAAAACTCCCAACGTTTTGCGAAGCCTTCATCCGACATGCAGCGTCTGCGCTCTCGGGCCGCTGGCAAAGGAAATGACTGCTGGGCATCATGTGTCGGAGACGGGCCTGAGCCCTGATAGCCCATTTGGAGTTATGACACGCCGCCGTACAGCGATTCTCGGTCTCGGCGTTGAATACTACCGCTGCCTGACCCATGCGCATACAGCAACCCATCAAATGGGGGACGAGTTCCCGATCAAGTTTACAAACAAATCGACGCAGGTGACCCTCATCGGCTATGACGGAAACCGCTACGAATATACATTAGGACTTCCCGACCGCTCCAAGAAACTAGACCTTAGAGTTATCTGGTCAGTGCTTTCTAAAGACGAACTTATAGAGTGGCGATTTCATGGCGTTTCCATGTTTGTGGTGCCCCAGGCTGGCGTACTTACGGAACGCTTGGTTGATGCCGCGCGCCGCGGAATTACTATCTACGGAAAAGCTCCCATCAACAACAATTACACAGTTGTGTCCGCGCACCTGGGCGCAGGTAAGAGCGCGGGAAAGCTGATATGAGCGAGAGCAAGAACGAACTTGATATTCGCCGCGCACTCCTGGTAGGAGATACCACACTCGACCCGCTCGGTCGGTTGCTCGAGAAAAACCAGGAGTTTCCTCGGTTACTTGTATCCGCGGCGCCCTATGGGCAGGTTTATCAGATACTTCTTGATGCGAACCATTCCGCATGGTCTTTCCAGCCAGACATCCTCGCCGTCTGGACTGCGCCTCACCTAGCACTACCCTCTTTCGGGCAGCTGCTTCGTTCCGAATTTAGATCGGCTAAGGCTACATATGATGCCGCGCTGCGCGAGGCGGAACAATTTGCGGATGCAGTCCTTCAGGCATCTGGACGAGTTGGCACCGTACTGATGCCATCCTGGATCCTGCCGCAACATGAACGGTGGATGCAAAATATCACATGGAAACAAGGAACTGGCCTTGCAAACCTGCTAGCTAAAGCAAACCTGATACTGGCGGAGAAATTTGCAGCACAGCAGAATATCATCCTGCTCGACGCAGGATACTGGCAGGCCAGCCTCGGCCGTCCTGCGCATGACATGCGCATGTATGCCGTGGCTAAGATTCTCTACTCGAGCAACCTCCTTGAGAAGGCCGCGTCAGAGATGAAAGCAGTTTTGCGCGCAACACTGGGTCAGGCAAAAAAAGTAATTGTCTGTGATCTCGATAACACCCTTTGGGGAGGAGTGGTCGGCGACGACGGACCTCAAAACATTAAGCTCGGTGCGCCGGATCCGGTCGGGGAGTGCTTTCAATCGTTCCAGACAGCGCTCAAAGGATTGCGCTCACGCGGCATTCTACTCGCAATCTGCAGCAAGAATGACGAGAAGTTTGCGCTTTCAGTGATCGATGAGCATCCTGCAATGGTTCTGCGCAAAAGCGATTTTGTCGCCTGGCGCATCAACTGGGAAGACAAGGCTCACAACCTGTTGCACCTAGCTGAGGAGCTGAACCTGGGTCTCGATTCCTTCGTGTTTATTGATGACAGTCCTCAGGAACGCGATCGGGTTCGTCATGTTTTGCCGCAGGTGTTTACTCCGGATCTACCAGTATCACCCTCTGATCTCGCTCCGTTTCTTTGCTCGCTCAACTGTTTCGACACTCCTGGTCTCGGCGAAGAAGATTTCGAACGAACAGAAATGTATCAGGCCGAACGTAGCCGCAAAGAAGCACTTGATCTAAGCAGCAACGTAGAGAACTGGCTGCATTCACTTCAAATTGAAGTACGCGCGGCCCCTTTGCGTCGCGAGAGCCTGTCGAGGGCCGTGCAATTACTTAACAAGACCAACCAATTCAATCTTAGCCTTCGACGCATGGATGAGAAGAGCTTCTGGGACTGGGCAGAAGATCCTTGCAACGAAGCCTATACCTTCCACGTTTCCGATCGTTTTGGCGACTTCGGCCTCACTGGATTAGCTAGTCTATCGCGCTCTGGCTCCGAAGCACGGATCGTCGATTTCGTCATGAGCTGTCGCGTGATGGGTAAGAAAGTCGAAGAAGCTTTGCTCGGATATACGCTGAACCGGGCACGAGCAGCGGGCGCAGATCACGTAATGGCGTCTCCTGCTGACGGCCCTCGCAATGGACCAGTAAAGGCTTTTTTTGCCGCCAAATTTTCATCTGACGACAATGCCATAATTGACCTTGAGCGGATTGGTATTCCACCCCAAATCAACT
>DATAQW010000177.1:0-5726 GCA_036264445.1 Pseudacidobacterium sp.
ATCTTGCCGCCGCACTTGCGCTGGAAGGTCTGAAATGCCTGCTTATTGACTGCGATCCGCAGGCCAATTCCACAGTAGGCTATGGTTTTGCGCGCGACGAGGAGCGCAAGTCTACCTATGACGTACTATTGGGCGAAACCACAATTGCCGATGCTACGGTCTCGACGGAAATTGAGGCTTTGAAGCTGATTCCATCGAACAAAAACCTGATTGGTGCCAATGTCGAGCTGATCCAGCAGGAGAACCGATCAGATAGATTGAAGGAGGCTTTGACTTCGGAGCGCTCGAAGTATGACTTCATTGTTCTCGATTGCCCTCCTGCGCTGGACCTGCTGACGCTCAACGCTCTGGTGGCTTCGGATACGCTGCTCGTTCCTATGCAGGCCGAGTATTTTGCGTTGGAAGGCATCAGCGAGTTGATGCAGACGCTCGACCGTGTGCGCGAGAGCTTTAATCCGAAGCTGGAGATCGAGGGCGTGCTGCTTACGATGTATGACGACCGCACGAACCTGGCACAGCAGGTGACGGAGAACCTGCGCGAGTTCTTCAAGGACAAGTTGCTGAAGACGGTGATTCCGAGGAATGTGCGATTGGCCGAGGCGCCCAGCTATGGCAAGCCGGTAATGCTTTATGACGCGAAATCACGCGGAGCAGAGAGTTATCGCGATCTGGCTGATGAGATTCTGGAGCGCAATAAGGTGGAAAGCCCTAAAGCTAAAGAGCGGAAGGCGATAGCCGCGAAACGCGGAAAGCCGGAGGTACGGTTCTGGCCTTACGCGTGAGCCATAACATCGGGCGCACAAACTTCTTTCACCACAGGGGACGCATAGAACAACACAGGTCCAAGGCTGCATCGAAAAAATGAAAGTTACCTCAAGGGCCTAAAGAGCCTCATTGAAAATTCGGGTTTGTGCGAGAGCTGAAGCCCTCGCCTTACCAAAAGGACTGGAAGGAAATGAGCACAGCTACTGAGACTCCAAAACGCCGCGCCCTGGGCAAAGGGCTTGAATCGCTGCTGCCGCGCGTGCATACGGCCATTACCCTTCCGCAGGAGGATACGCAGCCGAAAGAAGTGGAAGCGGGAAAGCCCCGTGAGATTCCGGTCGGAACGATTGACCGCAATCCTTACCAGACACGCAGCCGTGTCGACGAGCAGCAGTTGGCGGAGCTGGCCAATTCAATTGCCGCGACTGGAGTAGTGCAACCCATCGTTGTCCGTCCATTGCCGAACGGGCGGTTCCAGCTAATTGCTGGTGAGCGCCGCTGGCTGGCTTCGCAAAAAGTGGGCAAGGAAACGGTTCCCGCTATCATTCGCCAGGCGTCGGACGAGCAGTCGATGGAGATGACGATCGTCGAAAACCTGCAGCGCGCCGATCTGAATCCGATGGAGCAGGCACGTGCTTATGAACGTCTGGGCCGCGAGTTCAAGCTCACGCAGGAACAGATGGCGCAGCGCACGGGAAAAGATCGCACCTCAGTGGCGAATTTTCTGCGGCTACTGCGGCTTCCAATTGAAGTTCAGGACAAAGTGGAAGGCGGAGATCTGAGCTTTGGTCACGCTCGCGCACTGCTGCCGCTCGAAAACCCGGAAACTATTCTGAAGGCGGCGCAAAAGGTGGCGGCACTGTCGATGTCGGTCCGGCAGACTGAGAGCTATGTTCAGGGCTTGCTGAATCCTGAGAAAAAGCAAAAAGGTGAAGATAAGACGAAAGAACAACCGATCGATCCTAATGTTCGTGAAGCACAGGAGCGGTTGCAGCGGTCACTGGGGCTCAAGGTCCGCATCGAGGACAAAAAGGGACGCGGCCGGGTAATTATTGAATATTCGCGGTTGGAGGATTTTGATACCTTGCTCGAGATGCTTGGATAATCAATAAAGTAACCATGATTGTTACATATTATTTTGAGGCACGGATGGTATCGACACTCAGAAAAAGAAAGTGGTCGCTGCGCAACGATTCGCAGAAACTGTGTTTGTGCGGGTCCTTCGACTTTCCCTTTACTGCATTCAGCGTCCGCTTGGGATGACAGCTTAAGTATTGATAGGGACAAGTGCCTATACAGACTATGTCTTTGTCAGAGAAGTTCATGATGGGCATAGGCGCGGTCATCGGAATCGTTGGCATTGGACTGCAATTTAACTACATGATGCAGATTCCTGGGATTTCGACTGCGGAAGCCCTTGTGCGTTTCTTTAGTTTCTTTACGATCCTTACGAACCTGCTGTTAGTCTTCGGGTATGTGTTTCCATTGATCGGACCCGAGTCAGCGGCACGCAAGCTGTTTGCGAGCGCATCCATGCGTGGCTGCATGCTTGTCTACATTGTTGTGGTCGGAGCGGTGTATAACCTGCTTCCGCGCCAACTTTATCATCCGGTGGGATGGGCGAAGGTCGCCGATGTTCTGGTGCATGACGCAGCTCCTGTTTTCTATCTAATCTATTGGGTTTTGTTTGCAGAGAAGTCAGGGCTGGGCTTCAGGAATGCAAGCCAATGGTTGCTCTATCCGTTGGCATACCTGATATACACGCTGCTGCGCGGCGCCATGGTTGGTTACTATCCGTATCCTTTTGTGGATGTGCTTGCGCTTGGTTATGCGCGGGTTCTGGTGAATGCAGCCGGCCTCACTGTAGTCTTCTGGGGCCTTGGGTTGATTGTGGTTGCTGCTTCGCGGGTGATGGTTTCTGCTCCGTTGCGTGTTACGCAATCGACTGATTGAGTTCGTCCAGCGTTCATGCTCTCGTGCCACCTCTTGCGCAGACACCTCAAAATATTTGTCAGAGATTTACTCCGGCGGAGGTGACGGCTTTCCGTTGAGGTCGCAGGCGCGCCACAGGTACCAGCTGGCTACGGAGCGCCAGGGTTTCCATTTTTCTGCCCGGCGATCCATTTCCTTCGGAGTGGCCAGCATGGTCGCATCGAATGGCTTGTTCTGTGGCAGTTTTTTGAAGGTCAGCGAGAAGCCTTTGCGCACACCGTAATCAGTGACGGGAAAAACGTCAGGACGGCCCAGGCGGAAGATCAGAAGCATCTCGACGGTCCATGGGCCGATGCCGCGAACTTGTGTCAGGCGGCCGAGAATCTCATCGTCTGACATGCGTCGAATGGCGGTGAGTGTCGGGACAGTGCCGTCGATGGTCTTGGCAGCTAGATCGCGCAGAGCTTTTGTCTTGCCTGCGGACAATCCTGCGGCTCGCAGCATGTCGTCGCTTGCCCCGAGCAGGTGCTCGGGGCTGGGATGGATTTCTCCAAACAGGGTCAGCAGACGTTTTAGAATCGCAGCGGCCGCCTTTCCGTGGAGCTGCTGGTAGATGATCGATTCGAGCAGCGCCTCAAAGGGCGAGTGCTGGCTTTTGAGTTTCAAAGTGTATGGGCCGGCGCGTTCGATCAAAAGGCCGAGTTTTGGATCGACAGCGGCAAGTTCGCGGCAAGCAAGCGCGGCATCGTATCGTACAGGGCGGCGTCCGTCAGTCATCGCAAGGAGAGTGTACTTGAAAAGAGAAGAAATGGCGAAAAGTTCTTCGCGCGACCGTGGTTTTCTGCTGGGCGGGCGGGAGCATTTCAACGGCGAAGAGGTTGTGATTCGCTCTCCATGGGATCAGACCGTGGTGGGAACAGTGCGGCAGGCTTTGCGGAAAGATGCTATAGAAGCTGTACGGCTGCTCGATCAGTCGTTTGCAATTACACGCAGGATTCCCGGCTACGAACGCAAGCGCATTCTGCTCGATGTTGCGGGAAAAATCTCCGAGCAGAAAAACCAATTGGCGCGACTGATCGTTGCAGAAGCGGGCAAGCCGCTGAAAGCGGCACAGGTTGAGGTGGAACGCGCTGTTCTTACCTTTACGACTGCCGCTGAAGAGGCTGTCCGGCTGGGCGGCGAAGTTTTGCCTCTTGATCTGCTTCAGGGGAATGAAGGGCGATGGGGGATGGTGCGACGCTTCGCTGTTGGTCCGGTCTTTGGCATTACACCTTTTAATTTTCCGCTGAACCTTGTTGCGCACAAGCTTGCGCCTGCAGTGGCGGCGGGTTGCCCAGTGCTGCTGAAGCCTGCGCCGCAGACGCCTTTCTGCTCTCTGAAGCTAGGCGATTTTCTGCTTGAGGCGGGATGGCCTGCAGAAGCACTGGCGGTCATGCCGTTGGCGAATGAAGACGCCGAATTTCTTCTGGAGCATGAAGACCGGTTGAAGCTGCTGAGCTTCACGGGCAGCGCCAAGGTCGGATGGTCGCTGAAACAAAAAGCCGCCAAGAAGCGCGTTGTGCTGGAACTGGGTGGGAACGCTGCGATGATCGTTCACAGCGACTGGCCGGATATTGGCGCTGTTGCAATGAAGGCTGTGATTGCGGGAACCAGCTATGCTGGGCAAAGTTGTATCTCGGTGCAGCGTGTTTATGTGGAGCGGACTGTCTTCGATTTGTTCATTAATCATGCTATGAAGCATGCCGGGACGCTGATCATGGGCGATCCTGCGCATGAGACTACGGATGTAGGCCCGATGATTCGCTCGTCCGATGCGGACCGCGTTGAAAGCTGGATTGACGAAGCACGGGCGGCCGGAGCAACTGTGCTCACTGGAGGCTCGTGTGAAGGTTCTCTCGTTGAACCGACACTGCTCACTGGCACGCGCAGTCCAATGAAGGTACTCGATGAAGAAGTCTTCGCGCCGGTTCAGGCGATTGAGCCTTATGACGACTTCGACGCTGTGCTGGCCGAGGTTGACCGGTCGCGTTATGGACTACAGGCCGGACTCTTCACCCGCGATGCTGGACGGATCTTTCGCGCTTACGAGACGCTCGATGTGGGCGCTTTGATTGTTGGCGATACGCCGACGTGGCGGCTCGATCCCATGCCCTATGGTGGCGTGAAAGATTCGGGGATGGGACGCGAAGGCCTTCGTTACGCTATCGAGGAAATGACTGAGAGCAAACTACTGGTGATGGCGTTGTGATCTTCGCGAAAAAGAACCTGCCGTCAACACGCTAAGAACGCCAAAGCCACAACTGCAACGAGCTATAGTTAAAAACGATGACCACGAAACTCAGCCCTGGCGCAGCGCCGCAGGGACCCGTCACTACCCTCGTCTATAACGATTGGTATCCGGCGATGCGCAGCGAATTGCTGCAGGGAAAAAAGCTTACAACTACGATGCTGATGGGCATCCCGATAGTGCTGGGCAGGCGCGTGGATGGCTGTATCTTTGCCATGCGCGATAGCTGTCCTCATCGCGGCATTCCTCTTTCTTATGGATGGTTTGATGGGCAGAAGCTGACTTGTAAATATCACGGATGGGGGTTTGAGCCGTGCAGCGGACAGTGCGTGGAGATTCCGTCGCTCACCAGCCGTGACACTCTTGATGCAACGCGCATTTATGGAACAGCATTTCCCTGCGAAGAGCGCGATGGATATGCGTGGGTCTATGTGCCGGAGCCTGGTTCGGGGCGCCTGCGCACCGAAGAAGCTTTGCCTCCGGTTCCGGAGTTGCCGAAGTTCAGCGCGAAATTTCGCAGCGCGCATCTTACGGCGGATTTGCCGTGCAATGTTGACCACGGCATCATTGGGCTGATGGACCCGGCGCATGGGCCCTTTGTGCATCAGGCTTGGTGGTGGCGCAAGCAGGCCAGCATTCACGAAAAGGAGAAGCATTTTGAGCCGATAGAGCAGGGGTTCCGCATGTCGTCGCATGCGCCTTCGGCGAACAGCGCGCCTTACAAGCTCCTGGGGGTTTATTG
>DATAQW010000178.1:0-16219 GCA_036264445.1 Pseudacidobacterium sp.
GCATCGTCAGCTTGCCGCGGCGTATGACCGGCAGGGACGCTCAACGGACGCAACTGCGGAACGGCAAAAAGCTGCAGCTCTTGAGCAGAGCCACCCATAAATCCTGTGTACGAAGAATTGCGCGAATAAGTACAATGGCCCCGTCCCGATGAATCGCCGCCATTTCCTCCAATCCCTCAGCCGTACCA
The DNA here is from genome assembly GCA_036264445.1 of Pseudacidobacterium sp. Classification (GTDB taxonomy): domain Bacteria; phylum Acidobacteriota; class Terriglobia; order Terriglobales; family Acidobacteriaceae; genus Pseudacidobacterium. Next base: position 189 of record DATAQW010000178.1, read on the forward strand.
CGCTTGTTCTTCCTTTTTCTGATGTCCTGCTGATGGCTATTCCTCCATGGAGGCAAGCTCTCACAGCGTTTCAACAGGAAGCACAGCAAAGCCATCCCAGTGCCCAGCAATCGTATGAAGCCAAGCCGATGCCGCCGCCGCCGGGTCCGAAGTCTCCAATTGCCGGTACCCCGCTCGGTTTGCAATTTATCGATGTGGCAACACAATCCGGCTTGAATGCTAAAACGATTTATGGAGGCGAAGGAAAGAACAAATACCTGCTGGAGACCACTGGCTGCGGCGTCGCCTTTTACGACTACGATCAGGACGGCTGGCTCGATATTTTTCTAGTAAACGGTTGGCGGCTCGAAGGCTTTGCTAAAGGACAGGAACCCACATGCCATCTCTTCAAAAACAATCGCGACGGCACATTTACTGATGTCACCGCGAAGGCCGGACTCGCCCACAGCGGATGGGGGCAAGGCTGCTGTGTCGGCGATTACGACAACGATGGACACGACGACCTCTTCGTGAGCTATTACGGTCAGAATGCGCTCTTTCACAATAACGGAGACGGCACATTTACTGACGTCACCGCGAAGACCGGCCTTCTGCAATCCAAAACGCGCTGGAACTCAGGCTGCGCGTTCCTTGACTACGACCGCGAAGGGCATCTCGATCTCTTTGTCGCCAACTACATTGACTTTGACCTGAAGACAGCACCCACGCCTGAATCCGGCCCGTGCGAATACAAAGGCATTCTCGTTGCCTGCGGCCCTCCCGGGCTTCCGGGCGGCAAAAATATCCTGTATCACAACAACGGCGACGGCACATTCACTGACGTCTCGGAAAAAGCCGGCATGTGGAACACCATCGGTAATTATGCGCTCAGTGTCGCCGTGGCCGATCTCGACAACGACGGCTGGCCCGACATCTACGTCGCCAATGATTCAACAGCAGCCACGCTCTATCAAAATCAGAAAGACGGCACCTTCAAGGACATCGCTATCGAGGCAGGAGCAGCCTTTTCTCCCGATGGCAAACCACAGGCCGGCATGGGTGTCTCCATCGGAGACTACAATCGCGATGGCAACCTTGATATCGTCAAAACGAATTTTGCCGGCGATACTGACTCTCTCTACACGAATCTCGGCGACGGCACTTTTGAAGACCACACCTATCTTTCAGGACTTGGCGTCAATACACGCTATCTTGGCTGGGGTGTTGGCTTCTTCGACATGGACAATGATGGCTGGCTCGATATCTTCATGTCGAATGGACATGTCTATCCGGAAGTAAGCAGTTCAAAAACCGAAGCTCCGTATGCGGAACATAAATACCTCTATCGCAACCTGCGCAACGGACGCTTTGAAGAAGTCACCAACAACGGCGGCCCCGGCATCACAACACCCGTTGCCGCGCGCGGCTGCGCCTTCGGCGATTACGACAATGATGGCGATCTGGATATTGTCGTAAATTGTGTCAATTCCCCGCCGCAGCTTCTTCGTTGCGATTCGGAGTGGAAACGCAACTGGATCAAGATCAAAACCATTGGTACAAAATCTAACCGTACCGGCATCGGCGCGCGCATAAAACTCATAGCAAAGTGCCAGCCCGATTCGGAGCAACCATTGTTACAAATAGACGAAGTGCGCAGCGGCGGCAGCTACTACTCGCAAAACGATCTGCGCGTTCATTTCGGGCTGGATCAGGCAAAAGTTGTTGATTTGCTTGAAATTCGCTGGCCATCCGGCCAGGTAGATACTTTCAAGAATCTTGGCGTCAACCGGCTTTACACAATCGAGGAAGGCAGCAAAACTCCAAAATCAGAAGTATTGGCAGGGATAAAGAAGTCCTGAGTCAAACGCGACAGAGATCCTCTGTGCAGCCGATAGGACGAATGCAGAGACGGGCAACGAGCACAATCACCGCGATCCAAAGCAGGTCTGCTCCGAGAAGATGGAGTACCTGAATCCATGTACGTGCAAGGAGCAGAACGTCCGCTATACCTAACGTGTACTGAAGGAGCAAAAAAAACATCACGCTCAGAGCTAGTACCCTATTTGCGGCTGAACGCAGTCCTACAAAAACGAGCCAGACAAGAAAAGCGCCAGCAATAATACTCAATGCTGGATGAACCCAGCGCAGCCTGATAAGCCAGCTTCCATGTGCTGCGAAGTCCTGCATAAAAGCTTCCCGCAGGCTTGTCGCCGGATAAAGCGTGTCTCCTAATGCAGCGAGTGAGCCAAGCACTCCCACGAGGAGCGTAGCCACCAATCCTGCGATAGCGATAATTGGCGAGCGCCATTCCACACTGCCGCGCATGAAACCGCGTGTCCGACTGAGGAAGTGGGCAGTGAGCGTGAGCGCTGCAAGCATCAGCAGTGTGTTGGTAAAGTGCAACGCAAGATACACAGCACGGGATGCCGACTGGTCATGCGCGACCTTTCCCAGCAGAACAAGCAGAGCCCCGAGCACCGCCTCATTCAGCACAAGTATGAGCGAGGCAACAGCCGCAGTGCGCGCCAGATGGCGGCGTGCCGTTGCGTGAAAAGTCCAAAAAACCATGCCAACGATCGCCATGAGAGCGATGCCGCTCATGGACCGATGCGTGAACTCAATCAGAGTGGCAACTGTCGGGTGATGCTGCACAACAGATCCATTGCAGAGCGGCCAGTGCTCGCCACACCCGGCACCAGACCCTGTAGCACGAACAATCGCTCCCCACAGAATCACAGCAACGTTATAAACAAGCACAGCCCAGGCAAAGCGTCGCACGCCTTTTGTAGAATGCCCCTCTGATGCCAAAAACGGGATCGCACTGGTAGTCAAAGCGTCTGCCTTGCAATCATTCTAAATCTCTGTGCCGAATCGTCATTTTTCCGGGAATAAGAGCAGCTGATTCAACAGCTATTAGCATCCATGTTATTTTTAACTTTCGTAATTTTTTGTATTTCTTTGTCCCCTGATTCTGAGCTTTTATCCCCCCGCCTGTAACAGGTGAAAGGCCCGGTCGATGCGGATTTTTGTCAATGAGTTCTCTGGTCACCCTTTCCAACTGCAACTAAGCCGGGAACTGGCCCGCCGGGGGCATCAGGTTCTGCACGTATATTTTGCTGGCAACACATCCACTCCCAAAGGTGCGGTCAATGACACGACAACCCCCAATCTGAACATCACCGGCTTGAATATACGTGGCGAGTTCGCAAAGCATTCGCCACTTAGACGCAGGGCTGCCGACATCGAATACGGCAAGGTTGTGGCAGAAGCCGTGCGCCGGTTCAAGCCTGATGCAGTTCTCTCCTCCAACATGCCTCCAGATGGCCAGAAGATTCTCATTCATGAAACGCGTAAACACAATGCGCGATTCGTCTACTGGCTGCAGGATGTGTACGGCCTCGCAGTGCGCTTTGTTCTCGCACGTAGAACGAAGCTTCTCGCTGGCCTTGGCGGAACCTACTACGAGCTCATGGAACGGAAGTTGCTGCAGCAATCTGATTTCGTCGTGTGCATCTCAGACGGTTTCGTCGACTACGTTAAACACTGGGGCATAGCGGAAAACAAGATTCATCTGATCGAGAACTGGTCTCCACTTGATGAAATCACGCCCATGCCCAAAGACAACGCATGGGCGCGCGAAAACAGCGTTGCCAAAACGTTCTGCTTCATGTACTCCGGTACGCTGGGAATGAAGCACCGCCCGGAACTGCTTTTGAATCTGGCAAGATCTATCGCGACAACAGGCGACGCTACTCTGATTGTGAACGGTGCAGGCATTGGAGCTGACTGGCTCAAAGAATGCACAAAAGATCTGAGCCGGGATGTGTTTCGCCTTCAGGCTTTTCAGCCATATCATCGTCTTTCCGAAGTAATGGCATCGGCTGACGTGCTCATTTCCTTGCTTGACTCCGATGCTGGAAAATTTGCGGTACCCTCAAAAACTCTGGCATATCTCTGTGCAGCACGGCCGATCCTGATGGCAGCGCCCAATGAAAATCATGCGGCCAAGGTAATTGCATCAGCAAAGGCAGGGCTGGTTGTCTCGCCCGATTGTCCCGAAGATTTTGTAACTGCTGCGCGAAGACTCATGAAGAACCCTGCAGAGCGATTGCAGTATGCGCAGCAGGGCCGCGCCTACGCTGAAACTAATTTTGAAATTACACATATCGCAGACCGGTTCCTTGGCTTGATGCAGCATTAACTGCCAGTAGTAATCTCCCACCGATACCCCATCCTAACCGCATTGGTTTTGCGCGGTTAGGTGGGAACCGGAAAGCTTGTCTTGCATCTTTAGCCCGCTGCCAATTCGCGCGCTCTCTGTGCTGCACGCATCACAGCCTTGATGAGCGTGACTCGCAACCCGCCTTCTTCCAGCTCAAGAATACCGTCGATTGTGCAGCCCGCAGGTGTGGTCACGGCGTCTTTCAGCAGCGCTGGGTGATAGCCAGTGTCGAGCACCATCTTTGCTGCGCCGAAGGTCATCTGTGCCGCCAGCAACGTCGCAGTATCGCGCGGCAGTCCAACTTTGACTCCGGCTTCGGCCAGAGACTCGAGAATGATGTAGATATATGCCGGACCACTGGCAGAAAGCGCAGTCACGGCATCCATGTGTTTTTCGTCAACAATGACCGTGCGGCCAATGGTTTCGAAGATGCGGGAAGCCAGCGTCATCTGCGCATCGCTCACATAACGTCCGCGACAGAGCGCAGTCATGCCCACACCAAGCATTGATGGCGTATTGGGCATCGAGCGAATCACAGGCAAAGTAATCCCCGCCGCTTCCTCCATGGCAGATGTCTTTACACCGGTTGCGAAAGAGACAAGCATTTTGTCTGCCGTGAGCGCCGGCTTGATCTGTGTAACAAGATCAGCGACTTGAAAGGGTTTCACGCCCAGTAGAATCAGATCGGCTTTTTTCGCGGCAGCGAGATTGTCTGTCGTCACCTCGACGCCCCATTGCGCACCGAGCACCTGAGCACGTTCCTCATGCGCTACCGTGGCTGTAATCTGCTCTGGAGTAAAAAGCTGCTGCTTCAAGAATGCCTGCAGCAGAATGCCGCCCATTTTCCCGGCGCCAAGAACCGCGACACGTAATTGCGAAATGTCTTCGTTCATATTCTTTACAGATTAACTTTATTTCCCTTTTTGCTGCGCGATCCATGCGTTGATGCGTTCATCAAGCACGTCCAGCGGCAACGCGCCTGAGTCAACTACCTGATCATGGAATGCGCGCAGGTCAAACTTGCTGCCCAGCTCTTTCTGCGCCCGCGCGCGCAGCTCCAGAATCTTCAACTGCCCCATCTTGTAACCAAGCGCCTGTGCAGGCCAAGCAATATAGCGGTCGACTTCAGCGTTGATCGTAGCGTCATCCAGTCCGGAATGATCATGGAAAAACTGGACCATCTGGTCGCGCGTCCAGTGCTTGTTGTGAACGCCTGTATCCACAACCAGCCGTATGGCGCGAAAGATGTCGGCTTCGAGGCGTCCATAGTCAGAGTACGGATCCTGATAAAAACCCACATCCTTGCCCAGACGCTCGGCATATAACCCCCAGCCTTCGGTGTAAGCCGTGTAATGCATGTATTTGCGGAATTCAGGCAGCCCAGTCAGTTCCTGCGCGACGGAAATTTGCAGATGATGCCCAGGCAGTCCTTCGTGATAAGCAATCGACTCAACGTTCGCCAATGATCGGTGCTCAAAGTCATAGGTATTGACGTAGACCGTACCGGGACGCTTGCCATCCGGCGTTCCGTGCTGGAAGTAGGCAGGAGCCTGATCTTTTTCGATGAAGGCCGGAACCGGCTCGACCGTCAGCGGCGCTTTGGGCAAACGCCCGAAGAGATCAGGCAGCTTGGTGCGCATCTGGTCAATATCGTGCCTGTAGAGATCCAGCACCTGGTCCTTCGTCTGCGCGTGCAGCTTCGGATTGCTGGCGATCGAAGCGCGCAACGACGCCAGGTCTTTGAAGCCAAGCTTCTGCGCGATCACCAGCATTTCAGCCTCATCCCGCTTCACTTCATCCAGGCCAATCTGATGAATCTGGTCAGGAGTCAGGTCGGTCGTCGTGCTCTGACGCACGCGGAAGGCGTAATATTTGTCGCCGTCAGGCAGCGACCACACTCCCGGCTCTGTGCGTCCTGCGGGAATATACACGCCCTGCAGAAATTTCGCGAAACGCGTGTAAGCAGGCAGCACCTGCTTCTGAATTGCATCCAGCATCTCTGCCTTAATGCGTTCCTGATCAGCACTAGAGATGCCCGCCGGAAATTTCTTCAGCGGACGTGCAAACGGCGTATCTTCAGGCTTCTGCTGCGCAATAGTATTCACCTGCACCAGAACTTTTTCGAGCAGATATTTCGGCGGAACACGATTATCTTCAACACCCGTCATCATGTTGTCTGAAATCTGCTGGAAGACAGCCGGAATCTTCTTCAATCGCGCAATGTAGTCGTCATAGTCCTTGACGGTGTCGAAACTCAGAACAGACACCAGTTGCGGCAGCGACGATTGAATCCCATTGAACTGGTCAACAGGCATCTCCCACTGCTTGAAAACTGCCGCCTCCTGGTCCTCGGCCAACTCGCGGGCCATAAGGTCTTTGCTTAGCTGCTCCTGATCGCTTAGGCCGGTTGTATCAATCGCTGCCAGGCGCATCAGATAATCACGCCCGCGCGCCAGCCGTTCGTTGTATGCAGCCACGGAATAATCAGTCAGTTGATCATTCCAGCGCTTATCGCCGATAGAAGAAGCAAACTCCGGCGAGTGCTGCAGCCGGTCTTCCCATATCTCAGCAAACAAAGCATTCAAAGCTTTGCTGCGTTCTGCAGGGCTTTGCGGCGCCTGCGCGTAAGAGCTATATGTGACTGAAGCAGCAAACAAGGAGGAAGCAAGTGTAAGGGACAGGAGCTTTTTCATAGCTTTTTTGATAGACACGCAGCAAAAGATGTATTTCTGCGCAGTTTATCAGGATAAAAGATTCTCTGTATCTATTCCGCGACAACACTGCATCGTACAGGTCTGTGATTCTGAACAATGCTTGAAAGAGAGTCGACCTTGCAGGAGGTTTGCCGCAATCGATAATGCAATCGGAGAAACTCAATGTTCCAAATATGAAGTATGTGATCAGCCCATACAGTTCCGGTCACATTGATCGTCCAGCCAGATCACGCGAACAGTATGCCATAGTGAAAACACCCAAATTTACTGCTGAGTCACGAGATTTTCCGGCTCAAGCAGTCGATATAGCGTCGACCGACTGATGCCCAGCAACTGCGCAGCGCGCAGCTTATTGCCGCTGGTCTTCTCAAGAACATTTTTAACGTGACGCAGAATCATCCGATCAAGGTTCGGATCGTCATCTGTTTTATCCGTCTCGATAGTCAGAGACCGGGCCTGGGGATGCACCCGCGGCACAGCAGGGACCAGCGCAGGAATATCGATGGGCCGGATCCATTGCCCTTCGCATTCCATAACAGCATTCGTCATCACGGTTTCAAGCTCGCGCACGTTTCCCGTCCAGTTGTGCGCCATGATCCGCGCCAGCGAGCCTGGGCCAAGACCGCGAACCGGCTTGCCGCGCATGGATCCCAGGCGGAAGGCAAAATGCTCCGCAAGGACAGCTATATCCTCGCGGCGTTCGCGTAGAGCAGGTAGCACAAAACGAATTGCCGTCAGACGATAGCACAGATCCGAGCGCAGCCGGCCATTTGCGGAAAGCTCGCGCAACGACTGCTGTGAGCTGATGAATATCTGGCGTAGCAGAAATCCGTTGGTATCGCGCGTGCTGCGATGTTCCCACCACTCAAGAAAATCAAACAGCCGCGATTGTTGTTCTGTGGTCAGTTCACTCATGCGAGTTAGAAGGAGGGTGCCGCCACGTACTTCTTCTAGCAGCGCCTGCACATCGTTGGAAGCAAAGCGAGAAGCCGCGCAGGCAACGAACGGCGCTTCAGAAGCCGGACCAAGAGAATGCAGCGTCCGCGCGGCAAGGGTCTTGCCTGTTCCCGCTTCGCCTTCGAGCGTAACAATGCGCAGATGAGGGGCAGCTTGCTGCAAGCGTGAAAAAAGCCGTTTCATCACCAGGCTGCGCGCCACCATGTTACCCAGCCGCGAAATGTCAGATCCACCGGATTGTGCTATAGGAATATCCGATTTGCCGCACCACTGCGTAAGTACACCCACAGTTCTCTAGCCCCCGATACATGACTTGGTACTTAAGTCATGTATCGGCTGAGAATGAATTTGCTTGAGCCTGTTTAAGAATCTGTTTTTGCCGCTGGAGTCCGAATACGGCTGGATGGGTGATCAGAGAAAATTTTGCCGTCGCGGATATTCACCACACGATGCGCAAACTCTGCGATATCCGGCTCGTGCGTCACCAGAACAATCGTGTTGCCTCTGGAGTGTAGTTCATCGAAGAGGGCCATAATCTCATCGCCGGTCTTTGAATCGAGATTCCCAGTCGGTTCATCCGCCAGGATGATCGATGGACGATTGATCAGGGCGCGGGCAACCGCTACGCGCTGGCGCTGTCCGCCGGAGAGCTCGTTCGGCTTGTGATACATGCGGTCGCCCAGTCCCACAGCGCGAAGAGCGGCCTCGGCCCGCTCAATACGCTCCGCCGAAGGTGTTCCGTTATAGATCAGCGGCAGTTCCACATTGTGCAGCGCCGTAGCGCGCGCAAGCAGATTGAATGTCTGAAAAACAAATCCAATTTCCTTATTGCGAATACGTGCCAGTTCATCATCATTTAGATCGCTGACCAGGTGGCTATTGAGCCAGTATTCGCCCTTGCTCGGGGTATCCAGGCACCCGATCAGGTTCATCAGCGTTGACTTGCCCGAGCCCGACGGCCCCATGATAGCGACATATTCGTTCTGCTTGATGCGCAGCGAGACACCCTGTAGCGCGTGCACCTGCTGCTCTGACCCCATGTCATAGGTCTTCCACAGGTCATGGACCACAATAATATCGCCCGGGGCCGGACCATAATCTGCTCCGTTGCCTGAACCGGCGGTAGTCCGCGCTTCAAGTTCGCTGGTTGTCTGGATCATCATCCGATTCTCCTGGTGTTGCCTGCTATGTCGACGAATCGCTGCTGTCTTTGCTCACTGTGACCGGAGTCGTATCGCGCTTCACCAACGCCCCGTCCTTCAGGTCTCGCAGAACCCGATAAGTCCCGGTCACAATTTCATCGCCTTGCTTCAGGCCGCCGGTCACTTCGATGTCTGTTGCGCCGGTAATGCCTGTCGTAACCGGCACAAAATGCACGCGCAGCTTGCCGCTCTTGTCGGCGCGCAGCACAAAGACGCCCTGGACCTTCTGCGCATCCGGTGAACCTGCCGCAGCCGCCGTCTGTTGCACATGCGGCTGCTTTTCTTTTGGATCATCGGGAGCGCGCATCGTGAGCGCCTGAATCGGGATCGATAGCGTACTGTCTCGCTGGGCTGTAGTGATTTTTGCCGTCGCCGAAAGTCCCGGCTTCAACAAATCCGTCGCCTGGTCCAGCGTAACCACTACTTTGAAATCCTTGGCTTCTTCCGTACCAGTGGTCGATTGGCTGGTAGCAAGCCCGGTAGAACGCAGCAGCGCCTGATCGCCAACCTCAGTCACATGCCCCTTGAAAACCTTGCCCGGAAGCGCGTCCACACTCACATCAGCTTCCTGTCCCATCGAGACATTGACGATGTCCGTCTCATCCACTTTCACTTCCGCTGTGATCACCGACATATCCGCGAGCGTCATCAACGTCGAGCCTTCCGCATTCTGAATACCGACGACCACTGTCTCGCCCTCGCGCACGGGAAGATTCGTGACCAGTCCATCAAATGGGGCAACACTGACTGTTTTATTCAGAGCATCCTGGTTATAGCGAAGAGTCGCCACCTGCGTCCCAAGATGTCCACGGGCTGAATCCGTCTGCGCCTTGGCCTGCGCTAATGCGGCGTTAGACTGATCCAGAGTCGCAATATCGGTGTTATACGCCGCCTTTCGGGCGTCATAATCGGCCTTTGAGACCAGCTTTTCAGCGTAAAGTTGCTGATACCGCTGCCAGTCAAGCTTCTTCTGCTCCAGGTCGGCCTTGGCATGCTCTACATTTGCCTCCGCCGTCTTCTCAGCTGCGATGTAAGAAGCAATATCGGTTTGTGCGGCAGCAATCGCGGCTTTCTGGGCATCTACGTTGGCTTCCGGCTGGATACTTTCCACCGTCGCGAGCGTCTGCCCACTCTTGACGCGATCTCCTTCTTTTACATAGAGATGCGTGATACGCCCAAACGCCGTCGCCCCGATATTGACGTAGGTCTTGGGCTTGATCTGGCCAGTACCGCTCACTACCGAAACCAGAGTGCCGCGCGCTACTTTGCCCGTGAGAACCTTGGTGTAGCCTGACTGCGCCCGTACCACCGTAAGGGCGACAATCCCCGCCACAGCCACTATGACAGCAACTACAATGATGATTTTTTTCAAGCCAGTCTTCCTGTATCTCTGCAGTCCTTCGGCAGCTGCTTGCCAGCTGCTTGCTTTGGAAAATACGCAGCTTTAGCCGGCCAGGTTCCGCGAAAGTTGCAAATCTGATAGTCCCGGAATGTCTTCCCGCTCAGGTGGCATCCATGATATCAGGCGGACTTGAATTTTTACTCCTCCGAAAATACCGTCCACCCGTCTAAATATCAGCACCTTCCCTATTCAGTTCCGCTTGTATTCCGTCTTCCCGAATCCGTAGAATTAGGAAGCGGTAGAGGGGTTACAGAAAATCAGTATGTTGAAGGGCCGTTTTCCAATATTTCTCGCGATCTCTCTCGGAGTGTTCGCGACTTCTCAGGCACAGACGACGCAGAACGCTTCCCCCCAGGTTCCGGCTCAAAACTCGCAAACCGGTGGCCAGAACACGGCCAGCCCCGGCGCCCAATCCAGCCCGCAACTGGTTCAGCGCGGATCAGCGCAGGACAACAGCGCCACATCTTCTTCCAACGATTCCACACAAGACCCCCTCAAGCGGCAGCTCTCCGATAAGGACCGCTTCAAGCAGCAGAAAGAATTGAAGCAGGAGTTGAAGGGTCCCTATAAAAAGTGGGTCGACGAGGATGTCCGCTGGATCATTACAGATCAGGAGCTGAAGGCCTTCAAGAGCCTCAGCAATGATGAAGAGCGCGATGCCTTCATCGAGCAGTTTTGGCAGCGCCGCAACCCCAACCCCGATTCCCCTGAGAACGAGTACCGCGAAGAACATTACGCCCGCATCGCGTATGCCAACGAACATTACGCCGCAGGTAAACCGGGATGGAAGACCGATCGCGGCATGATCTACATCAAATACGGCAAGCCTGATTCCACTGATTCGCACCCCAGCGGTGGCACCTATGACCGTCCCATGGACGAAGGTGGCGGCTCTACTTCAACCTTCCCCTTCGAAACATGGCACTACCGCTACATTGAAGGCATCGGCGAGAACATCGACATCGAGTTCGTTGACACCTGCATGTGCGGCGACTACCACATGACCATCGACCGCTCTGAGAAAGACGCGCTTCTGCACGTTCCCGGAGCAGGCCAGACACTCTACGAGCAAATGGGCATGGCTAAGCAGGCGGACCGTTTCCGTGGCGGCCTCGAATCGTTGGGCACCGGCCCATTGAGCAGCATGCAGCAGAGCAAGCAGTTTGACCGCCTGGAGCAGTACGCGAAACTGGAAGCACCGCCCGTGATCAAGTTCAAAGACCTCCAGCTTGAGTCATTCATGTCGAACCACAAGCTGATGACCGGTCCGTACTTCCCGTTTGATGTGCGCACTGATTACGTGAAGGTAACCGATGATACCGTCCTGGTGCCCGTCACCCTGCAAATCAAGAACCGTGACATCACCTTCAACACCAAAGACGGCGTCGCCACCGGACAGGTCCACATCATTGGGCGCGTATCCACCATCACTGACAAGGTTGTGCAAAGCTTCGAGGACACCGTCGAAGTGCAGGAGCCGGCGGAATTGCTCCCCAAGACCCTCGACAACAAACAGCTCTATTGGAAGGCTCTGCCGCTGCGTCCTGGCCGTTATCGTGTAGACATTGGCATCAAGGATGTGAACAACGCGGATCACCTTGGTGTCTTTGCGCAGGCCATCAATGTTCCACGCTACGACGATGACAAACTAGCGGCATCTTCGCTGATTCTGGCCAATGGCATGTGGGCCGTGCCGACAAAAGAAATCGGCGCAGGAAATTTTGTGATCGGCAATACAAAACTGTTGCCAGCCGTCACGTCGAACCCTACAATTCCTGCATTATTCCAGCGGACGCAAAAGCTGAATTTCTGGATGCAGGTGTATAACCTGGGAATCGACGAGAAGAGTAAACAAAACGCTGCAACAATCCAGTACCAAATCATCGATCTTGCGTCTAATAAGGCAATCTTCGATATGCAGGAAGACTCGAAGAAGCTGGCAGCAACCTCGGATCAGGTAACGCTGGAGCGCAGTGTTCCCCTTGCGAATCTTCAGCCAGGCAAGTATGAAATTAAGATCAAAGTGAGCGACAGCATCTCCAACCAGGAGATTGCCCAGTCAGCACACTTTACAGTGGAATAGGCAGGCGAGGGCGTTAGCCGTCGCAATAGAATGAGTGTTTGTAAGGGGCTTTGGCCCCTGAAGTAGAAGCACTGGACAAGCAGCCACAAAGAGCTGCAATGTCCGAAACGACAACGATTTTGGGCACGGCCAGGGGTATGAAAGGCCGCTTGACGTTCTTCGGAAGGGTGAACCATTCCGGGGACCGCCAGCCGGTTCGGATACAGCAAAATCGGTGACGATGACAGTTCCCAACCTGCGAATCAAGATCGGTCCGGCGTTCGCGCTGCTGATTGCGCTGCTGGCGCTGCCGGTCTATGCACAGGGTCCGTCTGCCATCTCCGGTGTGATTCGCGACGCCAAGGGAGCACCGCAAGTGGGAGCGCTGGTCGAGTTGCTCGGACCAAACCTCTCTGTCCTCGCACAGACCTTCACCGACGATCATGGACACTATTCACTGCCCCAGGTCCGTCCCGGAACCTACAACATCAAAGCCACCGGCTCACTCTTTCTGCCAACGCTGCGCGAAAATCTCCGCGTGCTTGCGAACTCAAAGATAGTCGTAAACCTCACACTCAACACGTTGTATGAAGCTTTCCGCTGGCTTCCTGCGCAGCCGCGTCAGGCAAGCGAGCCGCAGGACGACTGGACATGGACATTGCGTCTCTCGCAGAACCGCCCTCTTCTGCGCCTGCTCGAAGACGGGCCACTGGTCGTGGTTTCTGACGGCAACGGAGCAGCCCCTGCCCTGAAGGCGCGCGTTACCATTCGCGGTGGAGCGAACGAGTTCGGCGACGGCGGCATGCACAACGACTTCGAAGTTGAGCGCTCGAATGGCGATGGGCAGCAGGTGCTCCTGCGCGCGGATCTTGGACAAGCGGACAATGCCTCAGCTGCCACATCAGTCAACACATCATTCGGCTACGCAAGACAGCTCGATCCTGCCCACACATTACGTGCCGTTGTATCCTTCCAGGACCGTCCTGACATAGAAAGCGGCATTCAGGGGCAGGGCCTTCAGGCCGTTGTTCTGCGTACTGCTGAAACTATGGAGCTGATGGATGGCGTCTCCGCCGAAGTGGGCAGCGAGCTTCAGGCCATTCATCTTGGCGAAAGTCAGTTTGCCAACCATCCCTTCGCCGGGCTCACGATACACAACAGCAACAACGAAGTCTCATACCACATGGCGACATCTCCGGGCGCACAGCACGCCAGCGAGATCGATCGTGAAAACACGCAGGCGCCGGCCCTGACCGAGAAAGACGGAAAGCTCCTGCTTGAAGACGGACTCCACCAGGAGCTTTCGATAGCGCATCGCCAAGGCAATGTGAGCATGCGCATGACACTCTACCGCGACAACATCAGGAATCCGGTCATCAACGGCGGAGGCACGCTGTCTATCGCCGACTGGAACAGCGGCAACCTGCTCTACGATCCGAATACGGACCTGCTGAAAGCCGCGGGACGAAACTACTCCGCTAACGGAATGCTGGCGGAACTGAACGACAAAATCAGCGATGATCTCTGGCTGAGTTTCGCCTATGGCATGGGCAACACGCTCACCATGGATTCCCCATCAGGCCCGGTAACTCTGGAAAACGGCATTGACAGCCTGCATCCGCATAGCGCCGAGATGCTTTCAGCCAGCATGACCGGCAAGGTGAAACGTACTGGCATGCAATGGCGCGCCTCCTACCGCTGGCAGCCTACGGATACCGTCACCCCCGTCGATCCCTTCGATAACGCGCTGCCTTCGCCTTATCTGAGCTTCTATGTCCGCCAGCCCATCCACTGCCGCATGCTTCCCCATCGCGTGGAAGCCTTAATTGATGTGCGTAATCTTCTGGCGCAAGGCTATCGCCCGTTTATAACGCAGGATGGCAGCACTCTCTACTTCGCCCAGGCCGAGCGCAGCGTCCAGGGCGGCCTCGCCTTCACCTTCTAACTTCAAAATCTCACCCAAAATAAGCTGTGCCGGCCGGGTGCTTTCGTATTTTGCGAAAGAATGGGAAAGCACAAATCCCGATTCAGCGTTTTACGGCTGGTCTTTATACATCCCAATCTCAGGAGTTCCACCCTCGGACACACGGGCGCGGTACATCCCGGGAGAATTGAAGCTCCAGACCATATCGCCTTTTGTATCGATCGCAATAATGCCGCCATCGCCCTTGAGATCAGTAAGCTGGCGCTGGATGACCTCATCAGCCGCTGCCTGCAGGCTCATGCCCTTGTATTGCACAAGTGCGCAGATCGTGCGAGCGACAGACAGGCGAATGAAATACTCCCCTGTGCCTGTGCCGGATACAGCGCAGGATTGATTATCGGCATACGTACCAGCGCCAATGATGGGTGAATCGCCAACACGTCCCCACATCTTGGCAGTAAGACCGCCCGTAGATGTCCCGGCAGCGATATTTCCCTGCCGGTCAAGCGCGACCACGCCGACCGTCCCGAATTTGTGGGCATCAGGTGATTCAATTTCGGCAACCGGCTTTCCCGGCGCAGGCGCGCCAGCAGGGCGCGGCGGAACAGGCTTGCCTTCCTTCTGTAGCTCTTTGATAAGGCCCTGCCAGCGGCGTTCGGTAAAAAAGAAGCTCGGATCGACCATTTCCAGCCCATGCTCGGACGCGAATTCATCGGCTCCAGATCCGATCAGCATGACGTGCGGCGATTTTTCCATCACAGCGCGCGCCAGCGAAATGGGATGACGCGTGCGCGTAACTCCGGCTACCGCGCCGGCCTTAAGGTTCGAGCCATCCATGATGGCAGCGTCCAGCTCGTTCTTGCCAGCGGCGGTAAAAACGGCCCCGCGGCCCGCATTGAACAACGGATCATCTTCCATCATGCGAATCGCAGCTTCCACAGCATCGAGCGCGGAGCCGCCCTTGTCGAGTGTGTCCGAAGCAGCTTTAAGAGCAGTCTGAAGACTAGCCCGGTAAGCCGCCTCAGTCTTCGGATCCATATTTTTGCGCTCGATAACGCCTGCTCCGCCGTGGAGGACAACAGCCCATTTATGCGCTTGTTGAGCAACTGCGGTCAGTGGAACGAGAAAGCTACAGAGAATGATCAGGTGCTTGCGCATGGTGGCATGATACAAAAACCATCCTGTCTCCTTGAACTGCATCAGGAGACAGGATGGTCTGCGGGATAGAGTCGTGAAATCTACTGCCAGTGTTCCCTGTGTTTCCATTGGTCTTCGCAGTAGTCTTCTTTTTCGTCACGATCATCGCTGCGGGTCTTCACGAATCCCAGTCCATGCGGGCTTTGCAGTCCGGTTACGACAGGCACCAGCTCGCCGAAATTGAGATCGAGAATGCCTATAAAGCCTTCGCTCACGCCTGCGGAATTCGGAGCGCCCACTGCTGCGGTGAACGGTGTACCAGGAACGAACTCAGTCCTGCGAATTGCGTAAACGGTGTTCGCTGGGGTGTCGCTCACCAGAATGAAGCCATCATCGGAAGGAATGAACAGAGTGTCATCGGCTTGTGGCGTG
>DATAQW010000193.1:0-5317 GCA_036264445.1 Pseudacidobacterium sp.
ACCATTGACGCGGAGCTTGAGGCACAGAAGTCTACGCCATTTACTGCGCGTTTCGTCGGAATCGATGGCCAGCGTGCCCGCGTCGAAACCGTCGACGCCCCGTCGCTGCCCGATCAGAAGATCACGGATGAAGTCATCGCGCAGCTCAAGAAAGCTGCGTGGTCTGTCCGTAATGTCGACCGCAAGGAGCGCAAACGCAATCCAACTGCGCCCTTTACCACCAGCAAGCTCCAGCAGGACGCTTCGCGCCAGCTCGGCTTCAACGTAAGGCGCACCATGGGCGTTGCACAGCGTTTGTATGAAGGCGTTGAGATCGGCAATGAAACCGTTGGCCTCATCACCTACATGCGTACTGACTCTACGCGCGTCGCCCCCGATGCCATCGCCGGCGTTCGCGAATGGATCAAGTCAAAGCTTGGCAATGAATATCTGCCCGCGTCAGCAAACACTTTCAAATCGAAAAAAGACGCGCAGGATGCGCACGAAGCCATTCGTCCAACGGATGTCAACCACCACCCCGACGAGATTCGGCGCTACTTGAGCGATGAGCAGTACAGGCTCTACAAGCTCATCTGGCAGCGCTTTGTCGCCTCACAGATGATGCCCGCCGTCTTCGATCAGACCACTGTAGATATTGTTGCGAAAGCAACCCGCAGCTATGACTTCCGTGTGACCGGATCGGTCCTCAAATTCGACGGCTTCCTCAAGGTCTACGAAGAATCGAAAGAAAAGAAGGACGAAGACGACGAGGCTCTTTCGAACAAACTACCTGCGCTCGATCAAGGCCAGTCGCTCACGCTGCATGAGCTCAAGCCGGAGCAGCACTATACCGAGCCTCCCCCGCGCTACAACGAAGCCTCGCTCGTCAAGGAACTCGAAGAGCGCGGCATTGGCCGTCCGTCTACATATGCGTCCATCATCAACACCATTCAGGACCGCGAGTATGCGCAGAAAATCGGCGGGCGTTCAGGCCGGTTTGTGCCAACGGAAATCGGCACCGTAGTGAACGATCTGCTGGTCAAGAACTTCCCTTACATCTTCGACACCAAGTACACAGCACGTCTCGAAGAAGAGCTTGACGACATTGAAGATGGACGCGAAAAGTGGACCGACCTTCTCAAGGGCTTCTACGGCCACTTCGAGGGAGAGCTCGAAGACGCCAGCAAGCACATGGAGAATATCAAGCGGATGGAGAAGCCAACGGACGAGAAATGTCCGCAGTGCGGCTCGCCATTGGTGCTTAAATGGGGCAAGTTCGGGTCGTTCTATGCGTGCAGCTCCTACGACAAGAAGAAAAAAGGCAGTTGCGATTACACGCGCGAAAACTTCGAGTCCAAGCCGCACCTGCAGACCGACAGCCAGGAAGAGCAGGAAGAAGAATACTGCGAAAATTGTGGCCGCGTTATGGTGCTGCGCAACGGGCCCTGGGGTCCGTTTATGGCCTGTCCCGGCTATAACGAAGATCCTCCCTGCAAAACCGTGCGCCGGCTCAACCAGAAGCAACAGCAGAAGCCGCCTGAACCTATCGACGAAGTCTGCCCGAAATGCGGCAAGCAGTTGGTCAAGCGCATGGGACAGTACGGCGAGTTCATCTCCTGCTCAGGCTACCCCAAGTGCAAGTACATCAAGCAGAACACCATCGGTGTCATCTGTCCCAAATGCCATGAGGGCCAGATCGTCGAAAAGAAGGCGCGCCGCGGCAACATCTTCTACGGCTGCGAGAACTATCCGAAATGCGACTTCACGGCAAACTATAAGCCTGTCGACCAAAAATGCCCGGAGTGCGGCTCGCCTTATTTGATGGAAAAGACACTCAAGTCTGGCGTCTATCTCGTCTGTCCCAATAACAGAAAACCAACCGCGGAGGAAGAGGGCGCGAAGAAACGCCGTAAAAAAGGCGAAGAGGAACCAGCAATCGCCTGCAGCTATTCAAAGCGTATCGCCGACGTCCCAGAGGCAGAACGCCCAACAGCGGAGACACATGGCCCATTGGTGGAACAGGCAGTTTCCTAACCGCTATATTCATCCAGGGATTTTTATTGTGACTTTAACCCTCAGATAGACGTTGTATGTAATTCATTTATTAGGCGATTAGCGCTCTACGAAAATCTGACAGAAAGAGACCCAGAGCAGCTTGCGCCTTTTGTTATAGCAGTGCATCTGCTAATGTATACGGATTGGATTTACAGAAGGGTAATGAAAGACGGATGGCAAAGGCAGTTTGGAACGGCAAAGTACTAGCAGAAAGTGACACTTACGAAACAGTCGAAGGAAACATCTATTTCCCGGAAAGCGCTGTAAAGCGGGAATTTCTGCGCCCCAGCTCGACGACCTCAACTTGCCCCTGGAAAGGCCTGGCGCGCTATTACAGCATCATGGTCGACGGCCAGGAAAATCAGGACGCTGCCTGGTACTACCCCGATCCCAAACCCGCCGCCCGCAAAATTAAAAACCACATTGCCTTTTGGCGTGGCGTAGAAATAGAGAAATAGAAAACCTGGACAAAGCCGCAAAGGTAATGAAAGCGCATTCTGACTGTTGCGGAGCACGCAAGGAATTGCCGCTACAAATACAACTGTTTTCATGAGTTCGAGGTATCGGTGTAATGATGCGCGAGAATCGAAACATTCAATTAATGTGCTATATTTTATAAGGCGTTCGGAACAACGAGCGTTTCCCGCGAAGAAGTCCAACCGGATCCTTTCTCTCTGAGTAAGCGGACGCGTAGCTCAACTGGCAGAGCATTCGACTCTTAATCGACAGGTTGTAGGTTCGATTCCTACCGCGTCCACCATATCTAAACGTCACAACCTCAATCAGATGCCGACCAAATGCGCCCAAGACCCGAACATGCCGGTTGTTTTGCAGTTGACGT
Organism: Pseudacidobacterium sp.; assembly: GCA_036264445.1. Lineage (GTDB taxonomy): Bacteria > Acidobacteriota > Terriglobia > Terriglobales > Acidobacteriaceae > Pseudacidobacterium. The sequence goes on from DATAQW010000193.1 coordinate 2,876, forward strand.
TCTCCTTGGCCCGGTTGCGCTCATTGATGACTGCCTGCAGCGGCTCCAGTTCCTAATGCCGGTTCGGCTCTATCGACTTCAGGTCGACGTGCCCCATCAAATTCCCCACAGCTAAGGTGTTTCTTTGTCTTTGCCATGGTGTACGTGCGATAGGTATGCCGCCGTGTATGGAACTATTGTCGTGTCTAAGCCGGTCCGCTCGCGTACTGGCTCTGGTTCTGCATCGATGCAGGAACCATCTGCCCAGAGGCTTAATGTGCGCAACACAAAATCCTGATCAACGAGTGCGCGCTCTCCAAACACGCCCACTGGCGCCGTGTTTTTTCCCTTGGCTTGGACTTACATGGAGGTCGGATATCTGGAGACTGCCTGGATCCGGCAGCGCAACTCTGTGCCCCCCAAAATGCCTATTTTTTTGCCCGCGCATTTCGAAGTTTGTGAAACACGCTGGTCCTATAGCGGTTTCGTGATGCCAATCTGAGCACCCGTTTTTGGCGCACTATATCGTGTGACAATCCGAGGCGAATCCTTGCCTTAGGTGATATACCCGAAGAGGGTTCGGTATTCAAAAACTAACGATCGGACCATCGTGCAAACGCAAAATCTCTCAGCGCGGAGCGCCATAGACACTGCGGTAGAGATTCTGCACAAATTGGCTGGGCATTCGTCTTGCAGACCGTAAAACGGGATATTGAGAACGGACTGAGCCCATGTGAAGCAGTTGCGCGTCACGAAGTTATGTAATTTCCGCAAGATCCTCACTGGTGAAAGTTCTCCTTACCGGAAGAGCGCAAGCTTGCATAACAAGTCTGAGGTGAAGGTGTGAAGCGAAGAGATCTGTTGAAAAGTTTGACCATGGCCGCAGGCGGTGCGCTCTGTTCAGGGCCCACATGGAATGTTGCCGGAGGTCAGCTGGAAAACCAAAGTCGACCTAAGCTGGCGATACCCATCCGCGGACTAGCGCGAACTAATAAGGGGCTTCTTCAACCTCTGCAAATCTCACTTCAGAATAGCGGCGGCGGCGTAGCAGTAACCAAACTGGACGGCATCGAGGTCGATCGCCGCACGGTTCAAAGCGGCGCAAATGTTTTTGAGGTCTACGTTAAGCCAACGTCGGGCACGCACAGTTCTGTCGTTTCAGTTGATATGAATGGCATCCAGCAGTCGGAGATCGTCGAGATACAGCCAGTTCGGCAAATGCTGATTTATGTTTTGCCGCACTCGCACCACGATCTCGGGTATACCGACCTGCAGGCCAACGTCGAAGAAAAACAGATGCTCAACATAAAGCGGGGAATTGATCTTGCGCACAAAACAACAGACTATCCGGAGGGCTCTCGCTTCATATGGAATCTCGAAGTATTGTGGGGTGCTGATCTGTACATGCAGCGCAGGTCGCAGGAGGAAAAGTCCGAGCTTATTGAAGCAATCAGCAAAGGTTGGATTGCGCTCAACGGCTCCTACGCAAACGAACTCACAGGGCTGTGCCGGCCAGAAGAATTGCTGCAACTCTTCCACTACTCCACCGTGCTCGGCAAGCAGTGCGGAGTGCGTGTGGATTCGGCCATGATGAGCGATGTACCCGGTTTTACCTGGGGAACCGTAACGGCATTCTCGCAGGCCGGCATCAGATACTTCTCGGCTGCTCCAAACTATTTCGACCGCATTGGCACTTTCATGGTTGAGTGGCAGGACAAGCCATTCTGGTGGGTTGGGCCTTCCGGCAAGGAAAAAGTATTGTTCTGGGTTCCGTGGACAGGCTATGCCATGTCGCACGTCATGAAGGTCGGACCTGATTTCGTCGCAAAGTATCAGGACCGCATGGATGATGTCCATTATCCGTACGATATTTCCTATATTCGATGGTCCGGCCATCGTGACAATGCTGTGCCCGATCCGGAAATTAGTGAATTTGTGCGCTCGTGGAATGATAAGTACGAGTGGCCGCGGTTTTCCATTGCATCCACATCGACCGCCTTTTCAGCATTTGAGAAACGCTACGGGAGCCAGCTGCCTCAATATCGTGGGGACCTGACACCATACTGGGAAGACGGGGCTGCTTCCTCCGCACTTGAAACACGACTCAACCGCGGAGCTGCTGACCGCATTAGTGAAGCTTTCGCGCTCGCAGCAATCAAGCATCCTTCGACTTATGTTCCTGCTCCGTACGATGCGGCCTGGCGCGATGTTTTGCTTTACTCAGAGCACACCTGGGGAGCATGGTGCAGCGTCTCCGATTCTGAAAGTGAGTTCACAAAGAAACAATGGGAGGTGAAGCGCGCGTTTGCCGTCGACGCGGACAAAGCGGCTGAAGACTTGCTGAAGGGTGCGCTTGAACAGAGCTCGCCATCTGCCAGCGAGCCTGCGATTCAGATACACAACGCTACATCATGGGATAGAACTGAAATCGTCTACCTCTCGCATGAACTCTCAGCTGCAGGG
>DATAQW010000262.1:0-3267 GCA_036264445.1 Pseudacidobacterium sp.
CGAATACCTGCGCGCAGTGGGTCAAAAAAGTGCGAAATATGTCTTGGGAGAATCGCAGCGATAGAAAGCCGCCGATTCAGCTTGAGCGCCTGCGCTGCAAGATTGGGTTTATAGCCCAGTTGCTCGGCCATCTTCAGCACACGCGCCTTGGTTTTTTCACTCACGCCAGGACGACCGTGCAATGCACGATCGACAGTTCCAATGGAAATTTTCAAAGCGCGGGCAATGTCTTTAATTCCTGAAGATTTTCCTGAGCTGATCATAGTTTGATTTCTATGTTGTTCCCGAGCGTACCGATTGATCGCGTCAGGGTCAATCATTTCTGAGATGTATTCAAAGTTATAAACATTGTGTAGTGAAAAGGAGTAGCAGTTGCGAACAACGAGACGTAAATTTCTGCAAGGGGGGCTTGTCCTGGCAGCCTTACCGCATAGAGCGCTGTCCCTGCTATCTTCGCCAGGAAAAATAGAGGACGAGCTTTGGTATAAGCAGCCTGCTGATCGCTGGCTCGAGGCGTTGCCCTTAGGAAATGGACGCATGGGTGCCATGGTCTTCGGCGGACTCACAAAAGAACGCTTGGCACTTTCAGAATCGACTGCATGGTCGGGCGCGCCTGGCACAACGGATGTAAACCCGGGGGCGCTTGAACATCTCGATGAAATTCGGCAGCTGCTCTTCGCCGGTAAATATACCGAGGCACGTGATCTCTGCCAGAAATATCTGCTTGGGCACTCAACTTCTTTCGGCACCAATATGCCGTTGCCAGTATTGCAACTCAGCTTTGAGAACGCAGGAACAGCTACACATTATCGCCGTTCGTTAAATCTGGACGAGGCTGTAGCGCGCGTAGACTTCTCGCAGAACGGCGCTCGTTTTTCACGAGAAGTGATTGCATCGTACCCTGACAACCTGCTTGCAATGCGGCTCACCTGCAATAAGCCGGGCCAAATCAACTTCAGCGCCGACTTCGGCGCGATCACGATCCCCGCTGAAATCACGACTGATAAACAGAATACTCTCATCCTGCGCGGCCATGCTTATGAAACCATGCACAGCAACGGACACCAGGGCGTCGCGCTGCAAATCCATGTAAAGGTGATTCCCGAAAGTGGCAGCATCCATGCTTCGCTTCAGGACATACAGGTGAAGAATGCCAACGCTGTCACCGTCATCATCGCGATAGCAACAAGTTTTAATGGCACGGATCCTGAAGCAACCTGCACTCGCACTCTTCAGCAGGCGTCCCACAAAACATACGCGCAACTTCGTGCAGCGCATATCGCCGATCATCAACCGCTGTACCGGCGGGTGTCGTTGGATCTGGGTGCAACTAACGCGTCCATCAAAACACAACCGACAGATGTGCGACGGAAAGCACTGGAGAACGGCGGAAGTGACCCGGAACTGTTGGCACTTTTCTTTCAGTACGGACGCTATCTCACCATTGCAGGCTCGCGTGGGGACTCACCATTACCGCTGGCTCTGCAAGGCATCTGGAACGACGGCCTCGCAAGCACGATGGGATGGACGAATGACTTCCATCTCGATATCAATACGCAACAGAACTACTGGGCCGCAGAAGTCTGTAACTTATCTGAATGCCAGATCCCACTCTTTGGCTTGATCGATGGTTTGCGCACCGCGGGTCGCATGACTGCCAAGGAGATGTATGGCGCACCAGGATGGGTGTGCCACACCGTGACAAATGCCTGGGGGTATACCGCTCCGGGGTGGGGTCTCGGATGGGGGCTGTATGTGACGGCAGGCATCTGGATCGCTCTCCAATTGTGGGACCACTACACCTTCAACGCAGACGCGGAATTCCTTCGTAAACGCGCCTATCCGGTGTTGCGCGAAGCAGCCGAGTTCTTCCTGGCCTACATGGTTCCAGAGCCGAAGCGTGGATGGCTCGTCACCGGCCCTTCCGATTCGCCGGAGAACTGGTATGTCACTCCTGATGTGCAGCGTTGCGCCGAATCGATGGGCAACACCTGCGACCGCGTTTTTGTCTACGCGCTGTACAGCATGTGCATCGAAGCCGCAAAAACTCTTTTCGTCGACGACGAATTCCGCAACCGGCTTGAATCCGCACGTGCCAAGCTGCCGCCGTTCCAGATTGGCCGGCATGGACAGTTGCAGGAATGGCTGGAAGATTTTGAGGATGCCGACCCAAATCATCGTCACACGGCCCACCTAGTTGCGCTGTATCCTGAGAACCAGATTTCGCCGCGCGCCACTCCCGCATTGGCTCATGCAGCAGAAATAACGATCCAGCGGCGAATGGATACGCCCAATTGGGAGCAAAGCGAGTGGGGACGTGCCAACCTTGTTGTTTACTATGCGAGATTATTAAAAGGCGATCTCGCACACAAATATCTTGAAAGCCTCGTTGCCAAAGCCGCAGATGTAAACCTGCTTACGTTTTCCAGTGGCGGTGTTGCCGGTGCGGAGCAAAATATCTTCGCGATCGACGGTAATACGGCAGGCTCAGCAGGCATTGCCGAGATGCTGCTGCAATCGCAGGGCGGTGAAATACAACTGCTTCCGGCTCTCCCTGCGACATGGCCGCAGGGGTCAGTCAAAGGACTCTGTGCGCGCGGTGGTTATGTCGTCGATATCGCATGGCGCAATGGCACACTATCCTCCGCGACGGTCATGAGCAGGCAAGGCGGCAGCATTCCCGTTCGCTACCGCGACAATGTCCACAACCTAAACCTGCATGCTGGGGAATCCGTACGGCTCACACCTGCCAATTTCGAAGAACATGGATAGTTCCCAACGAAACTAGCAGGCGCAAGCCCATCAGTGATTTATTTCAGCGCAGTAAATTGCTCTGCGCCAGATCCAGCACCTCATCGCCGCGTCCACTCATGACAGCTCTCAGCATGTAGAGAGTGAATCCTTTCGCCTGCTCCAAGGTGATGGTTGGCGGCATGGACAGCTCCTGCCTGTTCACCAGCACTTCCACTAGAGCTGGGCCTTCATGCGCGAAAGCCGCTTCCAGCGCGGGACGCAACTCCTCCGGCTTTTCCACGCGGCGGCCAAGCATGCCAGCGCTTTCCGCGAGCCCGGCAAAATCGGGATTGTCGAGCGAGCATCCGAAGTCCACAAAGCCGGAGGCCTTCATCTCAAGCTCGACAAAGCCCAGCGTGTTATTCGCAAAGACCACGACCTTGACCGGCAGATTCATCTGCTTCAATGTCAGCAGATCACCCAGCATCATCGATACGCCGCCATCGCCTGAGAGCGTGACCACCTGTCGTCCGG
>DATAQW010000290.1:0-3053 GCA_036264445.1 Pseudacidobacterium sp.
ATAATCGCGTCATTATTGTCGACCAAAGAGGAGATATCCTTTGGCAGTACGGACAAAACGGCGGAGTTGCTGGCTCGGGCCCTAACCAACTCAACACGCCAGTGCAGGCTGCGTTCCTCTCTGGATTCCCTGGCCATCCCGGCTTTTCCGTGCTCATCGCGGACCAGGCCAACCAGCGCATTATTGTCGTTGATTTGTTCAGCAAGAATATTGTGTGGCAATACGGCACGACCGGCGTAGCCGGCAATGGACCAAACCAGCTCAACAATCCTAACAGCGGTGAGGTGCTTGAGAACGGTCACATTCTAATCGCAGATGAAAACAACAATCGAGCCATTGAAGTCACTCCGGCCGGAAATATCGTGAAGACCTTCACCATAGGTGGAACAGCCAGCGGCGTGGCTTTTGCGAGCCGTCTGCGAGATGGACACACCCTGATCACCGATGCAAACAACAACCGTGTTGTTGAAGTAGACGCAAATGACAAGATTGTCTGGCAATACGTTACAAACACGCAGCCGGGCAGCAATCCGAACCCATTGCCTACCCGCGGCGTTCGCCTGCGCAACGGCAATACGCTGATCAGCGATCAATTCAACAATCGTGTAATTGAAGTAACTAAAAGCGGCCAGATTGTTTTCACTCAGGGACAATTGAATGTCATCGGCGATGGATTCAATCAATTGAATGGGCCCTATGATGCGAAGGTCATTGGCGATTTTACGGGATTAACGCCGCCCTTCGATTTTGATGACGACAAAGACAACCACTAAAGTAAAAGAAAAAAGTTCGTATATATTCCGCAACCACCTGTATTCAACCCATCCTTACGCGAACGACATGCGTAAGGATGGGTTTCTTTTTCACTTGGCTAGGCGCGATGAGTGATGCGTGCGCGGTTTGCTCTTGCCATTCGACCGTTTTCCGGGCGTTTCGATCACTCCGCGCATCCAGAAATTACCCTCGTTGTCCACTTCAATGCCATGAACCTCACGCTCGAATCCAGGGAAGCGCTTGCCAAATTCTTCCAACGCAAGCAGGAAGCGGATGGTGGGGCTGTTGGCGTCGCCCAGACGTTCTCCGGGCATACACATTGGGATTCCCGGCGGGTACGGTACTAACATCACAGCTGAAATACGTCCCGTCATCTCAGCAATTCGCACTTTTTCTGTGCCTTCGCGAATGAGCTTTTGATACGCACGCGCAGGAGTCATGATCTGCGGAAGATCTATGTCGAAGGCTTCCTGCAACAATCCTGGCAAATTCAGTTCCTTCATGACCGTGTGCATTTCATCGCTTAGCTGCTTCAGGTCCATAGTGCCATAGCGCTCAGGATGCTTTGCCACCAGTTGCGGCAACGCGTCACTCATTGAAGCCTCCTGGTCATAGAGCCGGCGGAACTCAAAAAGAGTTTCGAGCAGACTGCCCCACTTGCCTTTACTGGTGCCGACAGAAAAAAGCGTCAGAATCGTATAGTCGCCGGTGCGCGCTATCTCCACGCGGCGGGCATCAAGAAATGCAGTCAGAATTGCGGCTGGGATACCCCACTCTGCCATGCGGCCCTGCGCATCAATGCCGGGCGTTAGAATCGTGACCTTCGTGGGATCGAGCAGAACATATTCATTGGCAGTATCCTCGTCCTTGAAGCCATGCCACGACTCTCCCTGCTTCAAGGTCCAACATTGAGAAGATTGCACCAACAGGCTGTCTGGAGCATCTTCAAACCTGAAGGTTTCTCCATTCGCCGCATCTTTTACATAGTCGGGCTGGAACATGCCGAAGAACCAGCCGCCACCCTCCTCAGCTTTGAGGCGACGCGCAACCGAGGCCATGGCCTTGCGGAAGCTGATCGCATCCTGAATTGTGTCCATCATCAAAGTTGAACCGGCAGGCTCATCCATCATGGCAGTTGCCACATCGATCGATGCAATCATGGGATAGAACGGCGAGGTCGTTCCCCGCATCATGAAGGATTCGTTGAACTGGTCGAATTCCAGTGGCGCACGCGGACTCTGCTTCACATGGATCATAGACGCCATGGAAAACGCAGACAGCATTTTATGTGTCGACTGCACTGCGAACAACAGGGGACGGTTCGGCATCTCGTCGGGCACGTCCATGGCAAATCGCCCGCGGTACAGCGGATGGAACTTCGCATATGCGTACCAGGCTTCATCAAAATGCACACGGGGGACGCTCTTTGCCAGCTCTTCGACGACTGCATTCACGTCGTAACAGAAGCCGTCATAAGTTGAGTTCGTCACCACCGCATAACTAGGATTCTTGGAAACCGCGCCAGCAAGGAATGGGCTTTTGTTGATTTGTTCTTCGATATTCTCCGGACGAAAGCGCGCCAGCGGCACAAGACCGATCATGCCGTACCCATTGCGCGTCGGCTTGAAATAGACGGGCCGCGCTCCGGTCACAGTCAGCGAGTGGCAGATAGATTTGTGGCAGTTCAGATCGGCCAGAACCATCTCATCCTGCGCAATTACACCATGACCAACAATCTGGTTTGAGGTCGATGAACCGCCGAGAACGTAGAACGTCCAGTCCGCGCCAAAGATGCGTGCCGCGTTGCGCTCTGATTCAGCCGGAGGTCCGATGTGATCGAGCCACGAGCCTAGCTGCGAAGTCGAGATGCCCAGGTCAGAGCGCAGCAGGTTCTCGCCAAAATATTTGTGGAAAGCCATGCCTACCGGATGCTTCAGAAATGCGACACCGCCCATGTGCCCCGGAGCGTCCCATGAATAGGCGCCTTGGTCGGTATACTTCACTAACTCGCGAAAATATGGCGGCAACAATTGCTCGTGGTAGCGCTCGACAGCGAAATCCACGCGGTTGGCGATAAACGCAGGCGTGTCACCGAAGAGGTGAATATATTCGTGAACTTGCTTCACAACTTCGAGCGGCAATTCGCTTACCAGCGTGCGGTCGGCAATGAGGAAGATCGGCAGCTTCTTGTTGCGGCGACGAACTGCGCGGACGATGCGCAAAGCCGCGCGCTCGTCAAACTGTGTATTCTCAGGCAGATCCCAGTCAAGCAAAACGGC
>DATAQW010000023.1:0-9937 GCA_036264445.1 Pseudacidobacterium sp.
TTTGCTCCTCCTGCAATCGGAACGTTTGGGCCGCGCAATTATCCATATCTGAGCGGACCTTCGTATATGGATACCGATCTCGCAGTGAACAAGGCATTCCATATCTGGGAGGGGCATACGCTCACATTCCGCGCCTCGGCATTTAACTGGCTCAACCATCCTCTGGCGGCATTCAGCAGCGGAAATCAGTTGAAGCTCTTCTACAACACCGACTACGGCACGAAAGCCAGCACGCTTAACACCAGTTCCACCTCTCCAACCTTCGGTTACACCGATACCAAGGCTGGTGGCGGAACGCAGCGCATCATTCAACTCTCCCTGAAATACGCGTTTTAACGTACCTGTTTCACTCAACAAAAGGGCCACGCTGCTGTCAGAGAGCGCGGCCCTTTTGCTGCTGAAAAGGCTTACCTGACTAAATCTCCCAGCTTGAATTTAGAGCGCCTTGTTTTCTTCTATCAAAAGACCATTTGTAGATATTTCTTGACAAAGATATATGCCCGTGAGTTAAATTTTGGCGGTAAATAAATCGCTTTAGTAAAACGACTGAATTAGTTGCTTTAGCTGAGCTCAAAAGGATGCGCGTAAGAACACGTTTACAGCGCCTAGCCTTGCGTGCACTGGCGATTTTTTGATTGATTCTTGGAGGCAAAATGACAAGGGAGCATTTATTCAATGTGTGTGTTCGCTGGAGTCTGTTCAGGAGCAGAACGCTCTGGCGATTGATACCACTAGCAGTGTTGCTTGCGCTTGTGCCGATGGCGCATGGGCAGGTTACGGCAACCCTCAGCGGCACGGTGACGGACACGTCAGGAAGCGTCATTCCCAACGCAAAGGTTACGTTGACGAATGATGCTACGGGAGAAGTACGCAGCACAGTCAGCAACAGTGATGGCTTCTTCGTATATCCGGCGCTCCTTGCCGGCACTTACTCTGTAAACGTCGAGGCGGCAGGTTTCAAAAGCCTGGCCCAGCATGGCATTACGCTGAATACAGGAGACGTAAGGAAGATCCCCAATCTTGCATTGGAAGTCGGCGCTGCTCAGGAAACCGTTACGGTGGAGGCGAGCACGCAGATCATACCAGTGGAAGGCGGTCAGCGAGCGGCCATCCTTGATAGCCATGACATTCAGACCCTGGCGCTGGGAAGCCGTGACCTGTCGGAGTTGCTCAAGGTGCTTCCCGGAGTTACGACCGCGCCGAACGGCTTGAGCAACGGACCGATGTTCAACTTTAGCCAGGTCAGCGTTGCCCAGAGCGCGGTTGGCAATGGTCTCAACGCGAACGGCGTCCCAAATCGCGGCGGCACAAGCCAGCTTCTTGACGGGGTTGATATCGATGATCCCGGTTGCAATTGCGGCTCCATCGCCCTCGTGAACCCTGACATGACGCAGGAAGTCAGCGTGCAAACCTCGAACTTCGGCGCGGACGCTCCGTACGGTCCGGTCGTCATCAACACGACAAGCAAATCCGGAGGAGACAAGTATCACGGCGAAGCCTATTTATATGCCAGAAACGACGTTCTCAATGCGAACGACTGGCAAAGCAATCACACCTCTCCGGTCACGCCAAAGGGTGGCGCGAGCTACTATTATCCCGGTGGCAATTTTGGCGGGCCCTTCCCATTCACTCATGGAAAAGTGCGCGTCTGGGGCGCCTACGAGAGGCTGCAACAGAACAATGGCAACACGAACGTGCTGCAGTCATTTATTCCGACGCCAGACATGATGTCCGGAAACTTTACGGCCACAGCGGCTAACAGCGCATTTTGTCTGGGAGCTGCCAACATCAATGCGACACAAACCAATGGCTGTAACGATCTGACTGGAACAGTGTTGCCGGACGGAACCGTGGTTGGGCAGGGAAGCCGTCCTGCCGGTATGATTCCTTCGGAGTTTCTCGATCCGGGCGCGACGGCGCTCTCAAGTTTCTGGCCTAAGGCGAACGCCAATCCGGCCACCACTCCCGGCAACTTCAATTACCGTCAGGTGATTCCTGGTGTACATAACGGCTGGATCTACCGTTTGCGCGCCGACTACAACCTGAACCAGAACAATAGCTTCTTCATCTCCTACCAGCAGGGATACGATCAGCAGCCTTCGCAGGGCAACGGCGCCCACATCTACTGGACTCCCGGAAACGCGATTCCGTATCCGGGCGGCGGCCTGCAGACCACTTCGTATTCCAAGGCGCTTGCCGGCCATTTCGTTCATATCTTCAGCCCAACACTGACAAACGAGGCGATTGCCAGTTGGGGATATGGCAATATTCCAGTAGCTCCGCCAAAGCTTTCAGCTGCATACAAGTCCACGCTTGGATATCCCTATGGGACGGTCTTCAATAATGGCGCAAAAGTGATTCCTTCATATAACTCTCCAGGAAGCTTTTCATTCCCTGACTTCTCCCAGGCAGACATTTTTGAAGCTACGGGCAATACGTACGTCGTCCGGAAAGAGATACCTGCCTTTGCAGACAACGTGACAAAATTGTGGCGTACACACACGATCAAAGCTGGATTCTATGCGGCAAATACCGGAAATCTCCAGGGTGCGTTTTCAGTTGCAGGCGGGTACAGCGGGAACTTCGGCAGCTTCGGCTTTGGAGGAACGCTAAAGCCCAATCTCATTACCGGAGCGAGGGTCGGCTCGCCGAATAACCCTACCGCAAACTTCCTGATGGGTCTGACCACAAACTTTACGCAGGACAGCACGACGGTGAACAACGATTTGGCCTTTCAGAACCTTGCCTTCTATGGCGAAGACTCCTGGAAAGCCACGAGCCGCCTGACCTTGGAATATGGCGTTCGTTTGTCTCACATCGGACATTGGTATGACCGGCGAAAGAACGGTCTGGCTGTCTTCTATCCGAATCTCGTATCATCGGACTTTGCCGCAGGAAAAACCAGTCCTGGCATCCGGTGGCATGGGATTGATCCCTCCGTTCCGAACAGCGGACAGCCTGATCAGTTTGTTTTAGCAGATCCGCGCTTTGGAATTGCGTATGACCTATATGGCTCTGGGAAGACGATTATTCGCGGAGGCTGGGGCATCTACCACTTCAGCGAGCAGACCAATTCCCCCACTGCCGCTTTGACGACTGCAGAAGCAGTGCAGACATACGGCCAACCCGGCAACAGCAGCCTGTTCTTCTCCCAGCTTTCGCAAATTACACCGCCGGGGTCCTCGGGCGGGGTCTGCTGCAATGGTACTGTGAATGCGCTCGATCCTACCGATAACACCATGCCGAAGACGACCGCCTGGAACCTCACCTTCTCGCAACAAATGCCATGGCAGACGCTGGCGGAATTTGCCTATGTGGGGAACGACAGCGAGAATCTGGTGCTGGGCGGCGAGAGCATCTCGGGAAGCGGCTTCACCGACTACACCAATCAAAACAAGGTTCCTCTGGGGGCTTTCTTCCAGCCTGATCCAGTCACTGGAACGGTCGCTACGAATCCAGAAGACGTGACGACGGTCGGAAACAAGACGGCTGATTACCGCCCGTATGGATACGCTTACGGAGACAACAACATCAATGTCAACAAAGGCGTCGGTTACGGCAATTACCACGGACTGCAATTGAGCTGGGTGAAGCGTAGCGCGCACGCCAACTTCAACGTGAACTATACCTGGTCGAAATCCCTGGGCACTGGTTTGCAGGTCAATCCATTTGCGATCAGGCCCAACTATGGAGTCACGGCGATTGACCGGCCTCACGTCTTCAACTTTTCGGGCTCCTATCTGTTTGACAATGTCCTGAGTGGACAAAATAAGTTCGTTCGGGGACTGGCGAACGGATGGACACTCTCCAACATCACCTCATGGCAGGCAGGCGGAAATCTCCAGGCCCAATTCAACAACAATACTGGGAACTTCGCGATGAGCCTGCAGTACGCAACCATCAACGGAGTGCCGATTCAAAACGATCCATCAAAGGCGGGCTATAATCCACTGCCAACAGGCGTTGGAACCGGACTGAGTCAGGCCACGTACTACGGCACGAATGCGTCCATCGTGATCACGCCCACGCTTACGTGCGATCCAAGAACCAATCGCGCGCATTATCAGTTGCTTAGATACAGCTGCTTTGCTCCGCCGGCAATTGGACAATTCGGCGGACAGAATTATCCATACCTTAGCGGGCCCTCGCTGATCACCAGTGATCTGGCTGCTTATAAAACCTTCCACATAACAGAAAGACACACTGTTCAGTTCCGCGCATCCGCATTCAACTGGCTGAACCACCCTCTGCCCCAGTTCAGCGGACAGAGCCAGGTGAGTTTGCACTACAACGCCGACTATGCAAGCAAGGCCTTTACTCCGAATGTAGTGGCCTATCCAAACTCGAATCCAAATAACTTCGGTGTTCTGGACCAGAAGTCCGGTACTCCGACACAACGCGTCCTGGAACTGGCCCTCAAATATCAGTTCTAGGAGCAATCTCGTGCTCCAGCAGCAAAGGCCGCGCGGCTTCAATAACGCGCGGCCTTTCCCATATACTTCAACAAAGTACCCAATGAATTTTTTCTCTCTGCAACGGCTGGGTGATGCCGGGAAAGCAGCTATTCTCGCTGCTTTCTTCTCTTCGATGATCTATGGGCAGACAAAGGACAGCGCCACGACGAAGTCTGTCCTGCAGCAGCACTATGATGCTGCGCAGAGCTATCAATCTTCAGGCAATTTGAATGAGGCGGCGCGACAGTATCGCATCTTTGTGGCTGATGCTCTGGGCGAGATGGCGATTGAGCGGGCAAGGATTGGCGACTACGACAAAGCAGCCCCGTTTTTCGACGAGGCATTGAGGCTTGCGCCTAATTCTCCTGTCCTTGAAATTGAATATGCGCAGGCAGCGCTGGCTCACGGCGATGTGTCGCGTGCAAGATCGCTGGCGGAACAGGTGACGCGTAAGTACCCGGAAAATGCGAAGGCCAATGCCAAAGCGCATCTGGTTCTGGGGCGCGCGCTAATGCGATCAGGCCAAACGAAGGAGGCGCGTCAGCAATTCGAAGCGGCAGTGGCACTTGAGCCGGACTTTGAAGATGGCTACGCGCTCGCCACTGCCTGCCTCGACATGGAAGACAAACCGTGCTCGATCAAAGTTTTTTCTGAAATGCAGACTGCTTTTGGCGACACGGCGGTTATTCATAAGGTATTCGGGCTCGCCTATGGAAATTCTGATTTTCGACAAGATGCCATCGTCGAGCTACAGAAGGCAATCGCGGAAGATCCTCACATTCCAGGCGCACATTATGCTCTCGCGGCTGTGTATCTGGCGAGTTCTGAAGGCGCGAAAACTGCGGAAGCCGAAGAGGAATTACGGAAAGAACTGAAAAATTCTCCGAACGATTCGCTGACCTATGCGGCCCTCGGTCATATAGAGCAGAGCGAGCACAAAAATGCGGACGCGGAGCGTGACCTGAAACGCGCCATTGAACTGGATAGTGAAAACTCCGATGCGTATTTCTATCTTGGACAGTTGTATTTCGAAACAAACCGCCCCACGGACGCTGAGGCGACGCTGCGTAAATCCATTGCATTGACGCGCGATGTTTCGCACAACCGATATCAGGTGCAGAAAGCGCACTACATGCTGGGGCGAATCCTGATGCAGGCAGGGCACGCGGATGAAGCTCACCGTGAGATGCAAATCTCGGCAGGGCTGACGAAGCAGAGCCTTGCGCAGGATCGCAACCGGCTGGCGGATTATCTGGACATGCCATTGGGAATGGACACGAACAGTGCCGTATCTTCCGGCGCGAAGCCTGATGCATCTATAAATGCTGCGACTGCCAAGCAATCACAGGTAATCGACGGATTTGAGAAACAACTGGCTCCGGCATTGGCTGACAGCTACAACAACCTCGGCGCAATCTCTGCCGGCGATAAGGATTTCGCAAATGCATTGACTTATTTCCACCGTGCTGCCGAATGGAATCCATCATTGGAAGGGCTGGATTACAACTGGGGACGCGCTGCCTTTTCGGCAAACCAGTTTCAAGACGCTATAGCGCCACTGGAACGTGCGCTACGGCTCCATGCGGAAGATACGAACGTGCGTTCTATGCTGGGCTTAAGCCAGTACATGACGGCAGATTACGCCGGAGCACTCAAAACATTGCAGCCAATGGAAGCCCAGTTGAACAATCCCTCGCAGCTTGCATTTGTGTATGCAGCATCGATGGTGAAGGCCGGGAACTTTAATGATGGACTAAACCGTCTTTTAGACCTGGAGAAAGCGAATCCCGGTATTCCCGAAGTACACCGCGCATTGGCTGCCGCGTATAAAGGAGCTTCCCGCCCGGACGATGCAGAGCGCGAAGCAAAGGAATATGAGACGTTGCGTTCGCAGCAGCCCGGTGCACAGAACCCTCATTAGTTAGTACGCGTCATTGCGATCCTGAACTCAATAAAAGGGGAGAACCTCATGGAGCAATCATGCGCATCATTTTTGGTGCAAGCAGCGGACCATCCGGTGTACAATTTTCATCCCAACTGCTTGTTGCAGAAAGGCTTGCATTTATGGCGTCTACGGTTTGGAAAGGCTACATTTCCTTTGGTCTGATTTCGGTCCCGATCCGCTTGTTTGTTGCGGCGCGTGAGCAGCACGTGAGCTTCAACCAGGTCCACTCGGTATGCGGCACGCGTGTAAAGCAGCAGCTTTATTGCCCGACCTGTGAGCGCGTTGTGGAACGCAACGAGATTGCCAAGGGCTATCCCGTAGATCGCGATACCTATGTGCAGGTAACTCCAGAAGAGTTGAAGGCGCTTGAAGCTGAGTCTTCAGAGACTATGGCGATTGTCCAGTTCGTAAAGCTGGATGACGTAGACCCGATCTATTATCAGACCTCGTATTACACAGTCGCTGAAGACCCGGGTCGTCGTGCTTATGCACTGATTCTTCGAGGCATGGAACAGCTGAAGCTGGGCGCTATTGCCAAGATCACTCTGCACCAGCGCGAACAGATTGTGATGATTCGTCCGTACCACAAGGGACTGGTGCTGCACACACTTTACTATCCGGCTGAGGTGCGCGAAGTCGCAGAGTACGGCGAGGACCAGGATATCGGCTTACAAAAAGCCGAGATTGATCTGGCCGAGCAGTTTATGAAGCAGCTGACAGCGAAATTTGATCCCGAGCAATTCAAGGATGAATATCAGGAGCGCGTCGAGAAGCTGGTTGAGCAGAAGGAAGCCGGTATGGCCCCGGAGACGGAGAAACATCCAAAGAAACAGCTGGCGCCAGTGATCAATCTGATGGATGCTCTGAGAAAGAGCATGGAAGAGCAGGAAGAGGCTGTCGGCAAAAAAGAACCGCAACGCGCTGCTGCTCCTGCAAAGTCAACTACGCGGCGCAAGAAGGCTGTTTAAGATAACAGTCGTTCTCGTTATTTTTGTGCGGCTACGATGTTCCTGCCGAAGTGAAAGACAGGGCCGATGGAGAAGCGAGTGGTCCAGCGGCCGTTCCTCAACAGATCATCAAAAAGGTGGTTATAGACAAGATCTGCCTGCGTGCGCAGGCCCACGTGGCGCGTTGCATTCCAGTCGAGTCCGCCGCCAAACCCATAAAAACCTGTCCAGTTAGTTTTCTTTCCAGAAGGAGTAAGCTGCTGCACGATGAGCGTGGAAATGGCATCAGTTGGGTGTGGCGTAGCGGACTCATGAATTGCGCCTATGGAAGGCCGCACAAAGAGAGTCACAGAGACATAATGCCTGTATACCAGCTGCGGGCCAGCGGCGAAAGTCTGCGTTGTGCTATCCGTAGGAACGGATAGTTGGTAGCCCGGCGGGATGACACCCTCGGCTTCAAGTTCAGCTAGTAGTTCGCCAATTTGAAGCTGGAGTGAGGTGAGCAGCAGATTCGGTGTCAGCGAGTTGTGACCGGTCACCACAGAATAATCGAAACCGGTTCCCAGCCACGTCCTTAGATTGAGGCCAGCCTGTAAATGGTAACCGTGTTCCGAGAGATTCAGGCTTGGCGACGTAAAGTAAGTAAAGCCGGAATAGATTTCGTAACGTTCAACATTGGTTTGTTGGGCAGAAATTTGAAGCGGAAGGGCGAATACTGCAGCTGCGAAAGAGCTGAAAAGCAGTTTGCCGAACATGCGGTTCTCCTTAAGAACGGAAGGCCGGATCTTTTCAAAACACGCGAAAGATTACTCACGGAAGAGAAGAGTTGGCAAGTGCTAAGAAATCAGGGTAGTGTCTCAGCTTGAATTTTTGACTTTCAGTATTTGGACACGGCTAAGGATTTCGTCCACGACGCTGACAAGCGACTGTGCTGCATCTAGTAAGATGCCACTGCTGGGTAGGCCTTCTTTTGTGGCGTGTAAACGTAGGATGAGTTCCCGCTCGTTCTTGCGCTTGCCCCAATCATCATCAGGACGGCCGTCGAGCCGTTCATTGAGTGTATCTGCATCAACGTGCAAGATGAGGACTTCATCAAAACGGTCTATGAACTGCTTGAAATTTCTAGAACCGCCACAGAAGAAAGTGGCTTCGTCATCCTGATTTGCTGCCAAACTCTTTACTTTTTCTACATCCCAAATATGATGTTCGTGGCCGAAGCCTTCGGTTTTCTCGCCAGTCGTTGGGTCTCCTTGGTAGGCCAGTTCTCTATCACCATCTATGGCTACGTAACCACGTCGGCGCAGCTCTTGGCATACTGAGCTTTTGCCCGTGCCGGAGACACCCTCGATAAGATAATTTCTTTTACCCATTGTCCTTTTCTTGATACGTAGAAGGGTTCTCCGAAAACGTGGGCCTTATAAAAGGAGAAATTAAAACTGAGACACTACCGAAATCAGCGGCTCTGGAGTGTCCTCATGAGATGGAAATAACGATGCGCATGTGTCACGTCCCGGAGGATCTGTTTTTTCAGTGCTTCCGGTGAAGGGAAGCGTATTTCACCCCGAATGCGGCGCAGAAAGGTGAGTTCAAGCGGGGTATCGTCGGTCAGATCGACCCGCTGAAAATCAAGCAAATGAGTTTCTATCGCAAATGGTGCTTCGCCGAATGTGGGACGATTGCCGATGTTCGTTACTGAATTGAAAACCGGACTTTCTTGTTTGTCTCCAATCTTCATGCGTGTGATGTAGACGCCATTGGCGGGCAGCAATTCCTCGTATCGAGCCAGGTTGATCGTGGGAACGATGAGTCTTGATCCGATACCTCGACCGCGCGCTTGGGTTGAACGGATCGCGAAAGGACGTCCCAGCAAAGCGCGTGCTGCAGTCATGTCTCCAGCGGCGATGCGCTCACGTATTTTGCTGCTTGAAACTGGGAGTCCGCGAATGAAGCGCGTGTGGTGAGCAATCACTGTGAAGCCTAACTGTTTGCCAAGTTCAGCCAGCTCTGCGATTCCGGCCTGGGCCTGATATCCAAAGCGGAAGTTGTCGCCTTCGTGAACTTCCACTGCATGCAGACCATTGCGCAGCACGTCGCGCGCAAAGGCTTCAGCAGAAAGATGCGAAAACTCTTTAGTAAACGGTAGAACGACGGTTGCATCAAGGCCCGTGTTTGCGAGCAGGTGAAGACGCTCCGGCATGGGTGTGATCAAGCGCGGTGTGGCTTCGGGACGAAGTACGCGGACAGGATGTGGATCAAAAGTAAGGGCGATGCATCTGGCTTTGAGTTCGCGCGCGCGGTTGCGGGCATGGTCAATGATCCAGCGATGGCCCCAATGAACTCCATCGAAGTTGCCTACCGCTATGACAGTGGCGCTATAGCTGGCGGGGAGTTCTGCGAGCGTGCGAAAGACTTGCATAGTTATAGCTCGATCGGGATGCGCAGGCCGTCGTAAGCAAGGCGTATATGAGAGGGCAGCTCAGCTTCTGAGTCTGCATGATGGAGATCATGCGACATGTGCGTGAACCATGCGCGGCGCGCTTCGAGGCGGTCAATCCATTGCAGCGCTTCCTCTATATTTGCGTGGCTGGGGT
>DATAQW010000030.1:0-4452 GCA_036264445.1 Pseudacidobacterium sp.
GGCGAAAACCAATTGCCAAGCTGTGGGCGGACTCCGAGCATGGGCCACAGATTTGCGGTGACTCTGAGCCCATAGATAGATTCAACCTGACCACTCCCGGTGAGGTTCACAAGATTGTAGTGGTATATAGCCAAGTCTTGAAAAGCCGAAACGGAACTCTTCCAATCGAGTGCATCCCGCGCTGGGGCGCTCCAACCGTTCTGATCGCCCGTCTTGGGCCATCGGCTGACGATTTGAATTAGCTGCTCAGGCTCTTTGTACGGAAGAGTCGCAAAAAGTACGTTGCGGACGATGGTGAAGATGGCGATACTGACCCCGAACCCAGCCGCCAGCACCAAAACTGCAGTTGCGGCAAAGACCGGCGCTTTGCCGATCTGGCGACAGGCCTGCCGCAAATCGCTGTAAAGAAATTCCAGCGACACAAAACAAGAAAACCTCTTGCGCTCCATGGGACGCACCTAAAAGCGTTATTTGGAAGGCTTCGAAGCGGTATCGGTCTGTATGAGTAGACGTTTTGTTTGGATAAAAGGCTATGCAGAAGGCTACTGCGTAAACAAAAGATCGGGTTGCCGACACGTAGATGTGTTGTTAGCCCTGGTTCAATTTACATGAACAGGGCAACGGGCTCATCCAGAGAGACAAGATAATCACCGCATATTATGCGGTGATTGTGACCTCTAAATACTGCAAAGCCTTTATTTGCAGCATCGATATTCTGGCTCGATCGGATGTGCAGAAGTCGCTTGACAAAGACGACCTGAGCCGGATCATCACTGAGAATTTTCGGTTTCCACCCCAGAAGGGACCTCGGCTATCGAATAACGCTCGAGTCCTGGAAAAATACCTGCGGAACAGGGCGTTTACGCTGCCAGCTTAGTTCGATCAATCCAGCCAAACATACACCAGCCTCATCCCTCACGGATTGTGGCTCTTCAATGGTTGATCGATTAGCCTGTGGGGAAGAGGTGATGCTATGCCAATCCATTTGCCGACAATTTCAACTTGATGGCGCAGAAATGATGTCCGGTGTGCAGAGCTTCGCGGATGCGGGACCAGCGCGACACGCTCACCATCCCAATCAAGGTAGCCGGAAAGAAGGCTCTGCCGGTGACGGAGTACATAAATATGCCGATCCCATTCGGAGTTCTCCCGGCCTGGCAGGACATCGTGCAGATCATCTAGTTCTTCGATAAGTGCTACAGTCCCTTGATGGATGAGCGGTGATAAGCCATTGAAATAGCTATTCTGGTGGATACGAAGGAGTCTGTGCTGGAAGTGTTCTAGATTGGGTAACGCAAGGGATAACAATGTGGGCCATTCACCCCACTCCTGACGAAAATTCTCCCAGCTATCGCGTGGTTCGGGAATAACCGCAGTTCGGGAAGTTTTCATCCGCAGATCGCCCAATGTAGCCGCCTCCTGCCATATCTTCAACGAATGGCGGTTCGTATCGTGCTGCCAAAGCCCTATCAAACGAAGCGCATCACTGAAACGGAGTGCGTGAACGAGGGATAACGCCACCAGAATATCGGTGCTCGGATTCATTTCTGTTCTGCAGTGGTATCTCCGTAAAGTACGAGCACTGATTGTAGTGCCAATCATTGCGCCCAGCAGGTTGTTGGCGTGCTCCAAGGTCTGCGTAGTTAAACTCAAGCGCAACCGTTCGGTGTACAAAAGGGAGGTGAATGATGGCTGCTCCCACGGCAGAATTAAGGGAGCGCTGCCGCAAGGCTTGGACTCTTGCGGGACATCATGCATAACCGGGAAAAGGCGGACAGCAAAGCTGCAAGCCTTACCAACAATACGAACATCTTGTGGGTAAAGAAACTCATAAGGGCCACTATAGGCATGGTCATATGGGAGCAATACCAGTCTGTCGCGTGAAATGACATATCTTGAGCAACGGTATCCACTCTTGAATTGCAGGCAATAAATAGATTTTGGATCCGGGTGGACCTGCTCCTCCGCATCGATTGGCTCCATCGACAAAACCGCCCCTGGAGGAAGTCCCGTCAACCTCAGCACATCTTCCGTTCCCAGCTGGACATAATAAATACCTTCCTTCCGCCACGTTGGCCCCTGAACGGCTCGAATCGGTACGCGTCGTTGCCATCGCAATACCACCTCAGAAATGAACGCGCTCCTTTTGAGCACATCACCCTCTGCGAGTACATGGGGAAGATCGACTTCGCGATCTCGATAAAACGGATACGACTCAATGATCCGTGTGCGGTGGCCATTAAGAAGAAACTCGAGGCTCCGCATTTTGTCCAGAGGGTACCCTACTAGATGAAACGCTCCCCCGATTGTCAGGTTTGCATGTTGTGACAAGCCGCCAAGGGTGCGGGGCGATAATAGCGATCTCTGACGCCTAAGGTTGTCAACCACTTTGCGCATAAACTCGTGACGGACTTTTTGATCGCTATTGGTGTCTCTCGCAGCGCTGCTGTCACGACGGTACAGATCTTGAATATGTGAGATTTGGTCGATCATTTGCTGCACGGAAACCTGTTCGTACATGTGCACTCTTCTTTCGTTCAACGAACGAGTTTGAAACCTCGGCCTGCACGAGTAAGTAGACAATCGAACGTTATCAACGCACGATCGGCATCTCAATCACGCGGCATGTTGCTGAACTAAGCGAATCAAAGAACCAGATGATCTCTGAATCTCTCGCGAGTGCTGATTGCTTATACGCAACACATCCCGTCGTCTGAAGATTTCTACCGCCATTTTGTTTTTGTGTGTTAGCAGCTACGAGTATGCTTCGGGCGCGCACGGGGCAGCTCTGATGCTCAAACCCCAAACCAAAGGTGAAATCTATGCGCATGGATCGGAAAGTGAACATTCCGTTCAGGACACAACAATTCATTGTCGTCGCCGCCCGGATGGGCAGCTTTCACAAGGCGGCCGCATCTCTTGGAGTCGACCATTCGTTAGTCGTCCGAAGTATCGATCGCCTGGAAAGAGATCTCGGTGTAAAGATCTTTGACCGCGATCGAAGCCACTTTGCTGTAACGCACGCTGGCAGCTTTTTCATTCGGGAAATCATGGAGGCGGTTGATCGCGTAGACCGAGCATGTGATCTTGCAAGATATCGCAGTCAAATCGACCATGGCCCACTTCGGCTGGGTTACTCCGCTTACATTCACAGCCAGCTCATCCCCATTCTCGAACGATGGCAACCGTCCTCTATCCCTGCAGGTATCAGTAGGTCGACGAGTATCGGATCCATCTCCGCGGAATGGCGCTTGCAGCTCAGCAGTGGCGCTACGAGACAACTCATTGATTGGGTGTCACGTGGGAAACTGCAGGCCGGATTCGGAATCCAGCCTGTATTGGAAGAAGACCTTTTGGTTCATCCCATTGCCCGTGAAGCATTCTGCCTCTGCGTTTCGAAGAACCATCGATTTGCCAAACAACCTTCGATACTCATCAGGGACCTGGACGGGGAAATGGTCTTCTTTTTGCCACCCGGAGCCCATCCAGCTTTTTATGACCAAACTGTCGAATACATTCACAGCACTGGCGCCCGGCCTGTACTGCGTGAGGTCCTGTCGCTGACGCATGTAATGGAAATTGTCACCCATAATTTCGGAGTTGCGCTTCTTCCACGTTCCGCTTCCCATATCTCTCATTTGGGCATCGTCTTCAAACCGATCGCGGATAAATTGCTTTGGATTGAAACCGCCTTTTTTCGGCGTTTCGACCAGAGAGATGAAAGGATCCCGTGGTTCTTGAATGAACTTCAGTCTCAGATTAAAGGTTCCTCACTTGGTCAATGAATCTTGAAGGGCGGCACGAAACGTGCCGCCCTTCAGCGGCTAACCGATCCCGGTCACAAACTGTCAAGAAATTGTCCCCATTTGTTGCTTATCAGCAATTCCGCGAAAAGGGCACTCGATCATAATCCCGAAGTCTACGAACAGTCCAGGTCGCGGCAGGGAAACATCTTCTACTCCTCTGCTCCACTGGCATTGCGCGTAAGCAATCCCGGCAAGCGGATCGTCTTTTTTTCTCACGAAAATTCCTAGTCTCCGCGCAGCGCAGATTTGCGCCGCAAAGGAGACAAAGGAAATGTACAAACGATACTTTTACGCAGCTGTTCTCGCCGGGACGTTGTTATTGACAATGCCCGCTAACCAGGCCTTCGCATCGGATTCCCCCTCGAATTCCAGCTCCTCATCAACGAGTTCCGGATCATCCTCCGGGTTGTGTCGGGAACCGATCCGGAACCCACATCACCGGACACTATTCTTAATCTGGTTTAATTGTCGATACAGGATGAACCTCATCGGCCGTTCAAGCGGAGGGATCGAAATGAAGTTGGCTGGTGTTGATCTTCTCTACTGGGCGGCCGGTTTTCTAGGACATTTGAGTTGGTTTGTCCATCAACAGTTTGTAGACAGGTCACAAACGAACCTTGCAGTCGACAGCGGTTTTCGATCTTCA
>DATAQW010000080.1:0-4899 GCA_036264445.1 Pseudacidobacterium sp.
AAACATTGGCTGCCACACGAAAACTGCAACCAGAAAAACCACATACTTGGCAAACCACTTCACGCATCTAAAATATTCCGCGAGCATCGATTCTTAACTTCCTTCACCGCGCCAGACGGCTGTTAGGCAAACAGAGCGAAAGACAAGATTAAGCTTTGTATAGGTGCGCCGAACCGAGATTCTAGCACATTTCGCTGAGCTCTCTTCAAACAATGGCGAAACCAGTGCGAAGAACAGACCAGGCCGCTCACATTATTGCGAACAGCAGGAAAATTACTTTCCTATCGTAACAGTAATGATGCTTTTATGCGCATACTGGTGACATCGAAAAACGAACTTTTGCAGAATTTATTGCGAACCAGAAGTGCTTGGCAGAAAGCGGCCGACGAATCCTGTGAGTGCGGACAAATCAAATCCTTCGGTATAGCTTTTCAAAATTGCACTGCGCAGAAACGGCATCTTCATTGCCTGAAATCCGCGTTGAGGATTTGCATAGAAGGAACCTGCAATATGCTCGGCAATATGGAGATTCTTTCTGAGATTTTCCGTAAGACGGATAAATGTTTCCTTAGCTGTGGTTTTCTTCTCCAGGTCAGAAGTGATGGCGGCAGCCGCAGCCTGGCCGCTGAGCACGGCTCCACAAATTCCCTCACCCGTCAACAGATCTACAAAACCGCCAGCATCGCCAACAAGAAAGACACGGTTGCGTTCTATATGATGTTGCGCAGCCCCAAATCCGGCATATTGCCCGATGAAATCTTCCGTCAGCGCACTGCTTCCATACCGGCTCGCGATATAAAAAGACAACCTGTCGCGGTTGAGCTTTTCGTCGGAGCTCAAGCTGTAGAGGCCAACATTTACATGATCCCGCTTTGGAAAGACCCATCCATAGCCTGAAGCTACCGGAGCAAAATCGAAGACAAGGTCCTCTTTCTCCCCACTACGCCGCACGTTGGCTTCAATTGCAAAGGCCTTGCGAAACCAACTCTCATCGCCGGTCAAACGGCGCACCTCACTGTTGGCTCCATCCGCACCGACGAGAAAACGTCCGCGCATCACTGCATCCTGCATTGTTATGGTGACCTCGTCGGTACCCTCATCAATTGCTTCAATCCTGCTGATCCTCTGAAAACCAGCCCCGGCTTCGATTGTCTTCTTCAGGCAGAATGCATCCAGTTCCTCGCGAACGGTCATTACACAAATTGTCCTGGAGCCATGGACAGGGATGCGCGAGGAGTCTCTGGTTTCGAGCACAATGCTCCTCACTACCTGTCGTACCACCGGCTCAATTGAGTAACGCAGGGCATGAACTGTTTTGGACGTTAATCCACCAGCACATGCTTTCTTTCGAGGAAATTCGGCCTTGTCTAAAAGAAGAACCGATTTGCCGGCAGACGCGAGATCATACGCACAGGCACAACCTGCAGGACCAGCCCCAACGATGATTGCATCCCAGACTTTCACCTGGAATACAGATTATTCGATTGCGGTCATTGGTACACGAATCGATGCGCGATAACGGTCGCCACGGTAACGCGAGCACGCTGCTTCAACCGGCGTCTCCTGCGTCGTCATAATGACTCGCGTAATAGAAAGGATGCTCGACTTGCGCGGAATCGTCAGTAGTTCCGACTCTTCCTTCGTTGCAGCAAGGGCTTCGATGATCTCATCTGCGTAGCCAACGCGCACGCCATAACGCTCCCGCAGTGTTTGATAAAGCGAATGTTTTGCAAAATCGATGCGGTCAAGACCGGGAAACTGCTTCAACGGAATATGTGAGTCTTCGATCGCCATTGGAATGCCGTCGGCGATGCGGAGACGGCGCAGGTAAACAACCTTATCGTTCTTATCGAGCTTCAGTTTTTGAACAAGGTCCTCCGTTGCCACAACCACAGCCTGGTCAAGCAATTTTGACGTGGGTTTCATGCCGCGCTGGCGCATCTCCTCAGTAAATCCCTGAAGGTGCATGATATTTTTTTCCAGTTTGGGCTTGGTGACAAATGTGCCGCGACCCTTTTCGCTGAAAGCATAGCCGCTTGTTTTCAACCCATGCAGCGCCTGCCGCGCCGTCATGCGGCTTACCTGGTAATAGCGGGAAAGCTCTTCTTCCGAAGCCAGTGGGTCACCCTCAGAAAGCTCGCCTGATTGAATTCTCTCCATCAAAGCGCGCTGAATCTGGTAGTAGAGCGGTATAAAACCGTTTTTGTCTAATGGATGAAACGCTGATTCGTTTAGTGTACGGCTCTTTGCCACTTTGACCCTCGCTCATTCACTCTTTATCAATAATCCGAATTGCCAAATAATCATTACGCATGCTTTGACGAACTTAATCGTTTAACATGCCCTCAAAACCTAGCAGCTATATATGACACCAACACCAATATTTCCTGCCAGCTTAAAAAACAAACTCATCGTCTCCGTCCAGGCATTCCCCGGTGATCCACTGGACCACACTGAGACGCTGCGACGCATAGCCA
Organism: Pseudacidobacterium sp.; assembly: GCA_036264445.1. GTDB lineage: Bacteria > Acidobacteriota > Terriglobia > Terriglobales > Acidobacteriaceae > Pseudacidobacterium. Next base: position 2,478 of record DATAQW010000080.1, read on the forward strand.
TATCCGTCATACGGGGCGGAGCCGGCGGTCTGCGGGCAAACGGCGCGGATTGCATCAGCGCTTTCCGCAAGGAAACCGCCTTGCCGATCATTGGCATCTCAAAACGTTTTGCAGACAGACTGCCCATCATTACGCCTGATTTCACATCGGCAAAAAGTGTTGCAGATGCAGGCGCCGACATAATTGGACTGGATTGCACCTCGCACCGACCTGCTTCCTGTGAACCGTGGCCCAAGCTGGTTTCCCGCATCAAGGATGAGCTGGGCAAGCCCGTCCTTGCCGACATTGCTGCTGTGGAAGAGGCTCTTGCAGCGGAAAAAGCCGGAGCCAGCGCGGTGGCAACTACCATGTATGGATATACACCGGAAACAGCTGGCCGCCGCTCCATAAGCTGGGAATTGGTCGAGCAGTTGATCGAATTCCTGAACATTCCAGTCATAGTAGAGGGCCACGTACGCGAACCGGAAGATATACGACGGGCTTTCAACCGCGGGGTCTTCGCCGTGGTGGTAGGTGCCGCCATTACGCAACCGGAATCAATTACAGCCAGATTCGTGAGGGCCATTGAGGACTAATCCCGCTATGCCTTTTTAGTGGATTCATTGATTTTTAGTGGATTCATTGTTCTCGCCAACTCCAGAATTCGCAAGCCAATTGGTTTTCCTGCCTGAGATCTACCCTGTATGCGCTTATCGCGCCCATAGTTTTTTCTTCTATCCCTATTTTTTTCTTGCTAGCCAGTACAGTTGTCTATACAGTATGTGAAATCTGAAAACCAGTCCATAAAAATGCGCCTGTAATTTTTCAGAGATTGCAAACAGGCCGCCTAAGCGGACGTCAGTGCCGTCGCGGCAATCCATCAACACCTTTCCGAGTCGGAGGTCCCACTCATATGCGAGTACGCAACGTTCTCTTTGGCTTTTTGTTGCTGGTGGCATGCTGTTCCATCTCGCTTGCTCAAACAATCACCGGATCAATTACCGGTACTATTACTGACACAAGCGGAGCAGCTGTCGGCGGAGCCACAGTCACTGCCATTAACACGGCGACTGGCGTTACCTTTCCAACCCAAACAAACAGTGATGGCGTTTACACGCTGCGCTTCCTGCCTATCGGGCAATACAAAGTCACGATCCAAGCAGCTGGTTTTGATAAGTCAAGCTTTGGCCCATTCGCGCTTGAAGTCGCGCAGGAAGCCCGAGTCGATGCAAAACTTACAGTCGGACAAGTCAATCAGAGCGTGGTTGTTACAAGCGCCACGCCGATTTTGAATACGGAAAACCCAACCACAGGCGATACGATTACGGCGGAAACTGCTACGGAGGTGCCGCTGCAGGCGCGTAATTTCTCATCGCTTTCTTTGCTTGTAGCTGGAGCTGTTAGTCCTAACCCCATGGCACAGAACAGCATTAAGCGTTCCGCATATAACGGGGGTTATTTCCAGAACGGCAACCGTGAACAGACAAACAACTACACTCTAGACGGCATCGACATCAACGAGTCCATTGACAACTATATCGGCTATAGCCCGAACGTGGATGCGATCGGCGAAATGAAAATCATCACCGGCGACGCCACGGCCGAATACGGCAATGCTAATGGCGGCCAGATCGTAATGGTCACCAAGAGCGGAACCAACCATTTCCATGGCAATGCTTTCTGGTTTCTCGAGAATCAGAATCTAAATGCCGATAGCTGGCTCAACAAACATACCTCGGGAACTCCTCTTCCGACGAGTCCGTTCAACCGCAGTCAGTTCGGCGGGACATTCGGCGGCCCCATTAAGCGCGACAAACTCTTTTTCTTTGTCGACTATCAGGGAGGCCGTCAACACACCGGCACCACCGAAACATTTACTGTTCCTGATGCGGCCATGCGTGCCGGATACAACGCTGCAACTGGACAGTATGTAACCATTACGAATCCGGCAGCCCTGTACCTGCTTGCACATCCTGAACTTTATCCTTTACCCAATGCTCCTGGTAATTTGGCTTCCGGTGCGTATCTTCCATCCAACAACTATGTCGGCGTTGCCAAGCAGTTCGTACAGAACGACCAAGGCGACGTGAAAGTAGATTGGCAAATCCGCCAGAGTGATCTGCTCTCAGGCCGTTTCACCATGGGCCGTCAGACTGACGGCAACAGCACAGTAGGTATGCCTACTGAGTTTCCGCAAAACAATTCCAATCCCTACACTGGCTTCGCAATAAATTGGACGCACACTTTTTCCCCAAATATCGTGAATGAGGCACGAGCTGGTTATGGTCGTCCTCGATATACCGAATTGCCTGTAGACATCGCAGGTCACTTTGGACTAACAGGCAATCAAACCCTAGGCATTCCGGGCAGACAGGGCTTGCCAGGATTCAGCACGCTTGTCTTCTCCGGTGGCACTAAAGTTACCCCAATTGGCAGCTCAGGG
>DATAQW010000087.1:0-3250 GCA_036264445.1 Pseudacidobacterium sp.
CGAAGAAACATCAGACAAGTTTCAGTCGGGCGATGCTCACGACTGGAGCATCTGGCATGGACGCGAACCATTCGAAAACTATCAGAAGCACTTCTACCGCTTCACCTCGGAATACGGATTTCAATCGTTTCCCGAGCTTCGCACCGTCAAGTCGTTTACCAGGTCTGAAGATCGTGCAAACATCTTTACTCCGGTGATGATTGCTCACCAGAAAAACAACGAAGGCAACGCCATCATTCACGACTATCTGCTCCGCGATTACGCGGAGCCAAAAGACTTTCCATCGTTTCTCTACGTAAGCCAGGTGTTGCAGGCCGAGGGGGTAAAGGTAGGCGCGGAGCATATGCGTCGCAGCCGTCCGCGCATCATGGGCTCTTTGATCTGGCAGCTCAATGATTGCTGGCCGGTCGCCTCCTGGTCGAGCATCGACTATTACGGCCGATGGAAGGCGCTCCAATATTATGCGCGACGCTTCTACAGCCCGATCCTCGTCTCGCCACAAGTGCAGGATGGCCAGGTATCGGTGTACGTCGTCTCAGACAAAACACAGAGCACCGAAGGCACTTTGCGTGTGCGCGTCATGACCATGGATGGGAAAGTCCTGATGGAGCATAAGAAACAGGCCACACTTTCACCACTCTCCAGCGAAGTCTATGACCAGTTCCCATTCGCGTCCCTGTTGAAAATTCAGCAGGATATGAGCAGGCTAGTGGTCTTGACCGACTTCACGGTTAACGGAACCACAGTCTCCCAAAACCTGAATTACCTGGCGCCCACCAAGCAGGTCCACCTGTTGCCTGCGAAGATCGACTTCGCCCTCACCCCAAGCGGCAATGCATATAACCTGAGGCTTTCCTCGGATGTGATAGCGCGCGATGTCTATCTCACCTTTGGTGATCAGGACGTGCAGGTTTCGGACAACTTCATCGATCTGATCCCGGGCGAGGCCATAAACATTACGGTGAAAACCTCAGCGTCATTCGAAGAGCTGAAGAAGAGCCTGACCGTAACTTCTCTAGTAGACGCATTTGTTCCGGAGGGTTCTGCTTCCGAAGATGAAGCCCTCAAGACCCATTAGCATCCTGACACCTCTTGTATTTGAGGTGCCAAGTTATTCCGGGAACAGGGCTGTTTCCCTGTTTCCGCTCCAACCCGATAAAGTCGTTATCGCAATCACTGTTCCGATCGAAAGGTATTTCCCGTGCGCAAACCGCTTGATCTCCCCTCGCCTGATCGCCGCAGATTCCTGAAGACCTCCGGACTCGCCGCGCTTGCTGCCTCGCTGCCCGCCAACGCTGCGTCCATTGCGGCCAGTCCGGATGATCGACAGAGCGGCACTGCCGCACCCGCGTCCGATCCCGTATCCGACATCAATCTTCTCCAGGGAACAGATTCCACCATCAGCTTTTCGCGCGGCAATACGCTGCCCATCGCAGCCATGCCGTTCGGCATGGCGCACTGGACGCTCCAAAGCTTTGAGGACAGTCCTTGGATGTTTCATCCAGCCGAACGCCGGATGCAGGGTTTCCGTTCTACCAATCAGCTCAGCCCATGGCTTGGCGACTATGGCCAGGCCACGTTTCTGCCATTCAGCGGTTATATCAAGCCCGGTCCGGGGCAGCGCGCGTCCTCGTTCCGACCCGAAGAATCCGTCCTTCTGCCGCACAGCATGCGCCTTCGCCTTCTGCGCTACGGAATCGACGCAGAGCTTGTTCCGACCGAGCGTTGTGCGCTGATACATGCCACTTATTCGGGTGATGCGGAATGCGGATTTCTCATCGACATTCCCGAAGGCCACGCTGAGAATGTCTCCTCCATTCCCGCGGAGCGCGTGATTCGCTTTACCTCGTCGGCGAACTCTGGCGGCGTACCAAAACATTTCGCCACGTATTACGTGATGAAGTTTTCTCTCCCATGGGAGCGCGTCGACACGGTGCAGCAAAAAGACCGCTCGATCTCGTCCATGATGTTCGCGGCGAGAACACAGAGTCTCGATGTTCGCATTGCAACATCCTTCATCTCATTTGAGCAGGCGGCTGCGAATCTTGAACGGGAGCTCGGAGAAGATTCGCTCGACACGGTGCGGCAGAAAGGAGCCTCCGTCTGGAATGCTCATCTGAACCGGATCGAAATTGAGGGCGCAACATCAGAGCAGCGGAAAACATTCCGCTCGTGCATGTATCGCACGCTGCTCTTTCCGCGCATCTGGCACGAACCGGACGCAGCCGGCCACATGCAGCATCGCAGTCCCTACACTGGCGAAGTGGTGCCGGGCGTTATGTACGCGGACCACGGCTACTGGGACGTGTATCGCGCCTGGTATCCAATGATGACGCTGCTCTTTCCTGAACGGCTCGGCGAGATTCTGCAGGCCTGGGTCAATGCGTACAAGGAGGGCGGATGGCTGCCACAGTTTCCCTGCCCCGGTTACCGCGCCTGCATGACAGGCAGCCTGATCGACTCGGTCTTTGGAGAAGCGGCGGCAAAAGGTATCCAGGGCTTCGACCTGCAAGCAGCCTATGAAGGACTGCGCAAGCACGCCACCGGTCCTGGCAATCCTGCCGCCGGATATGGCCGTCGCGGCGTGGAGGAATACATGGCCCATGGCTATGTGCCCGCGGATCGCGTTCAGCAGTCGGTGGCAGAAACCGCTGACGCCGCCTATGGAGACTTCTGCATCGCCCAGGTGGCGAAAGCAGCGGGCAAACAGGACGACTACCAAATGTTCATGCGCCGCTCCAAGAATTGGCGCAACCTGCTGGATACGCAGACAGGCTTTCTCCGCGGCAAGCTCACGAACGGGCAGTGGATGGAGCCGTTCGATCCCATCACATGGGGCAATCCTTATGTCGAGGGCGCTGCCTGGCAGCATCGCTGGGACGCTCCGCACGACATCCCGGCTTTGATCGAAGCGCAGGGTGGCAAAGAAGAGGTTGTTGAGTATCTCGACACCATGCTGGCCATGCCGCCAATCTTCCACACCGGAGACTACGGCTACGAAATCCACGAAATGTCAGAAATGGCGGCCGTCAACTTTGGCCAGTACGCTCACAGCAATCAGCCTGTACATCATGTGCTGGGAGTGTATGCAGCAGCAGGCAGGCCGGACCGAACGCAATTCTGGGCACATAAAGTTCTCAACGAGCTGTATTCCCCCGAACACTTCGCCGGCGACGAGGACACCGGATCGATGGCTGCATGGTATGTACTGAATGCGCTTGGGATATTTGTATTGTGTCCCGCAAAGGCG
>DATAQW010000088.1:0-16149 GCA_036264445.1 Pseudacidobacterium sp.
AACGCAATCCAAATGTCGATATCACCGCGTGCGACGTCAGCAAGAGGCGGCTTGAAGAAATGCAACGTCTGTTTCAGCATGCTCCGTCCATGACGCATGTGAAATATGTAACAGCCGATGCAGCAAATATAGAATTGCAGCCTGAGCTCGATTTAATACTGTGCGACGCTCCATGCAGCGGCACAGGAACACTGGCTCGCAATCCGGAGATTCGGCATCGCCTGATGGAAAAAGAGTTGAAGCGGCAGCGTGAACGCCAGGTAAGAATTCTGTTGTCCCTGATGAATGGCGTAAAAATCGGTGGGCAGTTGCTTTACTCAACCTGTTCTCTGGAGCCAGAAGAAAACGAAGATGTGATTCGCGAATGCCTGCAAGGCAGCAATGAATTTGAGCTCGTTCCCATGGAAAAAGAAATAGAGCGGCTTAACCAGGCAGGTGTTCTTCGAGCTCAGGCTGCCGACCGGCTAAATCAAACCGCGCTTGTGAATGGATGCCTGCGCACAATCCCAGGTATCCACGACTGCGATGGCTTCTTTGCCGCATTACTTGTGAAGCGCACCTAACGAACAACAGTAAGCTGAATCGGGATATTCGCATCGACGTAATGTCCGGCTGGCGGATTCTGCGCGATCACGCTGCCAGGCGGGACAAGAGCGCTTGGAGCCTGTGTTGATCCGGCGGAAGCAACAGCAGGAACACTCGCGGGAACTTCAATAGTAGGAGCAAGCTTCAATCCAGCGTGGGTAATCGCTAAGGATGCTACGGAAAACAGCTGCCCTGTGAGATCAGGCATAACAATACCGTTTGCATCCGCAGGAGCTCCATCAGCAACCAGCAGACTGAGACTGGGCCGCTCCACGCCTTCCGCATCCGGCGCTGGATTTTGTGCAATCACGGCACCCACAGGAACGCCTGGGTATGGCATGCGTGCAACGTTGCCGAGGTCAAGGCCTGCTCGGCGCATTTCGATGGTTGCGGCTCGCTCCTGCTGGCTAATCACGTTTGGTATGGGAATGCGCTGCGGACCGAGGCTCTGCGTTACCCGCACGCGCCATTCGCGCCGGACTACCGTACCTGGTGCCGGAGACTGTGTGATTACTCGACCCTCCGGCATCTCGGCGCTATAAAAACGGTCGTCTACGCTGAGATTGAGATCAAGCGTGGCCGCTTTGCGCATCGCGTCAGCTACTCCGAGCCCTCTCAAGTCCGGAACGGAAACTTCCGCTCCGTGAATGGCGAAGTGCATGGTTGTGACAGCGGATACCAGCGCCACGATGCAAAGCAGCAATACTACCAGAGCAAGCCGGAAGAACCCGATCATGCAGCGCGTTCTCCGTCGGCGTACTCAATGACGAATTCGATAGTGGCACTCTTCTCCAGCATTTTGGAAACAGAACAGTATTTATTCTTTGAAAGCGCAACGGCATCTTCCATCGCTTTTTTCGACACCTTGCCGCCAACGCGATATACCAGTTTGATATGCGTGAATGTGCGAGGAGGTTCTGCTGCCTGCTGAGCTTCAGCTGAAACAACGAGACTGGTAAAAGGCTCACGTTTTTTCTGGAGGATACTGATTACATCAACGGATGTGCATCCGCAGAGTGCGGCCAGTAAGGCTTCCATTGGGCTTGGGCCGGTAGTGTGCGCTGCATCGGCGTCAAAGCGGATAGTGTGACCGCTTTCTGAGCGGCCATCGAACTGCATGTCCTGTTTCCATTCTGCGCTTGCGATCATAGGTTCTCTTCTCTTTAGTGATGTTGATTATCAGATGCGGGTTCCGGATGAATCAGAACGCGATGCACTTCAGGGCTTTCCATTTTGAAACGGTCTTCGAGCGCAGTGATCACCTCGTGTACGCCCTGCATGCTCATCTCATCCGGCAGAGTGCAATGGCATGAGACCTGGATCTTGTCGCCAATGCGTCCAATGACAACCTCATGTATGTCAATAATCTCGGGCAGAAGCAAAGCAGCGTGACGCAGATGTTCTTCAATTGCGCGATCACTGGCAATAATTTCCGGGCGCTCGATTGTAGCGGGCTCGCTCTCGATGTGCGTCAGCACCAACTCAACCTGCGGCAGTTCCTGACGAATCTCATCTTCGATGCGGCGGACAAACTGATGCGCCTCGCGCAGCGTCATTTTCTCCGCCATTTCAATGTGCTGCTCTACGTGAAGTTTTCCATCGACAGATTGAATGCTGACATCGTGCAGGACCACGTTATTGCGAGCCGCAACCGCGCGTACTTTGTCAAAGATGCTCTCCGCCACTCCCGGACGTGGCACAGTGTGGATGACGACGTCAGCGCCGGGCAGCACCCGCTGCACCGCAGCAGTCGCTTCTTTTACAAGCTGCTCTGTCCGCTGGAAGGTCAATTGCCGCGAGAGCGACAGCGTGAAGTCTGCGAAGTAGGAATTACCGGAGCGCCGCATGCGTGCGCTGTCTACCGACAAGACTCCGTCTGTATGGCGCAATTCGTACAGCACGTGCCGTCGCGTTTCCGGAGGTATGGAATCAACCAGTTCCGCTACTGTGCGCCGCGCCAACTTCCAGCCAAAGTAAAGGATCATCAACGACACGCAGATTGCAGCAACCGCGTCAGCAAAGCGGAGCCAAGGGATGCCGAAGCGGGAGCCAATCCATGAAGCAGACAGACCAATGAATACGGCAACGCTTGACCAGATATCCGATGCGAAATGAAGTGCGTCGGCTTCCAACGCCTGGCTGCCGTATCGATTTGCAACCGCCATGAGCTGCCGCGAACGCCAATAGTCGACTGAGACGGAAAGCGCCAAAACCAGCAGTGGCCAGAAAGAATAACGAATGGTGACTGGGTGGAAAAAGATACGGCTGACAGCCTCGTAAGTGATCCATAGGCTTGAAGCCAGCATCAGGAATGTCTCGACAAACGCAGAGACGTTCTCGATTTTGCCGTGGCCGTAGGGATGGTTTTCGTCTGCGGGTCTGTCCGAAACGCGCACCGAAAGAAAAGTAAGCCCAGCGCCTGCAAGATCGATGCCGGAGTGCGCGGCATCAGAGAGCATGCCCAGGCTCCCGGTGAAAATTCCAGTAGCCAGCTTGAGCAAAGTCATAGCAGTAGCCGCGAGTACCGACACAATTGCGACAGAACGCTTATCAGCGCCCGCGTGCTGGTTGGTGTGGATTGTTGCGGCCTGCGTCATTTTGTTAACCAGCTAGAGTTTCACACCACGGTAAAGACCTGCAATGCCCATGCTGTAGGGCTTCCAGGAAGCCTCGCGGAACCCAGTTTCGCGCATGAGCGCCAACATTTCCAGAGGAGGGGGGAAGCAATGTACAGATGAGGGCAGATATGCGTAAGCGCCGGAAACTCCGGAAATGCGCGATCCGATTGCCGGAAGTATCCGGCGAAAATAAAAGGCGTAGAGCTTGCCGAGAATGCCTCCCGGTTCGCTGAAATCGAGAATGCCGAGCTGTCCGCCCGGTTTCAGCACACGATGGAACTCTTCAAGTCCTGCACGATAGTTCGCGAGGTTGCGAAATCCAAATGCAGCCGTGATGAGATCGACTGAATCTGAGGGCAGCGGTAGATGCAAAGCGTCTGCCTCAATTACGACGGCGTTGTGGCCAGCCAGTTTGGTTTTGCCACGCACCAGCATCTGGTGCGAAAAGTCGGCAGCAAGCACAGGCCGCGCTCCCGCAGGACGATGCCGCAGCAGTGCCAGTGTCATGTCGCCGGTTCCACAGCAGATGTCGAGAGCGGTTGCTTCAGGACGCGCGAGAATCGCGCGGAATATCCGGGCCGTGCGGTGCCACCACAATCGGTCGATGTTCAGCGAAAGCACATGGTTTAAAAGGTCGTAGCGGGGCGCGATGCTGTCGAACATCTCGCGTACTACCCGCGCTGCGCTGTCGGCATCGGTAGTTCCTGCGGGTTGGGCGCCTTGTGTTTGCATCTACGACTCGCGGACCTGTTTGAGCATCCATTCAGCAGCGGATAAAAGCTCAGCGTCAGTTACATTTTCTACGACTCGTGCATCGCCGATGCCCACAGGGAGCACAAAGCGGCGCACACCGGAGCGGTTTTTCTTGTCGCGCCCGGCAGCTTCGAGCAGTTTTTCTGCGCTGCTCTTGAAAGCGCGGAGCGGGCCGTAGGCCAGAATTGTTTGCTCTATACGGCCGCACTCTTCAGCAGTGACGGTTTTCCGGACACGCGCCAGTTCGAGTGCTGCCAGCATTCCCCAGGCGATGGCTTCGCCGTGCAGCAGCTTACGATAGTGTGTCACGGCTTCTATGGCGTGACCGATTGTGTGGCCAAAATTCAGGATCATGCGCAACCCGGATTCGCGCTCGTCGATGCCAACGACATTTGCTTTCATTCGAATCGAAGCAGCGATGACATATTCGAGAGTCTTGGTATCGCGACGCAGAATAGAAGAAGCATTGCGCTCCATGAAGCGAAATAACCGCGCGTCGCGGATGATTCCGGCTTTGATGCTCTCAAACAATCCCGCTCGCAACTCGCGGCCTGGGAGAGTTTGCAGCAGGTCAATGTCGGCAAAGACCGCGAGTGGATGATGAAAGCTGCCGATGAGATTTTTTCCGGAAGCGAGATTTGCGCCTGTTTTACCGCCGACCGAAGAATCCACCTGCGCAAGCAAGGTCGTGGGAATCTGAACGTAGTCGATGCCGCGCATGTAGATGGCGGCGAGAAATCCGCCGAGATCGCCGACAATGCCGCCACCGAAGGCGATCAGTAACGAACTGCGGTCCGCGCCCACAAAGGCAAGCTCAGTGGAAAGGCGTTCCACCTGTGCGAGCCGCTTGTGCTGTTCTCCTGGAGGCAGAAAAAGCACAACGGGTTGTTCCTGCTTCGGAAACGATGCGAGGAAACGCTTTGACCACAGGCCCCATATTTCAGGAGAGGTCAGGACAAAAATTCGTCTTTGTTTTGGCAGCTTCTTATAAAGATTCCCCAGCAGACTGCTGCCAACATAGACGGGATACCTAGCCGATGATGTTTTGACCTGAATTATGCGCACGCTTCTCTCATCGTATCGCAGGCTGTTGCATCTTTCTTGATGGTAGCGAGTCTAAATGTGTTGCGCTTTTTTGCGTGATAGCCTCAAACGTTATGGCAGTTTCTGAGCAGACAGATTTTGTTATTGTAGGCGCCGGCATTGCCGGCCTGCGCGCCGCTATTGGACTCGCCGAAGCGGGTCGTGTTCTTGTTATCACGAAAGAGCAGCTTGGTGAATCAAACACGCAGTATGCGCAGGGCGGCATTGCTGTGGCGATGAGCGGCGAAGAAGATATTGCACTGCATCTCGAAGACACGGTGAATGCCGGTGATGGCCTCGTAAACCGCGAAGCTGCAAAAGTACTGGTGGAGGAAGGCCCTTTGCGGGTGGAAGAGCTTCTTTCTTGGGGTACTGGCTTCGACCGCGAAAATGGCAAGCTGATGTTGACACGCGAAGGCGCACACAGCCGTAATCGCATCCTGCATGCGCACGGCGATGCGACTGGTGCGGAGATAGGGCGCTCTTTGCTGGCGCATGCTCGCGCTCTGAACAACGTCACATTGCTTGAATGGACGATGTGCGTTGATCTTCTGACTGAAGATAACGAAGTGATTGGTCTGACGATCCTAGATCGTGAAGGGCGCTTGCACGCAATTCAGGCGCGGGCTGTATTGCTTGCCAGCGGCGGTGCTGGTCAGGTCTACAGCGATACGACAAATCCTGCCGTGGCCACTGGGGATGGCATTGCGATGGCCTATCGTGCTGGTGCCGAGATCTCCGACATGGAGTTTTATCAGTTTCACCCGACAGCGTTGAGCCTGCCTGGTGTGCCACGATTTCTGATTTCTGAAGCATTACGCGGCGAAGGCGCGTATCTGCGCAATGCCAAGGGCGAGCGCTTCATGGAGAGGTATCATCCACTGCTGGAGCTGGCGCCGCGCGATGTTGTGGCGCGAGCGATTACACGCGAGGGAATCGGGCCGAATGACGAGCTATTACCTGTTTATCTGGATATGCGGCATGTGCAGGGGATCGATCTGCGTCGACGTTTTCCAGGTATCTCAGCGTTTCTTGCGCAGCATGGGCTCGAATTAAACCGCGATCTGATTCCCGTACGCCCTGCAGCGCATTACCTGATGGGTGGTGTTAAGACAGATGCCGATGGCAGAACAACGTTGAAAAGGCTCTATGCTGCAGGCGAAGCTGCATGTACCGGCGTTCATGGAGCAAACCGCCTGGCCAGTAATTCGCTACTGGAAGGCCTGGTTTTCGGCGCACGCGCTGCAGAGGCGATGCGTGAGGAGCAGGAGAGTAAGAGCCGTGCTCTTTCCGATGCCTCAGAAACGGTCCAGTCAGGAACAGGCGGCAGCAACTTGCTGGAGCGTTTACAGCAGGTCATGTGGCAGAAGGCTGGTCTTTTGCGCGATGCAACAGGACTTAAGGATGCTGCTGAGATGCTGAGACAAATCTGTGCCCAGATGCCTGGAGCAGCGGACCGTAGTTCGCTCGAACTGCGCAATCTGCATACGATTGCGGAATTGATTGTCCGTTCAGCCTTGGCGCGGGAAGAAAGCCGCGGCGCGCATTATCGCAATGATTTTCCGAAGAGAGACGACATGCATTTTCAAAAGCATTCCATTCTGCGTAAAGGCAGCGTCATAGTGAACTTTATTGCGGATTAGTCTGTACTTCTTCGGGAAGCAGCTTGCTCGCAATCGCGAAAATCACCAGCGTAATCAGGATCACCGCAAGGGATATGCTTACCGGTACTTCGATCCAGTGCGAGAACAACATCTTCAGTGCAACAAAGGCAAGGATTACAGCCAGCCCGTAATGCAGCAGCCGCAGCTTATCAAGCAGTCCTGCAAGGACGAAGTACAGTGAGCGCAGTCCGAGGATCGCAAAAATGTTTGACGTGTACACGATGAATGGGTCGCGTGAAATCGCCAGCACAGCGGGGATGGAGTCAAGCGCGAAGATGAGGTCGGTGGCTTCTACAGCGAGGATGACAAAGAGCAGCGCCGGCATTTCAAGCTGCACTCCCTGAGCGCCGCCCTTGTCTTTCATGCCGCGCAGGCAGCAGCGTTGCAGCCATGCCAGAATGCCGGGCTTTGATTCTTTTCCTGGCTTTTCACGCATCAGGCGAATGGCTGCAAACAACAGAAATATGCCAAAGATATATTGCACCCATGCGAAGCGGTTTAACAGCGATATACCGAAGACGATAAACAGAGCACGCATCACCATCGCACCCAGTACGCCCCATAGCAGAACGCGCCTCTGTTCTTCGGCATTGAGGCGCAGCGAGCGGAACATGAGCAGGAAGACGAAGAGGTTGTCAACGCTGAGGGACGCTTCAATCAGATAGCCGGAGAAAAACTCCAGTCCCGGTTCACGGCCCTGGGTTTTTGAAAGAAAGAGCGCAAAGCCGCAGGCCAGCGTTGCGAGGAAGATAGTCCATGCCCATGCCGTACGCAGGCGGATAGAATGATGGCCGCGCTGAAGGATGCCAAGGTCTACAAACAGCAGCACAGCCGCGAGCACATGGAACCAAATCCAGTACGAAATCGTGGCTCCGGCTATCATTGTCAGCGCAAGTTTAGCAGCTGAATAGTTTCAAGCATGGTGTTGCCAACGATGGCAAGGCTTTTGGCGCTGAGTTTGTCCAGTGTGTCCTGGTCAGTATGCCAATAAGTGTTTTGATAGCCGTAGTTGAGATCAATGATATCTGCGGAAGGAACGCCGCGCTTCACGAACGGAATGTGATCATCGAAGTCGGTTGTCTGTTCCTGAAAGAAGTACGACTGATCGCCATGCTTTGCGGCGGCCCGTTTGATCAGATCAAGGAGCCAGCCCGTCGAATTTGAGTCGCGTTGGATGTCGAGATCCTTGTAGCCGATCATGTCGAGCACGATGAGTGCTTTGATGCGCTTCAGCGTGCCATCGTTCTGCCATTTCGCGGCGAGATGACGGGTGCCGTAAGTGCTGTCGGAATCCGACCACTCCTTGAAAGCCTCTTCGCCGTCGGTGAAGACGAGCCATACGCCGTAGCCGTCGAGTGTACGCCCGCGCAGATGGTTGGCCATCTCGATGAGCAGGCCGGTGGTCGATCCGCCGTCATTTGCGCCAACGTAGTTGATATTGCGCAGGGGATAGTTGGTCTCATAGTGAGATGCCAGCACGATCACACCGTCCTTTTTTCCTGGAAAACGCACGATGAAATTGTGCATCTCCTGCGGACCAGCCGGCGTGCTTGAAATGAAGGTATCGACTTCGAGATTGTCTTTGGCGAATTCTTTTTTCAAGAATGCTTCGGCTTTGGCGTGGCCGGGGCTTCCGACCCAGCGCGGGCCTATGGAGACGAATTCGCGGGTGTATTCAAGGGCTCGTGCGCCGTTGAAGGATTCTGGTGTCGCGGCGTGCGCGGTGTTTTGCAATATGAATGTCAGCGCTAAGAAAATCACTAAACAAAAGAACCTTAGTCCTCTTCTACCCTTTCGTCGAACATCACAACAAAATGATGGGGAACCCTCGGCTTGCAGCTCGTTCATCAAGCAGCCTCAGCTTTTTTCTTGCGGCGCGATGGATGCACCATGTAGGCGACTCCGATGCTGATGAGGTAAAGGACTAGCATGGGAGTAGCAAAGACACACATAGTGAGCACGTCAGGCGTTGGCGTAATGATCGCGGCGATGATGAAGATAATCAGAATGGCGTAGCGTATGTTCTTGGCCAGGAACTTTGCATTCACAATACCGAAGAGCGCGAGAAACATCACCAGAATCGGCAACTCGAATGTGATACCGAGGCCGAGAATCACAGTCATGAATAGATCGGTATATTCGTTGATCTCGATTAACGGGTTGAAGTTTTTGTTGAAGGTGAAAAGAAAATCGAGCGAGCCGGGAAAGACCCAGTGGTATCCGAAGTAGGCTCCGGCGAGAAACAGGCCGACGGTTGAGAGCATGAATGGCGTCACATAGCGTTTCTCGTTCTTGTAGAGTCCCGGAGAGATGAACTTCCAGACCTCATAGAGCACGAACGGAGCCGCGATGATGCAGCCCACCATGAAGCTGATTTTCAGATAGAGATTAAAACCGTCGATCGGATTGTGATAGTTCAGCTGGGCAGGAAGGTGATGCCTCTCCAGGGCAAAGATAATCGGCTTTTCCATGTAGCCGTAGATCTTCTCGTGGAAGCCGTAGGCGACAAAAAATCCGAGGACAAGATAAATCGCCGCTCGTATGACTCGTTTACGGAGCTCTTCCAGATGCTCCAGCAACGTCATGCCCGGCAGTTCTGCGCGTTCTGATACCGCGGCCCGCGCGCGGTCCACTAAATCAGCCATGATGGATCGGGGCCTGTTCGCTTTCGTTCCTGATTTCGTTTGTAGATTCGCTCGCCTGGCCGTTCAGGACTGTAGTCTGCTCGGTCTGCTCTTCTTTTGCCAGCGCATCAAGATACTCGGAGGCAATCTCGGTCTTCGGGAGGTTGACATAAGGCGATTCGGCAGTGACGGTAACGCCGTCCGACGGAGGCATGATTGTTGGCTGTGCAGGGGTATCAGCGGGAAGCTGATTGGCAGCGGACTGGGCAGCGGCCTTTTCCAACTGCTTCTGCCGCTCCTGGTGTTCCATGGCGCGTAGCTCTTCGTCAATCTGCATCTTGAATTCATTGCTGGCGCGCCTGAACTCAGCCAGAAGCTTGCCGATCTGGCGGCCGATTTCAGGCAGTTTCTTGGGCCCAAACAGGATAAGAGCCAGCAGAAATATAAAGATGGAATCGCCGAAATGCATTCGTTCCCTTCATGATACCGGGGACTGGCCGTCCAGGCGACTGCGCCTTTTAGCGCGTCAAAACCATGACTCAGACAGTTCGTATTTTAATTGTATTAAAATCAAGTATATTGATTTGCTTCGAACAAGAGCGATCGCAACTTTTGTGACGTTTCTATAAAAGGCACATCAAAATAATTGGGTTGCAACATCCCCGTGGGTTGGGCGGCGAGCCGTAGTGAATCCACTGCAACCGTGATTGCTTTCAACATCCCCGTCCGGAAAAATCGGGGTTCCCAGCACGCGTATTGATCGCATGTTGGGGTGGTAAAAGCCGGACTGAAGGCGGAAAAGGAATTGAGCATACTCGCGGAAGAGATTGTGACGGTCCCTGCAGAATTGCAGGAAGTTTGTTCCCTCGATAACTATCTTGCGCAACCCGACCATACGATGGATGCGCGCATTGCAGCGGCCCGGCAGAGGCTTGGCAAGACTACGATTCTGCTGGGGCACCACTATCAGCGCGATGAAGTCATTCGCTTTGCTGACTACACAGGCGACTCCTACAAGCTCTCGAAAATTGCAGCTGAGACAGAAGCAAAGTACATCGTCTTCTGCGGCGTGCATTTCATGGCTGAGAGTGCCGATGTTCTCGGGCACAAAGACCAGCAGGTGATTCTGCCCGATCTCAATGCCGGCTGTTCCATGGCTGACATGGCCGAAATCAGCCAGGTGGAAGATTGCTGGGATTCTCTGATGGCGGCTGGTTTGAAGCCCGGAGAGATTCTGCCTCTAACCTACATGAACTCGACCGCAGCGATTAAAGCCTTCTGCGGCGAGCGTGGCGGCCTTGTCTGTACGTCATCGAATGCCGGGAAAGCCTTTGACTGGGCTTTTGCGCGCGCGGAAAAAATTCTCTTTCTTCCCGACCAGCACCTGGGACGCAATACAGCGATTGCCAGGGGCATTCCATTGAGCGAGATGGTTGTATGGGACCCATACCAGATCAACGGAGGGCTTACGCCGGATCGTCTGCGCAAGGCCAAAGTTATTCTGTGGAAGGGCCACTGCTCCGTGCATCAGCGTTTTTTGCCGGAGCATGTGGACAAGGTCCGCGCCAAGTATCCCGGAATTCAGGTGATTGTTCATCCGGAATGCCGCATGGAAGTTTGCCAGAAGGCAGATGCACTTGGTTCCACCGAAAGGCTCATCAAGATTGTGAATGACGCTCCTGAAGGCTCGATGTTTGCTATCGGGACGGAGATTCATCTGGTCAATCGTCTGGCAAAAGAATTTGCGCCGAAGGGCAAGAAGATCATCACGCTCGACGATACAGGCTGCCTCTGCACCACGATGTATCGTATTAGTCCGCAGCATCTGGCCTGGGCACTGGAAAATCTGGTTGAAGGCCGCGTTGTCAATCAGATTAAAGTGCGAAATGACGTGAAGCACTGGGCGCGCGTGGCTCTTGATCGTATGCTGGAAGTATGAAGACGTTCACACTGGATGAGGCACAATTGCTGCTGCCGGTACTCGAATCGCTGCTAAAACGCGCGATTGAAGGGAAGAAAGCGGCAGAAGAAGTGGAGGCCCGTCTACAAGCACTGCGCCAGCGTATCTTTCTTTCCGGTGGAATGCAGGTGAATATCCTCACGATTGCGCGGCAGCGCGCTGAGATGGAAAAGTCAGTGCAGCAAGCCAAAGATGCTGTTGCTGAGATCGATTCGATCGGTGTGCAAGTCAAGGACCTTGAAACCGGACTCCTGGATTTTCCCTGTGCCATTGATGGCGAGATCGTGCTGCTCTGCTGGAAGATGGGAGAATCGCGCATCGACTTCTGGCACACGGTGGACGCTGGGTTTCGCGGACGCCAGCCACTCGATGAGCGGTTTGGACGGTCGAACAAGCCGAATTAAGACGAATTAAATGGACTAGGCATTAGGTTACTTTGGCTAAAGCAGAAAGAATGATTCTCCAGCGATTCCGATACAACTTATACCGAATGGCTATTTCCTAACGTCTGGTCTTTTGACAAACGATAATAATTATCGTTTAATAGAAGCTGATGAACGCGGTTGAGAGCAGGGAATTTCGGGAAATCTGCGAACGCGCTGGAGTGGCGGTCACGCATCAGCGGCAGATTCTCTTTGAAGTTCTCGGAAACATGCACGGGCACCCCAGTCCGGAAGAAGTCTATGCGCGCGTCAAGCGCAGAATTCCCTCCATTTCTCTCGCAACGGTTTACAAAAATATTCATCTCTTTTTAGAGAGCGGCATTTTTCGCGAAGTGAGCCTGCATCACGGCTCGCTGCGTGTGGAAACGAACAGCAAACCGCATCATCATCTGGTATGTACATCCTGCAAATCGATCACTGACATCGATGCGGATGAGCTTGGCCTGTCAGAAAAGACTGGCACGCTTTCGGGTGGATTTCAGGCCCACAGATATTCAGTAGACGTGCTGGGCATTTGCGCAGAGTGCCAGCAAAAGACCTCATAAAATTCAGTAATTCTTAACAAGTTACTTTCATATAGGAGTCATACATGCTTGGTGTAGGCGAGAAATTTCCTGTCTTTTCCGTAACCGCAACCGTCAGCACTGATAAAGACAAGGCCTTTGAAACAATCACAAACGAGAGCTATCCCGGGAAGTGGAAGATTTATTTTTTCTGGCCGAAGGACTTCACCTTTGTTTGTCCGACCGAGATCGCAGCATTCGGCAAGATCAATAATGAGTTCGCTGACCGCGATGCGCAGGTGCTCGGCGCAAGCGTAGACTCTGAGTTCGTCCACCTGGCGTGGCGCAACAACCATGAAGACCTGAAAGACCTGCCCTTCCCCATGCTTGCCGATGTGAAACGTGATCTTACCGAGCAGCTCGGAATCCTCGATCCGGCGGCCGGCGTGGCGCAGCGCGCGACTTTCGTTGTTGATCCGGAAGGCATCATCCGCTTCGTTTACGTCACTGATCTCTCCGTGGGCCGCAACCCGCAGGAAGTGCTTCGCGTGCTCGATGCGCTGCAGACAGATGAGCTATGCCCCTGCAACTGGCAGAAGGGCGAAGCCACTCTGACTGCGTAGGTACTGGCCGTCCAGGCAATCCAGCCTTCGGCGCCATGTTGCTAAACAAGGACGTACATTTGTGTACCCCAGGTTCGCGAAGCTAACCTGGGGTAGTTCACTTCGTTCTGAATAACCCAAAGGATTTACATGCAATTAGACGAACTGATCGACGGCCTTCCGAGCCACGCGAAGGACCTGAAGCTGAATTATTCAAGCCTCGTGCGTCAGAACACTGAGCTGACTCCGCAGCAGCTTTGGGGCACAGTCGTGGCGAGCGCGATTGCTACGCGCAATCTCGATCTGACGGCAGCTGCCCTTGAAGAAGGTGCAAAGCAGCTTTCAGCACAGGCGCTGGATGCGGCCAAAGCTGCGGCATCCGTGATGGGAATGAACAACATCTACTATCGCTTTCTGCACCTCACTTCAAATGAGAAATACGCGACAATGCCGGCCCGTCTGCGCATGAATGTTATGCGGACGCATGGTGTCGACCACAATGATTTCGAACTGTGGTCGCTTGCCGTCTCAGCCATTAATGGCTGCGGCAAGTGCATCGATTCGCATGAGAAGGTGGTTCGCGAAAAGGGCGTAACGGAAGAAACTGTGCTCGGGATTATTCGCGTAGCGTCAGTGATTCACGCGATTGGGACGGTGCTCGATGCAGAACGCGTTGCGCAGAACGAAGCTGTGACTATCTAACTATTGCCAGTAGTGACGTTTGAGGCCTGCCAAATGGCAGGCTTTTTCTTTTGTAATACAGGAAATTCATCGCTGTGACATGTCTGCATCGTTAGCAGGGGAGTATGATTCGTGGTGCCTTTTGGCAGGTCGCTATACAAGGCATGGAAGGAGAACATCTATGGGCTTGTTATCGGGACTTGGCGATATTTTTAAGCAGTTTTCCGGATCCGGTACTCCGGCTAATGTGGAGCAGCACTTCGATCAGGTGGCGCAGAATGTGCCTGCATCGTCTCTTGCTGGAGGACTGGCGGAGGCATTCCGGTCAGGCGAGACTCCGCCGTTTGCACAGATGGCATCACAGCTATTTGCCAATGGAAACGGCCAGCAGCAGGCAAACATGTTGACAACGTTGATGTCTTCCATGGGGCCTGAAGTGATTTCAAAATTTACTGGAAACAATCCGAGCTCGCCCTTGACTGCACTTCTGCAATCCGGGCAAACGCAGGTATCAGCAGAACAGGCGGCGCAGATTAATCCTGCTGATGTACAGACGCTGGCGCAGCATGTGGAGCAGCACAATCCGTCCATCATTGACCGCGTGAGCGAGGTTTATGCCGCGCATCCGATGTTGATCAAGACGTTGGGTGCTGCGGCAATGGCGGTTGCAGTAAAGAAGATCGCCGAACAACACCAAGGGTAGGCAAAGCTAATTCTTAGAAGATTCGTCATTCTGTGGAGCGAAGCGACGAAGAATCAGAACGACGCCTCTTTTAATCGCACCCTCAGAAAGGAGAATGTTATATGACAGATTTAAACCAGCTAAAACAGAAATATACGCCTGTGATTGATACGATCAATGGCTTCAGCGATTTAGGCGCGGCGGTCCAGGATGTCAGCCTAGACGGCGAGCAGCTTCATCTGAAGGCAACCGTTCCTTCCCAGGTGGTAGCGAACCGGGTGTGGGATGTGATCAAACAGGTCGATCCTCAGTTCTCGGATCTGCATCATGAAATCGTCACCTCAGGCGGCGCGGACCAGTCTTATGAAATCAAGTCAGGCGATAACCTTTCGAAGATCAGTCAGCGGTTTTATGGTTCTGCGAATCATTACCCCAAGATTGCGGAAGCAAACCGAATCGCTGATGCGAACAGGATCAACGCAGGGCAGAGGATTTCCATCCCTGTGTTGTGATTAGGCAATACGCCAAAAGGGCCTGCTATGTGGCGGGCCTTTTTGTTTTGGTGAAAGAAGCTCTGAGTTGAGAGAGTCCCACAGTGAGAGACGGTTGGGCGCGAAGCCTGCATATGATGATGAATGAAATGAAATTTCGTTTATCAAGGCGCTGTGCTGTTTTTATCTTTCTCATCTGGCATGTCTGCGGATTTGCGCAAACCACGCTGGCAAACAAACGCGTCCTGTGGCTGGGGGACAGCATTACGCAGGCAGGAGATTATGTCACATTTGTCGAATACTATCTCGAAAAGCACTACCCGCGTGATCACTTTGACATTGTGAGCATCGGACTCGCGAGCGAGACTGCCTCGTGCCTTTCAGAGAAGTCGCATCCGTTTCCGCGTCCCTGTGTACATGAGCGGTTGCAGCGTGCTCTCGCTTTGGTAAAGCCGCAAATTGTGGTTGCGTGCTATGGGATGAATGACGGTATCTATCATCCGCAGAGCCCGGAGCGCATGCAGGCATTCGAGCAGGGCATCGACAAACTGATCGCGGCAGTTCACGCAGCGGGCGCCCAGATGATTCTGCTGACGCCTCCGCCATTTGACCGCTTGCCACTGAAGCAATTGGCGTCGAAAGATGCTCCGGATTTCGGATTCAGAACTCCGTATGAGGGATACGACAGCGTTCTGACGGATTATGCGCGATGGGAGATGACGTTGCCACCCGGTGAAGCTACCGTGATTGACTTGCATTCGCCTATCGATGCCTATCTCGCGGAGAGACGCAAAAATGAGCCAGAATTCACCTTTGCAAACAAAGACGGAATTCATCCCAATGCATTGGGCCATTTGCTGATGGCAGAGACCGTGCTGAAAGGGCTGGGTTCTCCGATTATCAGTCGAGATTTAGATGCAGAACTGGCGCGCGTGCAGGCTGATCCCCTGTATGCATTGATCAAAGAGCAACGCGAAGCTCGTTCTGCAGGATGGTTGAAATTTGTCGGGTATACTCGTGGCGAAACAGTCAAGGCAAGTTCGGTGGATGACGTAGAGGAAGCAAATAGACAGGTGCAATCGAAAATTGATGCTTTGAGAAATCAGGAAATGCATTAGGCGCGGAGATTTGCGGTCGCACTTACATTGCAGAATTATCTTATCCTGGTCCCTTTAACTTGAACTGCTTTTTTGTCAGCTAAACCGGAGGCATACCTTCAACGATATGCGCACCTGCGGGGGCGTGAAAGACGAAATCGCTATCGGAGGCCGCAACATTTGTCTGCTCATCGCTGAAGACGAATGTATTGATAGCGCCGTCGGTTTCTTCAATGCGCATGGACTGGATAATTCCATCAGTGTTGGCGGTGATGGTAAGCGACGAGATGCGCTTTTCCATGTTTTGGGGAATGCCGGATAGCGTGTAAGCCCCGTTTTCTGCTGGAGCAATCTGAAGGTTCG
>DATAQW010000092.1:0-33330 GCA_036264445.1 Pseudacidobacterium sp.
AAACAGATATTGAAAATGCGCCAACCATCGTGGCGTTTTCCTCATCATTTGTTCTTTACTAACGATGAACGGTACAGCGATGTATCGAATCACTCCCCATTAAGGATCTGTATTTATGGCAACTCTTCCCACCACAACACCGGCAGATAAATATCTCGTGGCTTTTGTGATTGCGGGCGATGACGTCTTCAAAGTCACCGCCGATAACGTCATTCAGGCTGGACACGGCGCTGGATCACCCGCATTCGAAGGCGTGGCGAAATTGAAGGCCGCGGCGGCACTCTTTCAACTCACCGATATCCACAATCAGCGTCCCAACGAACTGCGCAAGATGGCGCGGGAAATGGCCATTGAAGGCATGACGCTGCTCACTCGCGCCAGCTCCGTTCCAAGGCTGACTACCGCAACTCCGGAAAGCTCGGTAGCATAGTCTTTTCGCCCGGATTTTCTCCCTAGTTGCTTTTGCCTGCCTGATATAGCCTGTTGCGTGGAGGCGCCGGAGAGTGCCCGCGCAGCGATGCCCACGTTACCTTCTAATCCAGCCGCGAAAAATCGTGCGCCGGAGGCCGATTCGCGAACGTGGGTCACTCGCTGACCACAAACCAATAAAATTGAGATAGAGAGTCGCCCTGTGTGGAATGATTTTGAGTCCGAAAGCGTTGCTGGCCGCTACCAGCTAGGGAAACTTGTCCGCTCAGAAGGGCGTTATGGATGGTTTGAGACGAGCTTTCAAGGGAAACCGGCCATCGTCAGCCTGATTGAGTCATTGAACGATGAAGATGACCTCCTGGAGCGCCTCCGGGTTGCGGAGAAAGTCCACCACCCCAACGTGGCGGCAATACTTGAAACCGGAACAGCCAAAGTGAACGATACGCCGCTGGTCTATGCGGTGATGGAGTTTACTGAGGAAAACCTCGAAGATGTGCTGCGCACGCGCGCTCTTTCTGCGGAAGAAACGAAGCAGGTAGCAGAAAGCCTGGTCGGCGCGCTCGCCGCCATTCACAAAGAGCGGCTGGTCTGCGGAGAGATGGAGGACTCGAGCGTGCTCGCGGCAGGCGACACGATCAAGCTGCGCAGTGACCGCCTGCATAGCAACTCCACAGCATCAGACGCGGCCTTTCAATCTCTGGCAGCAAAAGATGTGCAGGCACTTGGGATTTTGTTGTATCGATGCCTGACGCAAAAGTCGCCCAGCATGAATGGGAATGATCCTTCCATTCAGCTTCTGCCTCAGCCGTTTGTGCAAGTGGTGCGCAAGGCGCTCAGCGAGAAGGCAACGACGGATGAGATTGCCGCGCTGTTACGGCCACGGCCATCAGCAGCAACAACCACTCCGCCACCAGCAACTTCTCCATCAGCAGCAACAACCACTCCGCCACCAGCAACTTCTCCAGCAGCAGCAACAACTACTCCGCCAGCGGAGTCTTCAAAGCCTGTATCGGCCAAACCGGATGAGAAAAAGCTGCCTTTGCCTGAGAAAAGACTGCCTTTGCCTGTGTCATTGTCCTCGGCAGAAGACGACGATGACGATACGGAGGGCAGTGAGTCATCAGGAAGAAAGACCTGGCTGGTTGCGGGAATTGTCCTGGTACTTGTGATTGTGGGCTTTGCGCTGAAGATTTCGCTTTTCTCTTCAAAGAACGCATCACAACCAACTCCGAGGCACAACGCTGCTGCCAGTAACCCTGCGCCTGCCAGTGCTCCTCCGGCTGATGTGCCGAGCCCAAGCACGGCAAGCTCTTCACCTGCGCCGGCAGCAGTGCAGCCTGCTCCACCACCGCCAGCCGAGCCACCGCCATCAATGCCGGCGGCAACTCCAGTGCCCGGGAAGAACGCTATCTGGCGTGTCGTGGCATTTACTTACAATCATCAGGATCAGGCGGAGCATAAGGTTCACACTATCAACCAAACACATCCAGATCTACAAGCTGAGGTGTTTTCGCCGAAAGGGAGTGGACGGACATATCTTGTGACTTTGGGCGGGTGGATGGAGCGTGATGCCGCGTTCCGGTTCGTTCACAAGGCTGTTCTCGAAGGACTGCCCCACGACACTTACGCGCAGAATTATCCGCACTGAGTCGTGCACCAGACAGTCAAGACTGACAAGTACAACTACCCCAGGTTCGCCTCTCATCCCAGCACGCGAACATCGCACCGGGACCCAATTTCGCAAACCTGGGGTAGTTGTACTTTGCCTTATCTGAATACTTACGCCTGCGCTGCTGGAGCTGGTTGGACCGCAGGCGGTTTCGGCGGAGCAGGCTTCTTCGGCGCTTCCTTCTTGGACGGTGCAAGGATGGCGTGCAATGTTGTGCCTTCCATGCGCGGCATGAACTCGACTGTGCCTGCGTCGCCTATGTCCTGAATCAACCGGTTGATGATGTTGTAGCCTAACTCGCGGTGCGCCATTTGGCGCCCTTTGAAGCGCAGCGATGCCTTTACCTTGTCGCCATCGGTCAGGAAGCGGACAGCCTGGTTCTTCTTGGTCTGGTAGTCGTGCTCGTCAACCGTGACCGAGAACTTCACTTCCTTAATGGTGATGACCTTCTGCTTCTTGCGGGCGGCACGTTCGCTCTTGTCTTTTTCGTAAAGGAACTTTCCGTAGTCCTGAATGCGGCAGACGGGAGGAACAGCATTAGGTGAAATCTCTACCAGATCAAGCCCGCGCTCACGGGCGATCTTGAGAGCTTCAAAGGGCGGCAGGATGCCGAGCTGCTCGCCCTTTTCGTCGATGACGCGGATTTCGCGGGCGCGGATTCTTTCGTTGATGCGGATAAACTGCTTAGCCGAACGCTTGTCTAGCTGTGCGATGGGTGTCCTCCAGAAGTAGGGACGCAAACTCTACATCCCTACTCAGTATATCAATTTGTTGCTCTTCTTTTTTTCAGAGAGAAGAAACTGGGATAGCGAGAATTCCATCCTCAGTCAGGCCAGTAGCCTGCACAATGATGGTGCGGTTTGCCGGAAGGTCCGTTTCAATTTCGATTTTCAGGAAATTGTCTGAAAGCGCAGGCGCGAGTCCATTTTGCGTGCCTTCGAGCGTTACGACGCTCAGTTCGCGGCCAGTAAAACTTTTGCGAAACGCATGATTCTTTTCACGATTCAGTTTGCGCAGGGCTGCGATGCGCTCCTCTACTGCGCGTGCTGGAACTGGAGATTCCCGATGCAGCGCTGCTGCTGGCGTTCCAGGACGCGCCGAGAATGGAAACAGATGCAAATATGTGAAAGGCTGAGCTGCGATGAAGTCGTAACTTTCCCGAAACAGAGCGTCGGTCTCGCCGGGGAAACCTATCATCACGTCGGCACCAATGGCTGCGTCAGGCATCAGGCTGCGGATCTGG
Organism: Pseudacidobacterium sp.; assembly: GCA_036264445.1. Classification (GTDB taxonomy): domain Bacteria; phylum Acidobacteriota; class Terriglobia; order Terriglobales; family Acidobacteriaceae; genus Pseudacidobacterium. The sequence continues at coordinate 3,342 of DATAQW010000092.1, forward strand.
TTGAGTTTTCCCGCGTAATGCCAGGGGCGGTAGCGGCGGTGCATCTTTCGAAGGATCGTGTCTGAGCCAGATTGCAGCGGAAGATGCGCGTGGCGTGCCAATTTGCCTGGTGATGCATATTGCGCAAAGAGCGCCAGCAGCTCCGGGGTCCAGTCCATTGGCTCAATAGAGCTGAGGCGCAGACGCGGCAGCGAGGTCTGCTCAACAATAGCGGCTATGAGATCGGAGAACCTTTGTTGCGGGTTCAGGTCGCGTCCCCAGCGCCCAAGATTGATGCCTGAGAGCACCAGCTCCTGCCCACCGTTTTCCGCAAAGCGGTTTACAGAGTCGAGGCATTCGGCCAGAGAAACAGAACGGCTCGGGCCGCGCGTCTCCGGAATGATGCAGAATGAGCAGCGATTGGCGCAGCCGTCCTGGACTTTGAGATTCGGGCGCGTCTGGTGTGCGTCTTCAGCAAATGAAAGCTCAGCCAGTTCTGCATGGGCGAAGTTTTCGTCGTGCAGAACCGGAATGTTGTTCACCAGATGGGCCAGAGGCACAAAGCTCGATGGCTCGGTGATTTCTGGAACAACCAGAGACTTGTGGCTGTTGCCAATGACTGATGTGACGCCTTCAATCTCCGCAACTTCTTCCGGAGCACGCTGAGCGTAACATCCGGTAACGACGATCTTTGCCTGCGGATTGCGCCGGTGAACACGGCGGATGAAAGCGCGCGCCGCGCGGTCAGCCTCTGCTGTTACGCTGCAAGTATTTACAACAACGACGCTGGCCGTCGAAAATCCGCCAGCAGGCGCGAGCCCGCGATGGCGCAGACCGGCGGCGATAGCCTCTCCATCGGAGCGGCTGGCGCGGCACCCAAAATTCTCGACATGATATTCTGCCACCTTGTCTAGTGTAACAATGGGGATGTCAGAAAACTCCCTTGCCCATGTTCGCTCAGGCTGGTGTAGTCTGGAGCAACGACGGCAAATCAGTAAACGCAGGAGTGTGGGTATGAAACGGCGCATTTTGCTGGTGGACGACGAACTGGCGGTTCTGCTGACCTTGAAGGCTGTCCTCGAATTCAACGGCTTTGAGGTGGAAACAGCGGCTTCCGCGCGCGAGGCCAAATCGAAAATCAAGAACGGCGAATTCCATATGGTCATCACTGACATGCGCATGGAAAGCGAGAGCTCTGGTCGCGAAGTCGTGCAGGTCGCCAAGAAAGCGTCTTACAAGCCTGCCGTTGCCATGCTGACCGCTTTTCCACAGTCCGATTCTGAGCTCGAAGACCACGGCGCCGACGAGATGCTGGTAAAGCCAATGAACACCCAGGACCTGTTGGTGCAGATCGAGGCCCTGCTGGTAACTCATGAAGACAAAAAGCGTGTCCAGAACGAGAGAGACCTGATGCTGGTAGGCGCAAGGGAGTCTGCATCCACGAAACGTTCTGCTTCATCCCGCAAAGTCGCGGCAAGCCGCGCCAAGTAGCGCACTGCCGCTCTTGCTCAAGAGCGGCCTCATCACCTCAACAGAACCAATTGAACCTACACAGCCGCCGGCCGGCTGACCGCCGGAGCAGTGCTGGCAATTGCCGGAGCGCGCTTCTTTTGAAAGCACTGGCGGCAAAGCACAGGACGGCCCTGGGTCGGCTTGAATGGCACCGTGGTTTCGGCACCGCAATCTGAGCAGACCGTACGCGTCTCCGTGCGGGCCGCCATGCCTCCGGCGGCGCGCTTGGCCTTGCACTGCTTGCACCGCTTTGGATCGTTCTTGAATTGCTTGTCGTGGAAGAAAAGCTGTTCGCCCGCGGTAAAGACAAACTCGTTGCCGCAGTCGATGCACTTGAGAATCTTGTCAATGAACTCCATGTTGGCGTCCCCAGCTTCCGCTGCCGAGCTGCCGCAGCGAAAACGCAGAGCCCTCGCTCCACTGGATAGTGAGCGGAAGGGTCTGTTCCATAACAACTGCAACGGCTTTTATAACGAAAGGGCCTTGGCCGCGGTGAGGAGCGGCGATTGCCAGGAATCTAATCACACTGGCATGACGCGCCGAGAAGGCACGCCGATGGGACTGCTAAACGGATTCTATTTACAGATTTAACGTAGTTCAGCCCCATCGCGCTCTCAAGCCGCGATAGGGCCATTTTGTTGCAACGGAGGATAGTTAGTCCTGTTCCTTGCGGGCTTTTTTGCGATTCCGCTTGCGCGCCAGCGCTTCCTTCATGCGGCGCTTTTCGCCGGGCTTAAGGTAAAAGGAGTGACGTTTTACTTCCTTGATGATGTCCTCCTGCTGTACCTTGCGCTTAAACCGGCGCAATGCATTTTCAAGCGGCTCGCCTTCCTGCACACGAACCTCTGCCAATGGAACTACACCTCCAAACCGACCCATTAGGGCCTATATAGATTACAGGATTTCGGGCAAAGAGGCGAGTTTTAGGAACTAAACCCCGCAATCGAAACTTGGGGCCTACTGGAAGCGCGATCGAGAGTGAGTCACTGCTCTCGCAGAGTGTCGGCAAATGTAAGATGCATAAAGAGAAAATCAATGATTCGATCGCTGAACCTGCTCTGCCTCGCAACCCTGATGGCTTTTACCGCAACTGCACAAGATGCGCAACCAACGCCATTGTCGTACGACTGCTACCGCACAACGACGCCCATCCGCATTGACGGCAAGCTCGATGACCCGGCCTGGAAAAAGGCGCCGTGGACCACGGACTTCGCCGATATTGAAGGGGCAGCCAAACCGACGCCGCGTTTCCGCACGCGCATGAAGATGCTCTGGGATGATAAGTACCTCTACATCGGTGCTGAGTTAGAGGAGCCCAATGTAACCGCTACGCTGCGCGAGCATGATTCCGTCATCTTTCACGATAACGACTTCGAGGTCTTCATCAAACCGCTTCCGGAAACGGAAAGCTACTATGAGTTTGAGATCAACGCATTCAACACTGGTTGGGACCTTTTCCTGAACAAGCCTTATAACCAGGGAGGCAAAGCCGACAACAGCTGGGACATTGCTGGACTGAAGACTGCTGTCGCCGTGCGGGGAACCGTCAACAATCCCAACGACACAGACCAGGGGTGGACGGTTGAGATCGCCTATCCACTGGATGCTTTCAATTCACGCCAGAACGTTCCGCCCCCGCAGCCGGGGACAGTGTGGCGCGTTAACTTCAGCCGCGTGGAATGGAAGGCAGGTCAGCCGAAGGAAGACAACTGGGTCTGGTCACCACAGGGTGTCATCAACATGCACATCCCAGAGCGCTGGGGTTATCTGCATTTCAAGTAGAAGGCTCTTTGGTTCAGCGCACAGCGCTGCATATATCCTGCCCCTTCGTGGAGGCCGAACCAGGTCTGGGTCGAGGCTGCCCTTGCCCAACAATCCACGCCCCGCTCTACACTGGAATGAGCAGAGGAAAGTGCCGTTATGATCCGTTCCTATCAGGGGCATACGCCCGTTATTCCAGAGAACTGTTATATCGACGTCTCGGCGCAAGTGCTGGGGGATGTTGTTCTCGGCGAGCACTCAAGCGTGTGGATGAATGCCGTAGTACGCGGCGACGTGAACTCGATCCGTGTGGGTGCTCATTCGAATATTCAAGACTGTGCTGTTCTGCACGGCATGCGCTATGTGTATCCGGTGATTGTGGGCGATTACGTAACCATCGGTCACAACTCGACTGTGCATGGCTGCGTGGTTGACGATGCATGCCTGATTGGCATTGGAGCGGTGATTCTGAATAACGCGCGCATCGGGGAAGGGTCGATCATTGCTGCTGGAGCCGTGATTCCGGAACATACTGTTATTCCGCCGAAGTCACTGGTGGCTGGTGTTCCCGGGAAGGTGCGGCGTGAGCTGACATCGGATGACCGCGATCTGATTCTGAAATATGCCAACAACTATCTCGATTACACCAAGATTTATCTGGAAGAGCAGAAAAACTGGAAGTGAGTTGAAAATACTGTTTCTGCTCGGTAGATGTGCTGCTATCCCGCCCTTCGCTGCGCGAAGGATGGGTGCCCGACAGCCTGTTAATCTAAAGGCTAGGCCAATCCACAGTAATGAGCACATTGAAAGCCGTTCGCGGCACGCGGGATTTACTGCCGCCTGAAACTGAACTCTGGAACAAAGTTGAAGCCACCGCGCGGCGCGTCTTTGCGCGCTACAACTTTGGCGAAATCCGCACGCCCATTTTTGAAGATACGCAGCTGTTTGCGCGTGGTGTAGGTGAAGAGACCGACATCGTCTCGAAAGAGATGTACACGTGGGAGGACCGCGCTCGAGCGCAGTCAGAGAAATCGCAGTCGCTCACACTCCGGCCTGAAAATACGGCAGGCGTTGTTCGCGCCTATATCGAGCACAAACTGGGGGAAACCGGGCTGCTGCAGAAACTCTTCTATATCGGGCCGCAGTTCCGGCGCGAACGTCCACAGAAGGGCCGTTACCGCCAGTTCTATCAGATTGGAGCCGAGGTGATCGGGCCACCGAGCGCGGGTTCAGAGTCGCCGCTGCGTGACGCGGAAGTGCTGGAAATGCTGGCCACGCTGCTTGATGAGTTGGGCATCACAGGATGGCGTCTCGAAATTAACTCCGTTGGGTCGGCTACGGATCGACCGCGCTACGTTGCCGCGCTGCGCGAGGCGCTTGCGCCGGTCAAGCACCTGATGAGTGCTGACAATCAGCGCCGCGCAGAAACCAATCCTTTGCGCGTTCTTGATTCCAAGGACCCGAACGATCAGGAGATCGTCGAGAAGCTGCCCAGGATCGCTGATTATCTCGATGAAGATTCGAAGGCGCACTTTGCCGCTGTCTGTGCAGCACTCGATGCCTGCGGCGTGAAGTATGAGGTGAACCCGAGATTGGTGCGCGGGCTCGATTACTACACGCGTACGACCTTTGAATTCACGCACGACGGCCTGGGCGCGCAGAATGCGCTGCTGGGCGGCGGGCGTTATGACGGTTTGTCGGAATTGATTGGAGGGCCGAAGGCTCCGGGCATTGGCTTCGCAATGGGTGCCGACCGGCTCATCCTGACCCTTGAAGCTCAGGCTGCGCGGCAGGCTGTTCTGGCAGACGCATATATCGCGCCTCTGGACGAGACACTAAATCCTGCGGCGCTTGAATTAGCGCGCGAATTGCGCCATGCTGACTTGCGGATCGAGCTAGGCGACGGGTCGTTCCGTTTGAAGAAATCATTCGAGATTGGGAACAAGCTGGCGCGCAAGATCGTGCTATTGGGCGAAGACGAACTGCAATCCGGTATCTTGACTGTGAAGGACTTTGCTTCGCAGGAGCAGACTAAAATTCCGCGCGCAGAACTGGCATCTGTACTGGGAACAAAGTGAAAACAGATCCTTTCGACTGCGTTTCCTTCAGTCACTCCGCTCAGGATGACAAACCATTTTTATGACTGGCGTGACAGCGGTTGCGCTCTCAAGAACTAAGGAAGATACTTTGCTGGATTTTTTAGGAACACTTGAACGCACACACACCTGTGGAGAGCTTCGCGCTGAAGACGCGGGCAAATCTGTTGTTCTGCTGGGATGGGTCAACCGTCGCCGCGACCATGGCAATCTTATCTTTCTCGACTTGCGCGACCGCTATGGCATCTCACAGGTAGTTCTCGACAAAGACCTGAGTCCTGCCGGTCACGCGAAAGCGGAGCAGGCGCGGCCAGAATATGTTGCCGCGGCCATTGGCAAAGTACGGCTGCGCGGCAAGGATGTTATCAATCCCAAGATGGCGACCGGCGAGATAGAAGTTGTTGCCGATGAGATTCGCATCCTCAATGATGCGAAGGTTCCGCCGTTCTCTCCTGCAGAGGATGCTATTGGCAATGAAGAAGTGCGTCTGAAGTACCGCTATCTCGATCTGCGTCGCGCTGAGATGCAGCACAACTTTGAAGTGCGTCACAAGGTCACGCTGGCGGTGCGCGAATATCTTTCTCGGCAGAATTTTTTCGAGATTGAAACGCCGTTTATGACGCGCTCGACTCCCGAAGGCGCGCGCGATTACCTTGTCCCAAGCCGTGTGCACGCGGGCAATTTTTATGCGCTCCCGCAGTCGCCACAGCTGTTCAAACAGATTCTGATGATCTCCGGTTTCGACCGCTATTTTCAGATTGCGCGCTGTTTCCGTGATGAAGACCTGCGCGCTGACCGCCAGCCGGAGTTCACGCAGATCGACCTTGAGATGAGCTTCCCGCAACAGGAAACGATCTTCCGCATCGTGGAAGGATTTTTGGCTTCGGCGTTTGCTGCTGTTGGCATTACTCTGCCGACACCGTTTCCGCAGCTTACCTATGACGACGCGATGCGGCAGTTTGGTATCGACAAGCCCGATCTCCGCCTGCCCGGATTGACAGATGTAAAGTCGGCATTCACGGAAAACGATCTGGCCACGCTGGCGATTGATCCTTCATTGCCTGTCGTTGCGCTGCGGATTCCAAAGGTCGGAGAACTTTCCCGCAAAGAGCGCGACGATAATCGCCCGCTCTTTGACACCCGGAAGGGCGCGAAATATATCGACGACCTTAAGCGCCTGGAAAAGTCTTTTCCAGACTCAGTTGTCAAATTGCGTGAACTGACCAAAGCAGAAGAGGGCGATCTGCTTATCATCGTCGCAGGAGACGCAGCCACGCACATTCAAGCCAGCGACACGAAGTTTGAAGGACGGCTCTCTGAACGCGAAATTGCAATTTATTCGGCGGCAGGAAACTTCCGCGTCGATCTGGCGAAGAAATACGCGGACCGTCACGGTGCATTTGCGGTTACGGAACAGGTTGTCGGATCACCGGAGCGCAATACAGGTGCCGTAGACGGCTCGGCCGCATTCCGGCCCATCTGGGTCACCGATTTCCCCATGTTCGAGCACGACACGGAAACCGGAAAGTGGATGCCCGCGCACCACCCCTTCACTTCGCCGCATGAAGAGGACATGGATAGGCTTGTCTCCGATCCGGCATCGGTCCGCGCGCGCTATTACGATCTTGCAATGAATGGACTTGAACTTGGCTCCGGCTCAATCCGTATTCATCGCCAGGATGTCCAGCAGCAAATCTTCCGGGCGCTCGGCATGTCTGAGGAAGAAGCAAAAGAACGCTTTGGGTTCTTTCTGGAAGCGTTGCAGTATGGCACGCCACCACACGGCGGTATTGCGCTTGGGCTGGATCGCCTTGTGATGATCCTCGCCGGAGCAAATAGTCTGCGTGAAGTCATTGCCTTCCCCAAGACGGCCAAGGCCATCGACCTGATGGTCGATGCGCCGACCCCGGTCAGCGATTCGCAACTGAAAGAGTTACATATCCGCACAGTGCTGAAGTCATAAAATCAACAGGGAAACTGTTAGCAGCGCACCGCAAGAACGGTGCGCTGATTTATTTCCTGTCCCATCCCGAAAAAAGCTGCCGTATACTGCCGTTTCCACCTCCTTAGGGAAAGTAGGCACCATCATGGCGCTTAACCGTCGCGCATTCCTGTCCACTTGCGGCCAGTTTGGCCTTGCATCCACTCTTTTTCCAGGCGCGCTCTATACGCTGGCAGCGCAGGCGCAAACATCTGCTGCTCAGCCGGCAAAGATTACCCCGGAGATGATTGATCAGGCCGCTGTGCTTGCGGGAATAACGATCGCTCCTGAACAGAAACAAATGATGCTTGATGGATTGAATGATCAGCGCAAGGGATACGATGCAATTCGCAAACTCCATCTGCCGAACAGCGTACCGCCCGCGTATGTCTTTGATCCGCTACCTCCGGGCGCGAAGATCAATACGGAAAAGCGTGAGCCGCGCTACAGCCATGCTCCTGCTGTTGCCACTGTTCCTGCGAATCTCGAAGACCTGGCATTCGCCTCTGTTGTAAAACTAGCTGATCTGGCGCAGCGCAGGAAGATTTCGTCCACGAACCTGACGGAGATGTATATTACGCGGCTTAAACGCTATGATCCGCTGCTGCACTTCGTCATCACCATAACGGAAGAACGCGCGCTTGCGCAGGCCAGAGAAGCCGACGCTGAAATTGCAGCAGGCAAATATCGCGGACCGCTCCACGGACTGCCTTGGGGCGCGAAAGACCTGCTTGCCGTGAAAGGATATCCGACGACCTGGGGCGCAGGGGGATTTGAGAAGCAAGCATTCGATGAAGACGCCGCCGTCGTCAAGCGTCTCGATGCAGCGGGTGCTGTGCTCATTGCCAAAACGACACTCGGCGCGCTTGCAATGGGCGATAAATGGTTCGGTGGACGCACGCGGAATCCATGGAACCCGAAGCAAGGCTCCAGTGGTTCTTCTGCCGGATCGGCTTCGTCTACAGCCGCAGGCTGCGTGGCATTCGCCATCGGGTCGGAGACGCTGGGATCCATCTCATCGCCATCCACACGCTGCGGAACCACAGGGCTACGGCCCACATTCGGCTTCGTCCCGCGCACGGGAGCAATGGCCTTGAGCTGGACGATGGATAAGCTTGGCCCGATTTGCCGCGCTGTGGAAGATTGCGCGATTGTGATGCAAGCCATTTATGGCCCTGATGGAGAGGACCTGGCCGTGCGCGATGCCGCTTTTAACTGGGATACGGAGTTCGACTGGAAAACGCTGCGTGTGGGATATCTCAGGAAATCGTTCGAGCCAGAAAAGGAACCTGAAACGCCGGAAGAAAAACCTTCGAATGCGTTGACGGAAGAGGAAAAGAAGAAGCGCGAAAAACAGCAGCGGGACAGGGACGCAGCCCGCGCGCGTCGCGCATACGACCGCAAATATGATTTGGCGGCGCTGGACAAATTGCATGCAATGAACGTAACTCCCGTCCCGCTTGATCTGCCTGATCTTCCATACGACGCGATGACTCCTTTGCTGACAGCCGAAGCCGCTGCGGCTTTCGACGATCTAACGATGAGCGGACGCGACAAGCTCTTGACCGAACAGGGCGCCGACGACTGGCCGAATCTCTTCCGCGTTTCCCGCTTTTATCCCGCGGTCGAATATATTCAGGCAAACCGCGCGCGCACACTGGCAATTCGCCAGGTTTCCAGGCTATTCGAGCAAGTTGACATCATCATTGCCTCCACCAACAGCGAGCAGCTTCCCGTCACCAACCTCACCGGACATCCCGCTGTCATCGTGCCGAACGGTATTCGTGGCAATGATGCCCCGACGCCTCCAAGCGTTGACACGGGAGAAGACGACACAATCGGCGGTCCCGGCACTCCAGTAAGCCTCACGTTTCTCGGCGGTCATTATCAGGACGCGAAGCTCTGCGCTTTCGCCAAGGCGTATCAGGATGCGACAGGCTTTCATAAGCAACATCCAAAGCTGGCTGGCAGCTAAAGAGCGGTCAGCGCTTCGCGTTAGCACGCCTTCAGCGTGTCAGCTAAAAAAGCAGTTGGTCCAAAGTTATCCGCTTTTTGCCTATCCGAACTTCAGCTGACTCGCCTTTTGTGCCGAAGACGCGCTGACCACTTTTTCGCTACTCTTAAACCGTGGCCCTCGTAACAGTTGAACACCTATGCAAAAGCTATCCGCGGCGTGAGGGATTGCGCAGTGAACAGGCGCTGGTTGTCGACGATGTTTCGTTTGTAATTGAGCGCGGAGAGACGCTTGGGCTGGTCGGCGAGTCTGGATCGGGCAAAAGCACGATTGCCCGCATGGTGCTTGGGCTGATTGAGCCATCGTCCGGTTGCGTCACATTCGATGGGAGACCCATTACCGGCGCATCACAACGCAACCTGCAACTGCTCCGCAGGCGCATGCAGCCTGTCTTCCAGGACCCGTTTGCTGCGCTTAATCCGCGCATGCGCGTTGCCGAGATCGTCGCTGAACCGCTGGTAATTCACCGGTCAGTTCCTAAAAAAGATATGCGGGCAAAATCTGCAGAGTTGCTGCGCTCCGTGGGGCTGGATGAATCTGCGCTCCATCGTTATCCGCATGAATTTTCCGGAGGACAGCGGCAGCGCATCAACATTGCACGCGCTTTGGCGCTGCGGCCTGAGATGCTGGTGCTCGATGAGCCGGTATCGGCGCTTGACGTGAGCGTAGGCGCACAGATCGTCAACCTGCTGCGCGATTTGCAACGGGATTTTCAGCTGACTTATCTGTTTATCTCGCACTCAATGCCGCTTGTGCGCTATCTCTCGACCAACATCGCCGTACTGCGGGGAGGACGACTCGTCGAATTGGGACTGCGTGATGCAGTCTGCGACGCTCCGCAGGAAGAGTACACGCGGAGTCTTATTTCCGCCACACCTGAATTGAAACCGGCCTGATAATAACTCCGATCTGAGAAAATACGGACGGTATCATGTCATGACGCTGCCTGTAATCAACACCATTGGACTGATCGCTGCTTTTTCTACGACAACTGCCTTCGTACCGCAGCTCATTCGCGTCTGGCGATTGAAGAGCGCACGAGATATCTCGCTGTATATGTTTCTGCTCTTCTCGTTTGGCGAGACGATGTGGCTGATATACGGGCTGCTGATTCATTCTCCGCCGGTAATTTGGGCAAATGTGGTTACGCTGGGCCTGGCACTGGCAATACTCGTCTTAAAGCTCAGATATGAATGACCAATACCGCGGCCGCCTTGCGCCTTCGCCTACCGGATTGCTGCATCTGGGGCATGCGCGCACTTTCTGGACGGCTTATCAGCGCGCCGTCACGGCTGACGGGGTTCTCGTCATGCGCAATGAAGACCTCGATCCACAGCGTTCCAAACCTGAATATGCAAGAGCCATGTTCGAGGATCTGCGGTGGCTCGGTATTCGCTGGCAGGAGGGATCTGATATTGGCGGACCCTATGCTCCATACGAGCAGAGCATGCGGCGTGAGCTTTATCTCGAAGCATGGCGGAAACTAGTGGATGCGCAGTTCGTATACCCCTGCCGCTGCTCGCGCAAAGACCTGGCCCGCAGCGCGCAGGCTCCGCATGATGAGGATGACGAGCCGATTTATCCGGGAACCTGTCGGCCTGAGATGGAAGTGGCTGCGCCGGAATTTCCCGCCGGATTGACCTGGCGTTTTCGTGTGCCTGACGGTCTTGAAATCAGTTTTGAAGACGGTCATCTCGGGCCACAGAAATACATGGCGGGACGCGATTTCGGCGACTTTCTCGTCTGGCGACGTGATGATGTGCCTGCATATCAGCTCGCTGTTGTCGTCGACGATGCAGCTATGCGCGTTACTGAAGTTGTTCGCGGGGCCGATCTGCTGCGCTCAACGGCGCGGCAAATCCTGCTTCATCGCGCACTGGGATTCCCTCCACCAGCCTGGTATCACTGCCCGCTCATGGCGGATGAGCAAGGCCAGCGCCTCGCAAAGCGACACGATGCGCTTTCGTTACGCGCATTGCGTGAGCAGGGAACGAAGCCCGAAGACGTAATCGCGATGTTTCACGGCGGTTGAGTACACTCTATTCTTAGGCTTTATGGCATCCGACTTCGCACAATCGGTAAAGCAGCAGGCCGATATTGTCAAAATCATCGGCGATTACGTGCGTCTGAAAAAAGCCGGAGCGCAGAATTACAGCGGCCTGTGTCCGTTTCACAAGGAAAAGTCACCATCGTTCTCCGTGCATACTACACGGCAGTTTTTTCATTGCTTTGGCTGTGGGGTTTCGGGAGATGTCTTCAGTTTCATCCAAAAGATCGAGAACGTGAGCTTTCCCGAGGCTGTGCGTTTTGTTGCGCAGAAGTGCGGTATTCCACTTCCTAAACGCGAATTTTCTTCTGAAGAAGAGGCACAGGAAGGCCGCCAGCGCGCAAAATTGCTTGAACTGCATGAGCTGGCTACGGCGTGGTTTGAAGAACAGCTCCGCTCTCCGGAAGGCGCATTGGCGCGCGAATATCTCACCGGACGCGGCCTTAAGCCGGAAGATATTCAGAAATTCCGCATCGGCTATGCACCCGATTCTTTTCACGCGCTACGCGACCGCCTGCAATCTGTGGCCGATCAGGAGACTCTCCGGCTCTCCGGACTTTTTTCTTTTAAAGGGCAGGAAGACGGCTCGCCCGGGCCGCTCTATTCGCGCTTCCGCAAACGCGTTACGTTTCCTATTGCGAATGAGTCGGGACGCGTGATTGCCTTCACAGCGAGGGCGCTTGAAGCGGGAGAAAAAGCTGGACCGAAATATCTCAACTCGTCTGAGACGCCGCTCTATACAAAAGGCAATGTGCTCTTCAATCTTGATAAAGCGCGCCAGGCGATTCGTGAGACAGGGTTCGCTGTACTTGTTGAAGGCCAGATGGACTGTATCTCCGCTTATCTCGCTGGAGTGAAGAACGTGCTCGCCACCAGCGGCACAGCATTTACTGAAGCGCAGGTGCGATTGCTTGCCCGCTATACAACGCGGGTCATTGTAAATTTCGATCCCGACACGGCTGGCGCGAATGCCGCTGAAAAATCTATCGCTCTGCTGACAGAAGAAGGGTTTGAAGTCCGCGTAGTCGCGCTCGATGGCGGACTCGATCCCGACCGTTATATCCGCGAACATGGTACGCAGGCATATCTAGCAGCATTGCGCGGCGCGAAACGTCACTCTGATTACCTGATTGAACGTGCGCGGCAGCTTTTTCCTCCGATCACAGCTGATGCGAAAGTCAAAGGACTCAATTTCCTCCTGCCTCACATCCGGCGCGTGCCCAACCGCATCGCGCGTGATGAATTTGCAGCAGATGCCGCGCAGAAAATTGGCATAGATTCTGCGCTGGTGCGCGAAGAACTGAAGCAAGCCGCCGCCAAACGGCGCGATTCGCTCTCAAATGCGGCCTTTGCCATCAGTGAAGCGGAAAAAGTAATGCTACGTGCTCTGGCCATGCCATTGTCCGATGCTATTTTCCAGGCAGCGGCAACAGGATTCGATGCAAACCAGGCCTATTTTGAAGGGGTAACGGCTACGCAGGTCCTGAAGCAACTGCGACACAGGAACTCGCAGGAACCAATCGATGCCGTCGATGATCCGGCAGGCCGTAGCCTTCTTGCACAGACGCTGATGGGCGAGCTTTCTCCGCTGGACACCGAGCACATCGCTTCTGCACTGGAGACGCTTCGCCACCGTTATCTTCAACGCCGACAGCGCGAGCTTCGAGCAGCGATTGCAGAAGCGGAGCGGACAGGGGACAGTACATCTGTCGTCAGACTGACTGCTGAAAAATTGGCCATAGATCGCGCGCTACGTGAATAGCGGCATTCCTATGCTTTCCGCATCAGGAGCTTATCTACCTCAGCGCGATGTGGCATCGATGGCGCAGTCCCATGCCGTGTGACGGAAAGCCCAGCCGCAGCACAGCCGAATCTTACTGCATCCTCAGCGCTCATGCCTTCGGCCAGCGCAACCGCAAGGCCGCCATTGAATGCGTCGCCAGCGCCAGTTGTATCGACTACAGATCCCGCATCGATTGCGGGAATATGCTTCGCTCCATCTTGCGTCTTCAGGAAAGCGCCATTTGCTCCCAGTGTCACAAGGACCAGCCGTACACCCCGAGCGAGCAGCACATCGGCGGCACGTTCGGCTCCGTTTGTATCATTCACCGGAATATCTGTAAGCGCGGATGCTTCGGATTCGTTCGGCGTCAGGAAATCGCACAGTGGATAAATTGAATCAGGCAGTTTGGCGGCGGGCGCGGGATTCAGAATTGTAGTGACGCCGGCATCATGCGCATAGCGGAGGCCACGTTCCACGACTGCAAGGTCCTGCTCCAGCTGTGTAAGGAAAACAACAGAACGGACAATGACCTTACTTGCTTTACGCAATTCTTGGTCTGTCAGGTGAAAACACGCTCCCGGAACGACGATGATTCCGTTTTCTCCTTTTGATTCATGAATGAGAATGGCTGCCGCTCCCGTGGCTTCTTCCTGAGATTCAAATACGCAGCTGGTTTCAATCCCTTCTTCGCGATAGAGCCGTCGCGCAATTTCTCCAAACGCATCGCTGCCCAGTTTGCTTACGAAGCTCACATTGCCAGCGAGTCTCGCAGCAGCGACAGCCTGGTTCGAGCCTTTGCCGCCCGGCCCCAGGCGAAACGATGTGCCCATTAGTGTTTCTCCCCACTGCGGCATAGCAGATGTGCGAAAGGCTACATCGGCAACGAAACTTCCCATGATGGTGATGGCGCGGCTCATCTCCAGATTGATATACGCGATTCGCGGCATTCCGTCCAAGCAAAACAAGCAGCCCGTTTTCCGAATCCAAGGCGCGGCCAGTAAAATAAAGGGTGATGAGCACGAACCTCCAAACAGCTTTGACCGCCATGCTGGAGAAGGCCGCGCGTGAAGCCGGTCTAGTTGTCCTTTCTTCAGAAGCAGGCGCAGATTTCAACAACCATCCGACAGCCAAATTCAAGCTGGCGTTGTCGCCAGACGCGCTTCCAGCGCGGTCTTTACAGCTTGAGTTGAGTGACCCTTTTGATTTCCAAAAGCCCGAGCTTCTGCCGGAAATGACCTCGCATCTGCGCGAAGCCGCCAGGCGTTTGCGCAATCCGCGCCCCGATACGTATGTGACGCTCGAAGGACTGCCGATGAGCTTCAGCGGATTTGGCTGGCCATTCCATCGCTCAACCTCGGGCGCCGACACTTACATCGTCCATGGTGTTGCGCATCTTGAGGACGGTACTGCCTCACCGCTCCACGCGAAAATATCTGCCAGCATGACGGTTACATTTGCGGAAATCGTAGCCGCACCTGAGCAGCCTTACGCAGAAACATTCATTTACAATGCAATCCGCAAGACCTTCGACCAAGGCCAGCTGGAACTGCTTAAGAGCGGTAACCGCCAGCCGGTTCCTGTAACCACGCGTTATTACAGCCGCTGGCAGAAGAAGTTCTTCTTCTCCGACACAAACGATCAGTCACGCCTCGAATTTCTGAAGCTGAAGACCTATTGGCTCTCCGGAGTTCTTGGAAACAGCCAGCCGGTCTGGATCGCTGATCCGCGCGATGCGCAGTACCTGAACACCACTCCGGAAGAGCTGATGCGTATGGCCGCCGATCTGGCGAAGCAGGGACTGCTTGCGTTGACGGAAGATTACGCCGCGGCAACACCGGTGCTGACTGCAAGCACTGATGAGTACCACGCAAAGCTGCATGCTGCACTCGACATCACAAAGCCAACGTTCAACGAAGAGATGCGAGCCGGCCACACCAACATGTAGGACTGGCCGTTCAGGCACACGCGACTTCACCGCCATACTGTGCCGATTGCTGCTTTCGCGCTGGCCGTTATTCTGACGACCAGGAAGTACTCAGTCTCATATGCTTCTTTACAACAAAACACTCTCAAATGACCGCCTGTTCGTTCTCACAGGCGGTCCTGGTGTCGGCAAGACTGCTATTCTCAATGAACTGCAGCGCCGTGGTTTTGCCTGCGTGCGTGAGGCCGCACGCCAAATCATTCAGGAACAAGTGAAGACCGGCGCTGATGCAGTTCCATGGTTGAACCTGGAACGTTATTCTTCGCTTATGCTTGACCAGTCGGTTGCCGACTACATCGAGCACGAGGCTGCAGGAAAAACGACTTTTTTTGATCGCGGAATTCCCGATACCGTAGCCCACTATCGACTGGCGAATCTTGCACTGCCGGACAAAGCTTACCAGCAGGCACAACAACATGAGTATAACCGCACGGTCTTTCTGGCTCCGCCTTGGAAAGAGATTTATGAAACCGACTCGGAGCGCAAACAGACGTTTGATGATTCGCTCGTTGTCTACAGAGTCATTCGAGAGGTTTATGCCGGATTGGGTTATGATCTGGTTGAAATACCCCATGCGCCAGTAAACACGCGAGTTGAGTTCATTCTTGGCCATATCGAATGATTCCGGCGGCCAATATCGCCAATTTGAAATTCCCACGTCTAACAGGTGCGCCCGAGCACGGCATCGCCGTTTTTGCGCCGCGCAGATACAATTGGGTATTACAAAGATTTTCCGCTGAAAAAAGGGTAGAGAACCAGAAGAATGAGTGTGCAGTCACGTACCAGCATCTCCGCCCCAGCCCGCGAAAACCGCGCAGTCTGGGAATCCCGTATTTGGAAATGGAAGTTCCCAGCCGCCGTCACACATAGCGCATATCTAACCATGGTGCTGGCTCTTCTTCTGGTTCTTCCTCAGGGCCATAGCCAGACCATCGGTACCCGGACTAGCCTTTCTGTCACGAAGGATGGCACCAAAACCACGTTGACAGTCACCGTGAAAGATCCAACCGGAGCGGCTGTTACTGACGGGACGGTCAGCTTTATGAGCGGTAACACATCGCTTGGCTCTGCCTTTGTAAATCAGAACGGAACGGCCACGCTCACGCTCGATTCGCTGTCGGCCAGCGCAACGCAAATCACAGCCGTGTACTCAGGGAGCGTGAGTCATGCTGCTTCCGCTTCTGCCACTGCAAATGTGCAGGCTGAGTCATCGAGTGGACTTCCTGATTTTGCCATCTCAGCCAATCCAACCTCGCTTTCGCTGAATCCCGGCGACTACGGAACAGTAATCCTGACAGTAACTCCGCAAAATGGATTTACTCAGTCGGTTACGCTAGCAGTGTCCGGACTGCCGAACGCGAGTACCGCAACCTTTACGCCTCAAATTGTTACTCCTCAAAGTAACGGAGCAGCTGTCACCAGCACGCTGCAAATCCAGACTACTTCCGCTACAGGATTGAATGAAGGGCTGCCCTTCGGAGGCAATGCCTCGCATATCGCCTACGCGGTGATCTTTCCCGGTGTACTTGTCCTCGCTGGAATCGGCGCGATGCGTCACCGCTCAGGCCTGCGGCTTATGGGCGTTGCACTGCTTCTGCTGGCCAGCATGTCGGGACTGACTGCCTGCTCGCAACGCTACGGATATTTGAAGCATCCGCCAGCGGCCGCTCCAGGCACAACGCCCGGCTCCTATACAGTGACTGTGACCGCTTACTCAAACAACGGGGGACAGGTCACAACCCACACACTGCAGCTGGCGGTAACAATCAAGTAGCTGGATTATCTCCGGCAAGACGAGTCAAGTCGAAGTTTGAAAAGATTTACTTACCTGCTTGCCGGACGGAAAAAGTGGTCGATGAGGTAATCACGCAGTTCGATGTTAAATCTGCGGGTATTCTGCTTCGCGTCCTCCGCATCGGTGTTGTAGTTCACAATGTAGGCGCTGCGGCTGACTGGATCAACGTTGATCTGGCTGCGGAATCCATTTTGCCATCCCGGATGACCCACCAGCGTTAAACCTCCGTCTTGGTGCACAAAGAAGCTCGCTGCTACATAATCGTGCGCGCCTGCGCGTGAGGGGAAATCATCGTCAGGGGTGACCGGCAGAAGGGGCTTCCGCATCTCCTCGAGCGAAGACCGCTTCAGGATGGCGTCGTACTCGACCTGATGCGCTGGATCGCCCACAAGAAAGCGGATGTACTTGATCATGTCAGGAAAAGGCGAATTAATACCGCCATTCGATCGTGTAATGCCGGTATTAAAGTCGAATGGATCTTCTGTGAGTTTGCCGTCTTTCAGGTCCCAGCTGTGCGAGCGGTATCGCAACAGATGATAGGGGCTTCGGTCGAAGTACGTGCGGTCCATCCCAAGCGGCTTGAAGATGTTCTTGTCCATGTAGACCTCGTACTGGTCTCCGGAGAGCCGCTCAATGATTTTGCCAAGAAAAACGACGGCCAGGTTGGAGTAGCTGAAGCGTGATCCCGGCTGGAATTTCACATCGGTATAGGGCAGCATGGCAACAATCGGCGACCATTGCGTCGGCTCAAAGGGTTGCCAGTCTTCTGTGCGCCAGGGCCAGGTCGCGTCGCGGAACCCTGTAGAGTGCGACATGGCTTCGCGTATCGTGATGGCTGAAACCGGACCATAGGGATTGTGAACAGCAGCGAGTTCGGGGATGTACTTGATGAGCGGATCGTCGAGCGAAAGCAAGCTCCGGTCACGCAGCTGCATGATCGCAATGCCGGTGAATGTCTTGGTGACCGATGCCCAGTGATACGTTGTATTTTCATCCACAGGCTGCGTCTCACTCTGACGGCCATAATAATCATGAAAGACAACTTCGCCGTTGCGAATAAGAACGAGGCTGCTGCCGACGACTCCATTGCGGCGCAGTCCAGCTTCATAGAAAGACTGAATCCCCTGCGTGTTGATAGGCGCCTTCGTCTGCGCTGTGATGCTGGAAGCAAGCAGGAAGCCTGCGAGGATATAGCGGCTAAATCTGAGCATTTTGTAATGCTTCGGATTGTAGAGGATGGGTGTCTGACTTTTGCGATTATTTGCTATAGAAACTGTACGTTGCTGTGTAGGGAATGCGCGTTTCTCCGCTGGTGCAGGGTTGCTGCGGCGCAGCGCCACCATGCGTTTCTGTTCGACGGATCAACGTCACATCAGCGAATTTTCCTGAGCCGCTATTGGGTAATGCCTGCAGCAGCAGCCATGGCACCGAACCTGCTTCAGGCGAAGCCTGGTTCGCAATTGCTTTGCCTCTGATCTCACTGCCGTCATTCAGCTTCCATGTAGGCCCGGTAAAGTGTGCGCCGATGGCTTTTCCTTCTGCGTCGAGAAGCCTGGCATCAGGAGCTTTGAGCGTCCACTTGCCGTCGGAGCAGGTATAAATCTGCACGCCATCGCCTTTGGCTTCGAAAAGAAGTCGTGCACCGGATGGAACATCGATAGCTGAAGGCGATTGCTGCGCTGCTACTGCCCCAGTGATCAGACAAACGAACAGAACAAAACTTCGCATGGCTGTTGAGGATAACACTTCCGCCACAAAGCAACATTACAATGCGGATATGCCGAAGGCCAGCACAAAACCCGTTGTTCATGAAGTTGCGAAACCCTATTTCAATGAAGAGGCGCTGAAGTTTCTGCGCGGTCTCAAGCGCAATAATAAACGCGAGTGGTTTCAGGCAAGGCGTGATGTTTTTGAGCGCGAATTGAAGCATCCCATGCTCGCAGTTATCGACCAGGTGACCGACGCGATGACTGATTTTGCGCCCGCGCATGTGCGTCCAGCAGAAAAGAGCATGATGCGCATTTATCGCGACACGCGCTTTTCCGCGGATAAGACGCCCTACAAAACACACGTTTCAGCATGGTGGACCCGCGTGGGCCTGGAAAAAACCTCCGGCGGCGGATATTACTTCCACTTTTCTCCGGCTGAAGTTCTGATCGCAGCAGGCATCTACATGCCGCAACGCGAGCAATTGCTTGCCATCAGAATGCAGCTGCTTGAGCACCACGAAGAGCTGCAGCGTCTTTTGAATGACAGGAAGCTGCGCAAACTGATGGATCTCGATATTGATGTTCACGCGCTCACGCGTCCGCCGAAAGGTTTTCCTGCTGACCATCCTGGCATTGACCTCATCCGACAGCAACAGTGGGGTGTTCTGGCACGTCTGCCAGCGGAGGTCGGGCTTAAAAAAACGCTGGTGAAGGAGATTGTGACGCGCTTCCGCATGGCTGCGCCGATTGTCGATTTCCTAAACCGGCCCTTCCAGCGCGATGTGGAAAAGAAGCGGCAATACATCTTCAAACTGATGTAGACGGAGGCGGCGGCCAAGACTACACTACCTGTCATCACTGCTGTGGAAAGTGCTCTCAGCCGCTCGTGACAAGGCTTTCCGCGTGTTCGATTCCGGCCAAAATTGCGAGAAATCCACAAAAATAGGACAAATTCGGGCAAAAACCTGAAATAATCTAGGAAAAACCTGTGGAAACAGGGCTTTTGCCGTTGACAAAGTTTGCGAAAAGTCGCAAGGTAAACGGCGGTAGGGTTTTTTCAGGACCCGCATGGATACAGGGTTTTCCGGCTATCGCGCGGGAAAATCCACAACGGCGGAATGAGAAAACCGAAGCACGCGAAACCAGCTAGATCAGATTTCTAGGGTTCTGGGAAAGCGAAAAAAGGAACCAGGAGGATTTAAAAAAATGGCAACTGGAATGACCAAGACAGCCCTTGTCCGTCATCTGGCGGAGAAGCTGGAACTCACCAACAAGCAGTCGGCGGCGTTTCTTGACTTGCTTGCGGAAACGGCGATCAAGGAGACGAAGAAGAACGGCCTGTTCGTGATTCCCGGACTCGGACGCCTGGTAAAGGCAGAGCGCAAAGCGCGCATCGGCCGCAACCCTCAGACTGGCGAGCAGATCAAGATCAAGGCAAAGACCGTTGTGAAGTTCCGTGTAGCCAAGTCCGCAAAGGACATCATTGCCCCGCCGAAGAAGTAGTTTTTTTCAGTGCGTACAAAAAAGAGGGAGCGGAACTCCGCTTCCTCTTTTTTACTTAGCGCAAAGCCTTATTTTTTATGAAGCGCAATCAGAACATTCTTATTCCCGCAAATCTGTGAGCGGGTCAAAGTGCGTCGCGCTGGATCACTGTGAGACTGACGTCGTCGCACAGGGGACTGCCGTTCGCGAAGTCCTGCAAAGTGGCGAGGAGCATCATGAGCTTCGTTTGCGCTGACTGCTGTTCCGCACGTCGTAGTGTTTCCTGCAGCCGCTCTGATCCGAATTCTTCTCCTGAAGGGTTGCGGCATTCGAGTACGCCGTCAGAATATGCAACAAGCGTATCTCCGGGCTCGAGAATCATCGTCTCAGAATGGAAATCCGCGTGCTCAATAGCGCCCAGCAATGGGCCGCCCTTGTCGAGCAGCTCGATTTGCCCATCAGCGCGTAGCAGCAATGGCGGAAAATGGCCGGCGTTGCAATAGGTCAATGATCCCTGATCGCAATCAATTTGCGCGAGAATTCCCGTCACGAATGGCGCGACCGGCCGCAGATAGCAGAGATGGCGATTCACTTCCGAGGCGATCCTTGCCGGGTCGGAATCGGGACCGCTATAGCTTTGCAAAAGCCCGGCCAGATTTGTGAACCACATTCCTGCCGCAATACCCTTACCAGCGATGTCTCCGTGGGCGACAAGTACCGTGGAACCGATCTGCGTGAATGTGACGAAATCACCGGGGAGAAAGCGTGCCGCGAAAACCTCGCTTGCGAACTGTAATTTGCCATGACGCAACAAGCGGGGGCCACTCAGTTTTCGCTGGATTTGTGCAGCCTCGAATAACTGCGAATGAAGGTCAAGCTTTTCACGCAGGAGTAAGTTGACCTCGTCCTGTAGTGATGCGTTCGCTATCAGTGGTGCAACCGATGAGGCCGGTGGAGACGGGAGCGCGTTCCAATTCTGGTACTCGCCGTCGGCTAATGGCATGATGCCTTCCACGTTCACGCTTCACCTCAATTCAAATTTTGATCGTGCTAACCAACGAATCTGTAGCCTGTTCCGTGCACAGTAAGGAAGTATTGCGGCTGTTCGGGATCTGGCTCAAGTTTCTGGCGCAGACGCACAAGGTGAGTATCCACAGTGCGCGTAGTCGGAAAATTCTCGTACCCCCAAACCTCTTCGAGAAGACGATCGCGGCTTAGAGTTTCACCGGAATGAGAAATGAAGTATTTGAGTAGCTCAAACTCTGTTGAAGAGATATCGAGCACCTTGCCTGATCTAAGTACCCGGCAACGGCGCAGGTCTACTTCCACATCACCGAAGGAATGTTGGTCTTGATTCTTGGGAATGGCCGCTGTACGCCGCAGGATGGCTTTCACCCGCGCCAGCAGCTCGCGAATCGAAAATGGCTTTGTTACGTAGTCATCCGCTCCTAGTTCAAGCCCCACCACCTTGTCGACTTCCTGGCCACGGGCAGTCAGCATGATGATCGGAATGGAGGCGCGCTTTGCCCGCAGCTGTTTGCAAACCTCCAATCCGCTCATGCGCGGCATCATGACGTCCAGCACCACCAGATCTGGAGCCTCTTCCAGCGCTCGCTGAAGCCCTTCGACTCCATCATTTGCAGTGATGACTTCATAGCCTTCAAACTCGAAATTGTCGCGGAGTCCGGCCACCATATTGGGTTCGTCCTCCACGACAAGAATCTTTGCCGTACTGGTTTCGGCTGCCTTTGTTTTTTCTTGTTGTTTCATGCGGTTGCCTCGTTTGTTTGATGAAATGGCAAAGTGATGGTGAACTTGCTTCCCTTTCCAGGAGCGCTTTCTACTGTTACCTCGCCGCCATGGGCCTGCACAATGTGGCACACAAGAGACAGGCCCAGGCCGCTACCCTTTGTGTTATGCACTAATGGATCGCCTACACGGTAAAATTTTTCGAAAATTTTGAGATGGTCCTTCACCGGAATTCCAATTCCGTGATCCACCACTTCGAGATTGACGCCACAGTTGTGACGGTAGAGGTTCACTCCGAGATATTTCTCCGTGAAAGAGTACTTCAGCGCGTTGTTCACCAGGTTCAGCAGCGAACGGGCAATCGCTTCGCGATCCACCATCAGGGGCGGAACGTCCTTCTCGATCTTCTGCTCAAACCTGAAGCCATTCTGCTCAATTTCAAAGCGATATGATTCAAGCGTGCTGCGCACAAGATCAGCCACGTCCGTTTCCCGGAAGTTGTACTCTTTCTTGCCAGACTCGATGCGGGAGAAGTCGAGAATATTGTTGATCAGCGAAGTTAATCGCTCGCTTTCCTTGCGAATGATCTCGTAGTACTCCTGCTGTTTTCCTGAATTTGAAATGCGTCCTAGTTCCAGAGTTTCTGCGTAAAGGCGGATGAGGGCGAGTGGAGTTCTAAGCTCGTGGGAGACATTGGAGACGAAGTCGGATTTCAGCTTTGCCAATGCGAGTTCGCGCGCCACGTTGCGGTAGGTCAGGACGACTCCTGCGCCCATCAACAGCGAAAGTGCGCCAAGCGTGATGAAGCTGGTGCGCAAGAAGCGATCGCTGATGTTCGCGATTGTGGTCCCGTGCAGTTTGATTCCAAGAACCATGCCGGGAAAAACATCCTCGAAAGACCGCTCCACTTCAGGTGGTCCGCCATCCCAGTAGCTCGAAGTTGCAAAAGGAGCATCGTCTTTTTCGGTGTGGGCCATGATTGCTGTTTGGGCAGGAGAAGGATCATCGTGGCGCTGGTCTGGAAGCACCTCATTCAAAACCTGCGGGAAGAAGCTGTTCTTTAAATAGTCAGTGTCATAGACGAACCCGGCTAGTGCTGGATGTTCCGGCGTGGAACCGCGCGGCAGGAACAGCACCAGAGATTGATATTGCATCTTGTCGCCTCTGGTTACCCAATGATCGCTGAAAATGACGCGCTTGCCTTCTTTCGCCTCATACTTCTTTAGCTTGGAGATATAGCTTGGGCCGTCAACATCCCACCACATTGCAAAATCCGATGCCATTGTCTGGGTTTCTGAGCAGAATTGACGATCATTCATTCGGCCACCCTGGGACCGGAATATAAAATCGTCCTTTCCGGTCCACAGAAATGCGTGCGCAATATCAGGGTGAGCTGCGAGGAATGCATCGATTTCTTTAGGGTCGCTTACGTCGGGAAAGTTCTGCCTGGCTTCGTCCGCTATCTCATATGCACGCTCGTCAATCTGCTTCTCAGCAATGGCGAGGACCTGTTGATAGTACCTTTGAAAGGCCGCTTCAATCACTTTCTCCCGCTGCAGTTGTCTAAGGTGATACAGCTCGAACCCGATAAGCGCCGCCGCGGGCAGCATGACTGCCAGCATGATCATTAATATGCGCGGCCGCTCAGACCACCTATGACCTTGAAACTTCGACATATGCGCGCTTTCTGAAGGCAAACCCCATCACCATCGGACTGAGGATAGATCAGGAAATCCGGCGATATGTCACAATATCGCAACAAATTGCAAAAAGTTGTGAACTTGCAAGCCGTAAACAAGTATCTGAAGGCGCACCATTCTCAGTGGCCAAGTTTGGTGGTTTCGGATTTCGCTCCCGCTGGTAGCTGTGGCAAGTTGAACCAATTACCAACGAACCAGGTCAGCAACGCTGTGTCCTGGCTTGATTCCTCCTGTCCATTTATGAACGCCTGAGTTCGCGAATGGACACCGGCTCGATGTCTCTACATATCTTTAACTTTTTAAATCAGATATTTAGCTAACGCCTCCAGTGGACTGGGAATTGCCCATTCATAATCGGGGCCACAGTCTCTTTTCCCGGAGGCGCCTGTGCACACCTTTCTGCAAGACATCCGTTATGCGCTCCGCCAATTGCGCAGTCACCCTGGCTTTGCGCTTACCGCGATTCTTTCCCTCGCGCTTGGAATTGGCGCAACCGTATCGGTGTTCAGCATCATTTATGCGGTGTTGATGAATCCCTGGCCGTATGCCGGCGCGAGCCGTATCGCCAACATAGCCTTGCTGGATAAATCCGAAAACCAACAAGGCTATGGGCTCAATGGCCCGCAGACGCGTGAACTGGCTCACGCCAAATCACTCGAATACGTGGTTGCTTTTAACGGCTGGAACCTGACCATTACCGGTAGTGATGTCCCGGAAGATGTCCAGGCCATGTATTTCACAGGCAACTTATTCCCGATGCTCGGCGTGCCTGTCATGGCCGGGCGGTACTTTGTTCCGTCTGATGCTCCCGACGGCCAGGACCCGCAACCTGTCGTTGTTCTGGGTTATCGGTTCTGGAAACGTCACTATAACGGTGACCGGTCCATCGTTGGCAAAACGATACAGCTCGTGCATAAGACCTACAACGTGATCGGTATTATGCCGCCCCATGCTGATTTCATGGGGCCGGATGTGTATCTTCCGCTGAAGATGTCTTCCTCTGTCACAGAACAATACAGAACAGTGATCAAGCTCAAACCCGGCGTGACGCAGGCTGCGGCTGAGGCCGAACTGCGGACCTACTTCCAGCAGTTCGCGAAACAGACGCCGGACCATTTTCCCAAGCAATACAAGCTGCAAATACAAAACCTGGACTATTGGGTGAACCACCGGATCGCCAAGACTCTTTACGTCCTCTTTGGTGCGGTGGGACTGCTGCTGGCCATCGGCTGCGGGAATGTTTCCATCCTGCTACTGGCCCGGGGCACAGCCCGTCAGCATGAATTTGCCGTTCGCTCAGCAGTAGGAGCCAGCGGGTTTCGAATCGTCCGGCAGCTTCTGACCGAGTCTTTGCTGCTTGCGCTCACTGGCGCCGCACTCGGAGTGCTTCTGGCTTATCGGGGCCTCGGCCTCATGATCGCGCGCTTGCCGCATGATTCGTTTCCGAATGAGGCAGATTTCCACCTGAATCTGCCTGTTCTGCTATTCAGCGTGGGCATCGCATTGTTCACTGGAATACTGTTCGGCCTCTTTCCCGCACTGCAATTTGCGCGGCCGGAAATCAACCAGGTCATGCAAGCGAGCACGCGGAAAGCAGCCGGCAGCGTTCGCGGCAAACATCTGCACAATGTGCTCATTGCCGGACAAATTGCTTTGACTCTTTTGCTGCTGACTGCTTCTGGTGCTGCTATCGAGGGCTTCGTGCACATGATGCGGGTAAACCTTGGCTATAACCCGCACAATGTCATGTCCGTCGGCATACCTGTTCACGAAAATACTTTTCCTACCTGGGCAGAGCGCATGAACTACTTCACGCAGCTTCGCGAGAAGATTGCAACCCTGCCGGATGTTGTCTCAACGGGCATCTCGACGAATGCAACCCCTCCGGACAGCGGCTGGGATCAGCCCTTCGAGCTGCTAGGAAAAACCGCGACAGACGACCAGAAAGCAAGCGTCAATTTCGTCGACTCGCGCTATTTCAGCACTCTGCAAATTCCGCTCCATCAAGGGCGGCTGTGGGATGGGACAGAGCTAGCGCATGGCGCGCCGATGGCCGTTGTGAATGAGGCTTTCGCCCGACATTACTATCCGAATGGCGATATTCTGGGACACTCGGTAAAAGTTCCTTCTCTGAAAAACGAGCCTCCCAACCGGCTGGATGCGCCCGGCAGTGATGGCTGGCTGCAAATTATCGGGGTGACTGCGGACGTGCTCGACGATGGCCTGGACAAGCCAGTCAGGCCCTCGATCTACCTGCCATATTCGCTAAACATGTGGATGTGGACGCAGATTCTGGTGCGCAGCCGGGTCGACCCGCGCAGCATTCTTCACAGCGTCAAACAGCAGATCGTCTCCGTGAATCCTGACCAGCAGGCCACTCTTTGGGACGATGGAGTTCTCGAAAGCTGGATCAGGAACCAGCAGGTATGGCAGAGAGGCAGACTGATTTCTGTACTTTTTGCCGTTTTTTCTGTACTTGCGCTGGTTTTAGCCGCAGTGGGACTCTACAGCGTTGTCTCCTATTCGGTTGTTCAGAGAACAAATGAATTCGGGATTCGCATGGCTCTGGGTGCGCAGAAGAGCGATGTCATAAAAACCGTGCTGGCTTCGGCTGGAGTGAGCGTTGGCTTGGGCATAGTAGTTGGATTGGCACTGAGTTTCGGATTGAACCGAGTCATCACCCGCTGGGTTGAAAACAGCAGCTATAACCCATGGTTGATCTTGGGTGCTTGTTCATTGTTGCTTCTAGCCGCCCTGCTGGCCTGCTTGCTGCCCGCGCGACGGGCCTCGTCCGTCGACCCAATGACCGCGTTGCGTTGTGAGTGAAAGGAGATTCAGAATGCACACCTTTTCTCAGGACATCCGTTATGCGTTGCGCCAGTTGCGCAGCCATCCCGGGTTTGCGCTTACCGCGATTCTTTCGCTGGCGTTGGGGATAGGAGCAACCGTATCGGTGTTCAGCGTGATTTACGGCGTGCTGCTGCATCCGTATCCATACGCGGACCTCAACCGTCTCGTCTCTCTCAGCATCAGTGACCCGTATGGAAATTTTTGGAACGCATGGATTACTGGACCTCAAATACGCGAGCTAAAGCAGGCTCGTGCTGTTGAAAACATCGCAGCATGGAACAATTGGAATCTGACCGTTACTGGGCATGATGTGCCAGAAGATGTCGTGGCTTATACGCAAACCGGCGACACCTTTCCCCTGTTGGGAGTGCCTCCGTTGCTGGGTCGCAATCTAGGGCCCTCTGATTCGGCGGAAGGACAAGAGCCACAACCTGTTGTCATGCTCAACTACCGTTTCTGGCAGTTCAACGGCGATTCCAAAGTTATCGGCAGGACGCTCGAACTGGTCCACAAGAAGTACACCATCATTGGTGTTACCCGTCCGCACTTTACCTGGGGTTGGGACGCTGACGTCTATCTTCCTCAGAAGCTCACCACCGACCAGGCCCTCTCCTTCGGCACGGTCATCAAGCTGCGGCCAGGAGTCACCCAGGCTGCTGCCGATTCCGAATTGCAGCCGCTTATGGAGCGCTTCGCCAAAGAGACACCAACTCACTTTCCGCCCAAGTTCAAGGTGGATGTGCGTGAGCTGAGTTATTGGACCATCCATCAGCTGGGCGGGACCCTGTACATACTCTTTGCTGCCGTTGCTATGTTGCTGGCGATCGGTTGTGGCAATGTCTCCATCCTTCTACTGGCCCGGGGTACGGCGCGCCAGCATGAATTTGCGGTACGCGCCGCAGTGGGTGCGAGCGGGGTCCGCATTGTGCGTCAGCTGCTGACCGAATCGCTGATACTGTCTCTCGCCGGAGCCGGGCTTGGCATCGTGCTTGCTTATCGGATTCTCGATCTGATCGTGGCCTGGCTGCCGCGTAATTTCTTTCCATCAGACGCGGACATCAGCGTGAACCTGCCAGTGCTGCTGTTCAGCGTGGGACTGGCGGTCCTGACAGGCGTGCTCTTTGGATTGTTCCCAGCCCTGCAAATGACCCGGCCCGAGATTGGCCAGGTTATGCAGTCAGGCACGAGAAAGGTTGCTGGGAGCGTACGCGGGAAACGCGTGCATGGCATGCTGATTGCCGGTCAGATTGCGCTGACGCTGCTTCTGATGACCGCTGCAGGCGCAGCTATTGATGGTTTCCTCAACTTGATGCGCGTTCGCCTGGGTTATGACCCGCACAATGTGATCTCCGTCGGCATCCCGATTCATGAGAACACTTACACGAACTGGGCCGCGCGCATGAATTATTTCGAGCAGCTCCGGGCGAAGATCGCCGAGCTGCCCGATGTTGTCTCGACCGGAATCTCGGCAAATGCCACTCCTCCCAGCAGCGGAGACGAAGAGCGATTCGACTTGCTGGGGAAAGCGCCGAATCCTTCGATTGAAGGACAGACCGCGCGCATGAACTACATTGATCCCGGCTACTTCAGTACTCTTCACATACCATTGCTGCAGGGACGCATATGGAACCAGGCAGAGATAGGGCACAGCGCGCTGCTCGCGCTCGTCAATGAGAGCTTTGTCAAGCGGTTTTACCCAAATGGCGACGTGCTTGGGCATTCGTTGAAAGTGCCAAACCAAAAGAATGAACCTCCCTATACCCTCACGGTGCCCGGAGCCGATGGCTGGCTACAGATCATCGGGGTAGTTGCCGATTCACTGAATGACGGGCTTGACAAGCCAGTCAAGCCGGCAATTTACATGCCCTACGGCACGGTGATGTGGATGCAAATACAGATCCTCGTTCGCAGCCGGACACCTCCGCAGTCCATCCTGTACAGCATTCGCCAGCAGATAACCCACGTCGATCCCGATCAGCAGGTAGGAGGGCAAGTGGACAATCTGGAGACGTGGATCAGGAACGAGCCTGAATGGGCGCGGGGCCGTCTGATTTCTGCGCTGTTCGCGGCATTCTCCATCGTCGCGCTGGTGCTGGCGGCTGTAGGCCTCTACAGCGTCGTTTCTTATTCGGTTGTCCAGCGGACCAACGAATTCGGTATCCGTATGGCGCTGGGCGCGCAGAAGAGCGACGTCCTGAAAACCGTGCTGGCTTCGGCTGGAATAAGCGTTGGATTGGGTATCGGACTCGGGTTGGGGCTTAGCTTTGGATTGAGCCGCCTGATCGGCCGCTGGATTGAAAATGCCAGCCGTAACCCTGCATTGATTTTAGCAGCTTGTTTTCTGTTACTTACGGTTGCTTTACTAGCCTGTCTGGTGCCTGCGCGACGGGCTTCCTCCGTCGATCCGATGACGGCTTTGCGGTGTGAGTGAGTCAACTTCAACCGTGCCGAACAATGACTCCAAGGGAAAAGAAACAAATTTTGGTTTTCCACATCTAACTATATTGGATCAGAGAAGCGCGGACACGAGAAATGTATGATATCTGGCGCGTTAGGCAGTCTTGTCCGTGATATTCTATAAGTCTTTGGCGGACGTGCGCCTTTAACCCTGCGACCTGATCGCTACGGGAAATGCCTGATATGGCCTCAACCGCACCTCGTCCGATCCAAGCATAATCTAAGATCCGAATTTTTCCCGAGAGGAAACTCGCTTGGCGATAGAAGACAAGTACGAGGATGATATCCAGAAACTGATTGATACGGGCAAGGAAAAGGGTTACCTGACTTACGGCGAAGTCAATGACATGATGCCGGGTGACCTGAATTCCCCCGATGATCTCGATGACCTGATCACTACGATCGGTACACAAGGGATTGATCTGCTCGATGAGGGCGGCCCCAAGTTTGGCGGCGATCGATACGAGGAAGGCGAAGAAGGCGAAGACGTTGAGCTCGACCTGACTCCAGGCACCCTTGAAAAAACCAACGACCCCGTCCGCATGTACCTGCGCGAGATGGGCACAGTGCCTTTGCTCACACGCGAAGGCGAAGTTGAGATTGCAAAGCGCATTGAGCGCGGCCAGTTGCGCGTGATGAAGGCCATTTCGCGCTCGCCTATTGTAATCCGCGAAATTGTTGCGCTCGGTGAAGACCTGAAGCGTGGCGTCCGCAACATCAAGGAAGTGGTGATCTTCGATGAAGAAGAAATCACCGAAGAGATACTACAGGGCCGCGTAAAGCAGACGGTCTCGAAGATCGACACGCTGGTCAAGCACCAGAAGAAGGCAGCAGCGTTTGAAGAAAAGCTCGAATCGATTAATCCCAAGACCAAGGCAAAAGAGCATCGCAAGACGCGCTGGGCCATTGCACGCGAACGGATTTACGGCCACCGCATCATCCGCGAGCTGAAGTACACGAACCAGGAACGCAAGCGGCTGCTCGACAAGGTCAACAAGACAGTCGACTCAATGCGCATGCTCGAGCGGCAGATCAAGTCGCTTGACCAGAAGTACGACGCATCGAAGAGCGAAGAGCTCAAGAAGGAATA